>NZ_CP021850.1:1261657-1577072 GCF_002896855.1 Clostridium thermosuccinogenes | reverse complement strand
CTATACCTTTCTGAAAAAACTCAATGGATTCATCCAGAGACAAATCACCCTTTTCCAGTTTTTCAACAATTTCTTCCAATTCCTTTATTGCTTCTTCAAACTTCTTTTCCTTCTTGCTCATAATATTACCCTCTCAATCGTTCGAATCTTGTATTATGCTGCGACAGAGGCCATATGTCCATCGAATGCAAACCTGTTCCTCCGGCAAGCTTCAATTCCATCCTTTCACCTTTTTTGATACAGTCCCCATATTGGTCTGCGATGTATTCATGTTCCAGCTCACTTTTATTCTCTCTTTATTAATAAAATAACAATAAAATAACAAAGAGCTTCGCAGCAATGCATCAAACAAATAGACCGCCGCATCAATTTTACACAGCTTTCAAATCTCTATCGCAATAAATTTACGCACTTATTTAAAAAAAGCATTTTTATCACTTATACCGTCAACCACGCAGCTAATCTCCCCGTCGCTTACTTCCAGCCTTACCCTGTCGCCTGTGTTCACATCCTTTACCGATTTTATGATTTTGCCCTTGCCTTCTTGCTTTGCTATGCTGTAGCCTCTTGCCAGTATGCTCAAAGGGCTGAGGGAGTCAAGCTTCCCGGCCAGCAGTCCGAAGTCGGAAGCAGCTTTTCTCTTGATGAGCAGCAGGGATTTGTACATGGATTTCCCCAAAACATCCAACCTCATGCGCTCCTGATACACCCTATCATAGGGTTGGCGGAAAGGCAACCGGTTCATTACTTTTATATACCTCATTTTATTCATTTTCATGCTGTTTATCAAAGAATTTTTGAGCCTTGAATTCAAATTCTGTATTCTGTCCACCATCATGTACTTTTCGGGGACTACTATCTCTGCTGCCGCTGAAGGAGTTGGCGCTCGAAGATCTGCTACAAAATCGGCTATGGTAAAATCGGTTTCATGACCTACGGCCGATATTACCGGTATTTTGGATTCATAAATGCTTCTGGCGACAATTTCCTCATTAAACGGCCACAATTCTTCAAGGGAACCTCCTCCCCTGGCAACGATGATCACATCCACACAATTCAGCTCATTCAGCTTGCGTATGGCCCTGGATATCTGTCCTGCCGCCTGCTCACCCTGTACTGCCGTGGGAAAGATTTTGATTTCCACATTCCGGAACCTGCGGCTTACCACATTAATAATATCACGGATAACAGCTCCGGTGGAAGATGTAACAACTCCTATCCTTTCCGGCATAAGAGGAATCTTTTTTTTGTGGGATGGATCAAACAAGCCCTCTTCCTGGAGCTTTTTCTTGAGCTGTTCAAAGGCCAGGTGAAGATTTCCCAGGCCATCTGCCTGCATTTCTTCCACATATAGCTGGTATTGTCCATCTCTCTCAAAAACCGAAACATATCCCTTTATTATAACTTTCATACCATTTTCCGGCTGAAATTTCAAGGCTGAAGCATAGGATTTAAACATAACGCACTTGAGGACACTGCTCTCATCCTTCAAGGTAAAATACATATGCCCCGAATAATGATACTTATAATTTGATATCTCACCTCTTACCCAGAGATTGGACAGGATAAGATCCCTTGATATCACATCTTTTATGTAACTGTTTATTTCCGATACCGACAATATATACCGCATGATTCCACCTCAAACCAGGATGCTCTTAAGCAAAGTCCCGTAAATAATAAAAATGAAGAACAAAGAAACTATTTCCCCATTCTTCATCGCACACTTCTGATTCAGACCACTAATAGCATTTTACCCCTTTTCTTCCAAGATTTACAATAATAACTCCTTTGATTTTGGCACTTTTCCGAGAATGCCGTTAACAAACGACCCTGCATCCTCTCCGCTGTATTTTTTAGCCAGTTCCACTGCTTCATTGACAGACACCGAGTAAGGGATATCCTCCCTGAAACCTATCTCATATATGCCCAGCCTCAGGATTGCAAGATCAACTTTGGAAATCCTGTTGATTTTCCAGCCTTTTGCATTGGTCTCTATCGTCTTGTCTATATCACTTATATTATTCAAGACTCCATAAACCACATCCTTTATATACTCCCTGTCCGATTCCGTGAGGCTATTATCTTCCAAAACTGCATTTAGCTGTTCATCCCGGTCTTCCTTCTGAAACTCCAGTTGATAAAGCAATTTCATTGCAATCTCCCTGGATGCACGTCTTCCCATTCAAGTTCTACCTCCCAACTAAATCTACTGCAACTTACAATCTGCATCTACCTGTACATACCTGGTGGTAATATTTTGTCCAAAAGATTCTTTATGTAATCTGAGTCCTCTGTAAGCTTTTTTCCCAGAAAGTACCCTAACGCCACAAAAATCACAATAAATAAAGTCCTGAAAAGGCCAATAGTCAGCACAAGCACAGATATTACAAAACCTGTCAGAGCGCCATTGATACCTCCACGATGTGTCATATAAAACTGAATAAGCTTTTCCTTATCCATTATGAATACCCCCAACTTCACTCTAGTCTAGGTTTATATCCGGCATAAATGTTTTCCACCATAACTTTTACATCATTAACTCTTACACCTGTTGCCGACTCAATCGAATTCTTCACTTTCACCTGAATATCGCTGGAAACATCCGGTATGTTGATGTCAGCCAGTACAACTGCCTTAATCGTGACGGAAACACCATCTTCCGATTTTGAAACATGAGCTTTCGTATCCTTTACACCGTTTAACCTTCTGGAGGCATTCAGTGCAATGTTCTCTATTGAGTTCAATGAAATCTTAATCTCTCCAATATTAGTATACTTGCTTACACCCTTTTTATCCTTGCTCATTCTGATGCCCGAAAATAAATATGTTATGTTCAACCCAAAAATAACCAGCGATAGAAAAAACATCGCAAAAGAGGCCCCGCGGCCTGCCGTCAATATATTATAATACATATAACTCGATATATCCAGAAAAACATCAGGTTTAATTGTGACTATCATAGAAAGAACGGAAATTACTGCCAGGATAATGGCATAGATAGTGAGCAAAACCCTGAAAAATAGATTCATACCAAAACCTCCTCTTTTGTACCTGTTGTACTTTATCTTCACGTATGTTCATCCTTTTACATTATATTCTATTTTATAGAAAAAATAAACCCTTTAGGTGAAAAACATACCAGTCCGGTAACCGGATATAACTCGTACAGGTAGCGGTTTTTCATGGGGTTTATATTATTTTATCTCCATATTTAATAAAAATTTAATATTTTTGCAGGACAAACATATAAAACGACATGAAGATTGCAGCATGCTTATCTTAGCTTTGATCCATCATCCTCATTTTTGTCCTTCTTGTGGTCCTTTTCTATGTTAACGCCCTGAATATGTATATTTACCTCAACTACATGTAGACCTGCCATTGTTTCCACGGCTTTTTTAACCTTTTCCTGTATTTCCCAAGCTACATCAGGTATCCTGCAGCCATATTCTACAATAATATAAAGGTCAATAGCTGCTTCTTTTTCGCCAACTTCGACTTTTACTCCCTTGGATAAATTTTTCCTTCCCAGCATTTCGGCTATTCCACCGGCTATGCCGCCGCTCATACCAGCCACACCGGGAACTTCCATGGCTGCGATGCCGGCAATTATGGCAACAACCTCCTCGGATATCTTAACTGCACCAGACTCGTTGACAACACTCTGATTACTATCATCCATTCAAATCCCTCCCTGCCGAAATATTCTGAATCCACTACATACCTGATGTGATCTTTTCTATAAACAGGTAAAACCATTATATCATCATATGTGGGCAATATCAATCCTTTGTTGGCTTTCTGACTTTTGTCCCCATATTATTTAGCAGGAAGGCCTGCATTTTAAGCTATAACCATCAATAAATATTCTTGACCGTAATGTCGCTGATTTCTATATTGGCTTGTCTTGATGCGATATCTGCAATTTTGGCAACATCAGAAGCTGTAAGAGTCGGTGCTTTTACACATATATCAAGAGTGCCGTCGTCGGCGAATACTGCAAGTGCATCCTCAAAACCTTTGTTTTTTATCAAGGTTTCAATTCTCACTTCACAGTCGGTCCTCTCTACCATTTCTATCATTTTTTTATTGGCTTCATCTCTTGATTCCTGGCTGGCGTTTTCGTCCTCAATGATCTCCTTTAATGCGCTCTCACTTTTGCTTCTGGTCATATCCCGGTTCAGCTTCGCTTCGGCAAACAGATCATTTGCTTCTTTAGAAGCCGCCGCAGCATCTCCTTCTTCATCCAGCGCAACAAAGTCGGGATCTTCAGAATCAGAGTTTTCAACATATACGGCCTCGCCTATCTTGCCGGCATCCTTGTCGGCGCTGGCCGTGCTGCTCTTCTTATAGCTGTACTGCAAATAACCAGCTACAATTATCAGCAAAACTAAAGCTAATGCTACAACCTGCTTTCTTTTAAATACTGTCATATTGGAATGCCCTCCCCAAACATTTTTGATATTTTGTACTTAATAAATATATATTCAATTGTCCAAACGTTTATTTCATTTTTATAATAAAAATCTTTTAAGAAAAACTATTTGCTTTTCTTGAACACCTGTATCTTGTGAACAGGCACATCCATTAAAACCTGGGCAGCCCGTACCAGATTTTCCTTAACAACAGAATCTCCGGCCCCTTCTGCCACTATTACCACACCTTTAACTTCAGGCATCTTGGTTTTCAATATTATCGGTTTTTTATCCCCTCCTTCCCCATCCACAAAAACAATGCTGCTTTCATATTCATCCTCGCTTATGGTTCTGGTACCACCTCCACTATCCCGTTCCTGAGTGTTGTTCTGAATTTTTCTTATATCCTGTGCCGGTACGATTTCCTCACCGGAAACATATGTAATCATAACGGTTACCTTCCCTGCTCCCTCTATCTCCGACAACACCCTTCCGATTTCACGGGCAATATCCCCGGAATCGTCCTTTTCTACATTTCTGCTTGCTGCCTCCATGGCCTCCGGAACTGCAGCATTCTTTTTTACGTCCTTGCCGCTGTTTTCCCCGTGGTCCAAAAACATGCTCCCTGCAAGCACTATGATAATTCCGGCAATCAGGACCATCAACGCAGATTCCACCAATTTTTTCCTATCTTTGCCGTCAAGCAAAGCCTTAACAATATCCACCGCCTTATGGATAAACTTCATTTTATCCTCCCTCCTCAGGTATGCTTTCACAATTAAGCTTCTTTACCTTGCATATTTGACCTGTTGACCATACTTTCCGCACATATTTATTGGGCCGAAATGATGATATTTTCACTGTCCACATGGAACACCCGGCTGATTTCTTCCTCCAGGCTTTTTTTTAGCTCCCGGTCCACTTCCGCACCGGTGATGCCACTGCCACTGCTGCTTCCATCTTTGACAGCATTTTTGTCATTTTCTGCTCCATCCAAATCCGTGGTGCTCCCTTTTGATATCTCAATCTTTTCTACTTTGGCTACAGGTTCTATCCTGTCTTTCTTTGCAGCTTCACCTATATAAAGATATATTCTCTTTATTTCTCCGAAACTCTCTGAAGTATAATCCTCATTAATTATCACATCTGCCGTCACCCTTCCTTCCCCGGCCAGCATCTCTGACCTGTCTTCCAACTGCTTTATCAGCTTTTGTCTGTAAACCTCAGCAATCTCCTTCATCTGGCTTTCCTTAAGCATCCTGCTTTTTTCCACGATCTCCTTCCGGTCCAGATAGTTGCTTCCGGCAATCTCGAATCCATGGAAATCAAAATTCTTCCCAAAAAGGGCAAGTACCGGATTTATAAGGGCTATTATCAGGATGAAGCCTGAAATGAGCTTCACAAACTTCCTCGTTTTCCCTGACGGAAGGATTATTTCCAGCAGGATTATAAGAATTGTGAGAATTACTATGTTAAAAACCCAATTTTCCAAAAAAGCCAGCATTAATGACCCCTACCTTATCATTGCCGAAATGTTTCCGGCACCGATTATTGTTGTTATAGAAATGAGGAACATAAAGCCTACCGAAGCCGTAATGCCGATGATGAAAGTCATGGAGTTGGCTATTGCGCTGATGGAATTGGTGATCCTGTTTTCTGATATTGGTTCCACAAGAATGCAAACCAGTCGGTACATAAGCATGATAGCAGTCATCTTAAGAAGCGGAACAAGGCATATACCGATTACTCCGATCATGGCAGCCAGCCCGGCAGCATTTTTTATAAGAAGGGTGCAGCCTATGACAGCATCGGCCGCGTCTGCAAGGTATTTTCCTGCCACGGGTATCGTAGCGCCCACAGCAAACTTTACGGTTTTGCTGGCAACTCCGTCTACAACGGCGCCCATGGAGCCTTGTATCGATACAATACCAATAAACACTGTCATGACCAATCCGAGAACCCATCCGCTGATATGGTTCAGAAATTTGGAAAGCCTTGATATCTGGACCTTTTCTGAGATATTGTCCACTATCGAAAGCACTGCGGACAAAAATGTGAGAGGTATGAACACATCTTTCATGATGGTCGCCGTTATTTCAACGATCATGAACAGTATCGGCTGGAATATACCTGCTGATGTTATATTGCCTCCCGATATCAGCAGCGTGATCAAGACCGGTATGGATGACTGCATGAAATCAACCATGTTTCCAATCACCTGCTTGCCATACTCCAAGGCTATATTCAGGCTGATCATCATCACTGACACCATGACAATATAGCAGGCATAGAACGCAATTTCTCCGGCACCTTCGCTCATGAAAGAGGTTTGAAGGTTTTTCAGTACCGCGCAAATGACGGCTAAAATCACAAGCTTGATTAAAAGGTGAAGATTTTGGTATAACTCACGGAAAAGATAATTTCCCAGCCTGTTAATTAAGCCGGAGGCATTTACTTCCATATTGCCTTTTGCCGCATCGCTTATTATAGCATGGGGATCAAATTCAGGAAAAATCTCCTCCAGGCTTTCCCCGGCATACTTTTCCAGACCCTCCTCAAGGCTCCGCACTTCTTCGGAATCTATCTGGCGTTCTAAAATTGCGTCACTGCCATCCTCCGGTGCTGCATAAGCCTTTAAAGGTATTAGTGTTTGGAGAATAATGAAAGCAAATATGATGAGCATTATACACCTGGCATATCTTTTGTGTCTTGCGAGCATGTTCTTTCTCTCCTATTTTTTAGTCAGGCTTATACTTTAGTTAGGGCATTAGGTCGATAATCAGGTCAAGAAGCGATGCAAATATGGGCACGGCAATAACAATAATGATAGCTTTTCCGGCCAGCTCAATTTTTGACGCTATTGCGCTTTCCCCGGCGTCCTTGCATATCTCCGCCCCAAACTCGGCTACATATGCAATTCCTATTATTTTAAGGAGCGTTGCGATATATGAAGTATCAATATCAGCTCTGGACATATAGTCATAAAACAGGCTTATCACAGCCGACAGTTTGCCAGCCAGGAGCATGAATATCACAATGCCTGTTATAATTCCCACCTGCATTGCCATCTCAGGTTTTTGCGCTTTTAAAACTACTATCAGTATGGTCGAGATCAATCCCAGACCCACTATCTGAAATATTTCCACCGGGAACCTCCTATAATTCGAAATCAAAACTGGAACATTGTTTTTATAGATTCAAAGAGTTTGAAAATTTCCCTTGCCACCACAGCCAGCACCACCACCAAGCCTATAATTGATGTCATCAGCGCGATTTCCTTGCGTCCGGACTGGTCCAGCAGCGTGTGCAGTATAGCCACCAGAATACCTATGGCAGCAATTTTGAAAATCAAGTCTACTCCCATACTTTTCTCCTCACTGGTATAAATTGTTGTTGGTGTCGAGGGATACAAGCATTATATACGCTTTTACAACCTCAGAAACGATTAAAATTGTCATAAAAGCAATATTACAATTGCTATACCGCCCAACACTCCTAAAGTCCTGTACATGTTTTCGTTCTTTTTTCTGATCTCCTCGGCCTTGTGTTCCTGCATTTTCAGTTGGTTTACAGTAAGCCTTATATTTCCTATCTGACCTTCCACATCCGAGCTTCCTAGAATTTTCCCAAACGAAACAAGTATTTCCTCATCCTCTTCCTTCAAGGAAGTCTTTTTAATGTTATCCCTTACTGCCAGCGCCCATGCCTCTGAGGCATTATAGTTAAGATTGTCGATGAGATATTCGTGGGCTGATTTGAATATGGCCGAAATTGAATTATTGCTGCTTTTATATATTCTTTCAAAGGCTTCCGACAGTGGAGTGGACAAAAAGCTGATCTCGTTTTCCAGCATTTGCAGCATGCTCTGAATTTCCCTAAGCTGTTGCGGCCTTGCTGAACAGTCCTTGGAATATAGAAACCCTATAAAACCGGATGCTGATATTATAAGTATGCTTCCTATTATTTTCAGCAGCATTGCGACCACCTCCTGACTTACGGACGTTCAGCCGGTAAGTCTCTGCCTGCCGGCAACAAGCTGCCTCATGGTCAACCCATCCACAACCTCTTCCAGCGTACCCGGTCCCTTGGCATTACTCAGCACTATATATCTTTCAAATATTTTATCTTCCATCAAGTTTAATACCTCTCGCCGCGTTTTCAGATCGGATATGCCGTAACCATGAGCGGTGGCAATGATTTTCACGCCGGCATTTACAACCCTTAAAATCGCATCCCGGTCACCTTGGTTGCCTATTTCATCGGTAATTATCACCCTGGGGGACATGGATCTCAGCATCATATCCATACCGACAGTTTTTGGGCAGCCGTCCAGAACATCCGTCCTTATCCCTACATTGTTCTGAGGCACACCTTTGAAACATGCTGCTATTTCAGACCTTTCATCCACCACCCCCACCTTTACGCCTTTGAAATTGTATCTGTCTGTTCCGTCACTTATGATACGTGCTATATCTCTTAAAAGGGTGGTCTTGCCGCATTGGGGCGGCGATATGATCAGCGTATTGTAAATATCGCTGCTGTTGTGGATGATATACCGGATTATATCCCCTGAGCATCCGGGAACTTCCCTGGATATCCTTATGTTCAGGCCGGATATGTCCTTTATGTTTTTTACCATTCCGTTTTCCAGGACCACCCTGCCTGCTATTCCTACTCTGTGCCCTCCCCTTAAGGTTATAAAACCGTTTCGTACTTCGTCCTGGTAGGCATATACTGATTTCTCGCTCATCAATTCCAGCGTCCTGGTTATTTCCATAGGATCTGCTATGTATGCATTCTCCTTGCGGCAGGTCAGCTTGCCTTCTTTATTGACAAACCAATCCCCATCCGAATTAAGCAGGGTAACAGGTTTTCCTGCTCTCAACCTTATCTCCTCAATATCCGATAATACCGCAGGATCTGCTTTTAATAAAACATCCCTGATGGTTTGCGGAAAATACCTTAGAATTTCTTTTTCCAGTGTGCTTTTCTTATCCCTTGGCTTATCTTCAGTCATCAACTTTCATCCCTCCGTTATTGCCATAGAGGCAGAAATTTTATCTGTTGCAAAATCATATGCTTAAGGCTTCGCCGGCTGTCCAAAAGAAGCGCCGCAGCAGGATTTTGACCCGGTGCCTGATCTGGAAATGCCGGACAACATGTTATGTTATTAATATAGATATTTAGCTTTGTCCAAATTTATGACAATAAAAAAAGAATGGTTAATTTTTAACCATTCCTTTTCCATTCTAAGATTGTTCACTCATTCAGCATCATGATCATGATCGTCGTCTCCGCACTCTTCACATTCACAATCCCAGTCGATGTCAACCTTCTTATGGCAATGAGGACACTCTATCGTATCCCCCTCATCATCAATCAGATCTTCATCAACTTCAAACTCTTTGTGACAGTACGGACATTCCACCAAAGCCGGATAATCCTCTTCATCATCAAAAATTATCCTTTCCACTTCAGCCAAATCTTCATCAATATTATCAACCTGTTCATTCAACTGTTCCTGTACTTCTCTGATATCATCCACTTCCAGTGCTATATCGTCCAACACGTCGATGATGGCTTTCAGCAGTTTCCCCTCATTAGAAGCATCGTTTATCTGCATTCCCTCGGCAAGGCCTTTTAAATAAGCAACCTTTTCCTTTAAGTAGCTCACAGGTACACCTCCATTAACCTTATATATTCAATCATATGTAGTTATTATTAACAAATCAAATAGAATTAATAACCCCTTTTTAAAAAGATTGTTAATGAAAAAGGGCATTATGCCCTTTCCATATATTCTCCGGTCCTTGTATCTATCCTTACTATATCACCTTCATTTACGAAGAGCGGAACCTTAATCACAGCACCGGTTTCAACAGTAGCAGGTTTGGTGGCACCTGTTGCAGTATCGCCCTTGAATCCGGGTTCGGTATGAGTTACCTGAAGCTCAACAAAGGTCGGAGGCTCAACGCCGAAAACATTGCCCTTGTATGAAAGAATTTTAACTGTCATGTTCTCCTTGACAAATTTCAGTGAATCTCCCAAGGTGTCCTTGCTAAGAGGGGTCTGCTCATAGGTTTCCACATCCATGAAATAGTACAAATCTCCGTCATTATACAAGTACTGCATCTCTCTTCTTTCGATATATGCTTCCGGAAATTTGTCCGTCGGGCTGAAAGTTCTTTCTACAGTAGCGCCGGTGATCACGTTTTTCAGCTTTGTCCTGACGAAGGCTGCACCTTTGCCTGGCTTAACGTGTTGGAATTCTACTATCTGAAATACCTGTCCATCAATGTCAAAGGTTACTCCATTTCTAAAATCTCCAGCTGATATCATTAATATCTACCTCCATGTTTTATATATATTAGTAAAATTATTTCTTTCTCTTTGCATTTATCCGGCAATATGTTTGATATACTGGTCCTACTTTGTTATTCCGGCATTTAAGTGGAAAACAATTGGTGGAAGGTCAGCCTTACCCGATGTCCGGTAAATTGGCTCAAAAATATACCCATCATGTTCTTGCGGCTTCGACAGGTGGATCTGATGGCCGCCAGGAAATTGAAGGAGCCATAAAGCCATTGTTTTCCAGTATAACAATGTAGTACTAGTCTATATTAAAATAAATTTCTACTTATTTCAAGAAAAATTTTGTTTACGGCAATACCACATATTTAACAAAGATGTGGTCTCCCTCCCTAGTATTCTTCGGCACAGCAATTTTTATTAAAAGCTTATTACTTTTATAGATTAAGTCTTTTTGATTAAAATATAACCTTCGTGTATAATTGAAACCTTTGTGCTAACTTAATCATTTTATCACTATATAAAATTGGTTTGAATTCATCTTATTGAAAAGGGTGGTTGTTCCGGAAAGATTCAGAGCACATGGCAGACAATACATCCACTATTAGCTGAATTCACGCCCAAATAGTAAAGAAAAACCAGGTAAAAAGGACACTGCAGCATTGATATCTATCATTGACATTGCTGTTACAGCATTTTTACTAATGCTACAGCATGGATACCGCAGACAAGGCCAGGATATATCCGTTGCCGCCAAAGCCGCAAATCTGTCCTATGCATACAGGAGCTATTACCGATTTGCTGCGGAACTCCTCCCGAGCATGGATATTGGACAGATGCACTTCAACGGTCGGGATTTCCACAGCCTTTATCGCATCTCTTATTGCTATGCTGTAATGGGTATATGCACCGGGGTTTATTATGATTGCATCATACCTTCCCCTGGCAAAATGGATTTTATCTATTATCTCCCCCTCGTGATTGGACTGCACAAAATCGACGTCCATATTCAGGGCTTCCGCTTCAGCGACCACTCTTCTTGCTATATCTTCCAGCGTTTCGACGCCATAAATATCCTTTTCCCGCATACCTAAAAGATTCAGATTAGGCCCGTTTATGACCAATACTCTCTTTACCATTCTTTTTTACCCCCGTCAAAGCATTTTCGTAAATGTTTTTCAGTTCTAGCGCATCCTCTGCCATATAGTTTCTGGATTCACAGATTATCACCGGCTCCATGGCTTTCTTTATCAGAACCTCGGCCAGGTATTCAAACTCCGGGCCATACTGGTCATCGAAAATCCTCCAGTGCTTTTTTTCTCCCCCGGCAGTAAACTCAACACGGCTGAAATGGCAGTGCAGGTTTTTAAGCCTGTCGTAGCCTATGGCATTTTCAATCGTTATTATTACCTTTTCAAAATCGTCTATCGAATTTAAGGCCCCCAATCCCCTGGCATGCAAGTGTCCAAAATCAATCGTCGGTATAAGCCTCTCATCCAGCTTGCACATTTCCAGTATTTCTTCAAGGGAGCCCAGCTGGTTCATCTTCCCCAACACCTCAGGACATAGGGTAATATCTCCGTAACCCATGGCATCGGCTTGTCTGATGGTCTCCAAAAGGGTGGATACCGCCGTTTTAAACGCCCTGTCCCGGTTCCCCTTGCCGACTGATCCGGTGTGGATCACAACCCTTTTGGCCCCCATCCATTTCGCTGCCATAAGGGTGTCCAGCACATACCCGATGGATTTTTCCCTTTTTTCCTTTTCTTCACTGGCCATATTTATATAATATGGGGCATGCACGCTTAAAAAGATATCCTTTGCCCAGGCATTCTCCCCCAGCTTCCTGGCTGTAGATTCACTTATGTTAACTCCCCTTGAGCACTGATATTCGTAAGCACTGAGGCCCATATTGGCAAGCCATTCAGGCATATCCACCGATGACTTGTACCCCTGTTCGTAAAAGCTGTCCGAATTGCCGGATGGTCCAAACCTTATCATATTGCACTCCTTTGTCCGTTTAAGAAACTTCTAATAGTATATGCAGCCTCTTTGAATTTTACAAGCTTCATCCTCTTGGAACCCGTTAACATATATGATTGCCGTCGTGCCTCGGGTTTCGCTTTACGATAACCGCAGCCTTGGTGATGGCAGCTATTATATCCACTTCAAACTGCTGCATCAGAGAGTCCACCTTTGAGTACAGTTCTCCCTTTTCACTGACAACATATTTGGGCGGAAGGCTGTTCAATGCTATAGCGGCAACATCCATCCTGCACTTTTCACATTGGCATATGCTTATATCGTCGAGGATCTCCTCAAGCCGTTGAAAAACGGCTTCTTCCATGTAATTTTTAATATGAAACATGCTACAACCCCCATATCATGTATCCTTTGATCATATCATGGCCCCACAACAGAGCCACCAGAGTTCCGACAGCAATAAACGGTCCAAAAGGCACTGAATCCTTTCTTTTTTTCTTTCCCGCCACCAGAAGCCCGATGCTTGTAAAAGCTGCTGCAGCCATGGCAATGAAAACGGACACCATGCACAGCTTCCATCCCAGGATTAGTCCAATAGGCGCATATATCTTTATATCCCCCATGCCCATGGCATTATCGGTTTTGTATAAAACCTTTCCCATAAGAGCCACCAGCATCAGAAATCCTGAGCCGGGCAAAAGCCCCAGAAGATGCTCTTGCCATCCTTCTCCAAATATGTACTTGCAGCCGAACAGGTTGCTTGCAAGAAGCAGCACCGACCCCAGGAGACCCGCCAGCACAAGTTCATTGGGTATTATCCTGCGCTTTGAATCTACATAAAAAACAGCAATCAATAAGGCCATCAGAAATATGGCTGCAAAATATTCAATTGATATGGAATATCTTTTTAATAAAAGCATGAAGATAATTGCCGTTAAAAACATAACCAGCGGATTTGGCAGGCGTCGGCGCTTTTTTAATCCTTCCTTTATGGATGTTTCCGCAATCAGGCATTCAATCCATACATCCAGAAACATACCCGCAGCAAGACCGACAACACAAAAGAATATGTAATATGCCATCATATCGTTACCTTATCCTCTATCACTGTAAAGCACAGAGCTATACCTTTTTTACGAATATTATTGCATATTCGCCAAAAGGTGAAAAAATCCTTTATTTTCTGTAAATTATTCTATTTTTTGTGTTCTAGCCCCTGACAGGGGCTTGCTGCTTTTGCTTTTATGCCTTAATCTCCTGCCAGTGGCCACCATTGATGCTTCCGGCTACGCCTATGTGCTTTCCGTTATACATCTGAATTGGCTGAAAATATCCTTAAGGAGTTCTTCTCCAAGCTTTACTTCCGTCCAGATTTCATAGGCATATATACCTTGATAGAAGAGCATGCCGAGACCGTTTATAACAGTGCATCCACATCTCTCAGCT
This sequence comes from Clostridium thermosuccinogenes, assembly GCF_002896855.1. Classification (NCBI taxonomy): domain Bacteria; kingdom Bacillati; phylum Bacillota; class Clostridia; order Eubacteriales; family Clostridiaceae; genus Clostridium; species Clostridium thermosuccinogenes. Next base: position 1,562,916 of record NZ_CP021850.1, on the reverse strand, counting down.
TCTTCAAGAAATCTGGTTTTTGACGGGTTGTATATCACATCGTACACGATCTGCCTTGCTGAAAAGTTGATGGGCTTTGGATAGGGATAACCATTAACATCGGGAAACATTCCCGACGAAGTTGTGTTTATTATTACATCGCTCTCCTCCAGAGAAACGTCGGCTTCTACATCGTCCCAGCCGTAATGCTCCGCCACCGGATGCAAATTATTGTTCACCAGCTGGCATATTTCCTCTGCCTTTGAAACAGTACGGTTTATCACGGTTATTTTTTTAGCTCCTTCAAGAGCCAGCTTTACGGCTATCGCTCTGGCAGCTCCTCCGGCGCCCAGCATTACCACTTTTTTATCTTTGAGTGTAGTGCCCGACTCTTCTTTAAAAGATCTGGAAAAGCCTTCTCCATCGGTATTATAACCGTACAATCTGCCGTTCATTATCTTTACGGTGTTTACAGCTCCCATAAGCAAAGCATCCTTTGAGATGTCATCAATAAACTTCATCACTTCATTTTTATATGGAACCGTAACGTTAAAGCCGGTGAAATTCAGCGCTTTCAATCCGCTGACCGCATCCATGAGCCCATCCTTTTCCACCTTCATGGGCACATATATCATGTCTATCCCGAGTTTTGAGCTTATCGTATTGTGAAGCAGCGGAGAAACAGTGTGTTCCACCGGGTTCCCTATAAGTCCCACAAGCTTTGTTTTCCCTGAAACTCTGCTATCGATATTCATTTCAACCCTTCTTATTTCAAATTAGTCCTTTTAATATTTTTATAATAGCTTTTCAGCACAACCTTCTCAAAAATCCTTTTAAGCCTGACAAAAATAAACTCCGTCTTGCTATCTATGGGCTTTACCAATATTGTAAATGCTCCTAATTTGTTGCCTCCATATATATCCGTAAATATCTGGTCTCCAATTACAGCAGTTTCGTTCTCTTTCAGCTCCATAAGCCTGAGTGCCTTTTTAAACGCGGCAGTTCCAGGCTTTGAGGCTCTGTGGAGAGCAAATATTTTAAGCCTTTCATTAAACCTTACAACCCTTTTCCTGGAAGCGTTAGAAACAATACATGTCTTAAAGCCGCTGGACTTGACCCGTTCAATCCATTTGACGGCATTTTCATCCGCATCTTTTACATGGTTTGGTACAAGAGTATTATCTATATCCAGAATGAGCCCTTTTATATTTCTATTTCTCAGAACTTCCAGATCTATATCCTGCACCCTGTCTACAATCATTTCAGGATAGAATTTCTGCAGCATTTCCATTCCTCCGGATCAAAATTTAAAAACAACATAGCTGCCAAAAGGGCAAATTATCCATAAAACTATGAATATCATAGCAGATAAAAATAATCATATCAATACAGGCGCATTTATTATTATGAAAAAATACTGGATTTTTAAACAGAAAAGTAGCATAATATATGTAAGCTTTGGCAAAGCATGAAGCATTAATGGAAAATTACCTTTTTCCGGCTTATGCTCTATATTTTCCGCGCTATGCCTGCCAAGGGCTTCGCAGCGTTATAAGAAGGCCTTCGGGGATGTAAAATCCGAAAACTTGCTTCAGCAAGCTCCCTTTAGGTAAAGATTAAATTGATAACATAACATCGATTGTGTTGCTTATACAATGCATAATTATACACAATTGAATGCTTTTTTATGTATTATTTCATTCGCATTGAAGTCTGCAATTACTTGAAAGGAGAGAATAGATATGTCACTTCAAATTAAGATTGAAAAAACCAAATTTCCGAAGCCGAAGCCAAATCAGGACAATTTGGGTTTCGGCCAGTATTTTACAGACCACATGTTTATAATGAACTACACGGAAGGCAAAGGCTGGCATGATCCAAGAATAGTACCATATGGTCCTATTCCCTTCGAGCCGTCCACCATGGTATTTCATTACGGGCAAGCAGTTTTTGAGGGACTGAAGGCATATAAAACCACAGACGGAAGGGTTCTTCTTTTCAGGCCGAGAAAAAACATGGAACGCATAAACATTTCCAACGACAGGCTTTGCATACCTCCTGTAGATCCTGATTTTTGCGTTGAAGCGCTAAAAACCCTGGTCAACATCGACAAGGATTGGATTCCCGAAGCCGAAGGGACATCCCTTTACATAAGGCCTTTTATCATCGCAACAGACCCGTATCTCGGAGTCAGAAACTCAAAAACCTATATGTTTATGATAATTCTTTCTCCCAGCGGAGCATATTACCCAGGAGGCATCAACCCGGTTAAGATATATGTGGAGCCCCGGTATGTAAGAGCTGTCAGAGGCGGAACAGGCTACGCTAAGACTCCAGGAAACTATGCAGCAAGCCTGAAAGCTCAGGACGAAGCCCATAATGAAGGTTATGTCCAGGTTTTGTGGCTGGACGGAGTTGAAAAGAAATATGTCGAAGAAGTAGGTTCTATGAATGTCTTCTTTAAAATCAACGGAGAAGTAATCACTCCGGCTCTCGAAGGCAGTATACTTCCGGGAATAACCAGGGCATCAACCATAGACCTTCTGAATCATTGGGGAGTAAAAGTAACCGAAAGACGGCTGAGCATACAGGAGTTGTACGAAGCCTCTGAGAACGGTACCCTGGAAGAAGCCTTTGGAACCGGCACCGCCGCTGTAATTTCACCCATAGGCGAGCTTAGCTGGGAAGGCAAAAAAATGATCATTAACAACGGTAAAATCGGAGAGCTTTCCCAGAAAATCTATGACACCATCACCGGAATTCAAAACGGCAGGCTTAAGGATGAATTCGGCTGGACCTTAGAGGTGAAATAAAAAGGATAATTAGAGTATGAGAAAAGACCGTCTGTTTTCCAATACAGGCGGTCTTTTATGCTTTCGCATGTTTCAGATAATAAGGAATCGACAGGTTCGGATAATCATATTGTATGCCTTCAATAACCAAGCTGTTCTCCTTCATGAGATCAATCACCTCAATATCCACATCTACCGCATTCTGTCTTATTACTTTTACGGTAGGACGCAGTGGGAAATTAGGTTTTATGCTTTCCACCACTCCGACATCTCCATTGCTGAGCCTGACCAAAGTCCCTATCGGATAAGGTACCACCCTTCTAACAAAGGCCTGAGCTGTTTCAAAATCAAAATGCCTTCCGGCGCTTCCCATTATCAACTCCAATGCTTCACTGGGAGAAACCGCTTTTCTGTATGGTCTGTCAGATGTCAACGCATCGTATACGTCAACGACGGAAATGATCTTTGCCAGCTTGTGTATCTGATCGCCTTTTAAGCCCCTGGGGTAACCTGTTCCATCCACCTTTTCGTGATGTTCCAGCACAATAACCTTAACGGCGGAAGCTAAGTTATTATCATCTTTTATGTATTCATATCCGTCCACGGGATGCTTCTTAATGATGTTAAACTCCGCATCATCCAGGGTGTCAGGTTTTGTCAGTATTTCGGTAGGTGTAAACGCCTTTCCTATATCGTGCAAAAGTGCTCCGACACAAAGGTCGCTGAGCTGCTTTTGATTAAGACCCATTTCGATACCCAGCACCAGAGACAGCACCGCTACATTTACACAATGCTCGTAGGTGTAATTATCGGCAGTTTTTATGTCCACAAGATTGATCAATGTATTGCTGTTGGACAAAACATCCTCAACTATCGACTTGGAAACCTCCTGCACATCTTCTATCTGCTCATCCTGGATTCTAAGCAGAGAACTGCTTCCTAGACTGCCTGCTTTTGTCCTATATGCCTTTTCCTTTTTCTTTACGTGGCTGAATAAATCCTTAACAGATTTTACTGCTTTGATTTTTATTTCCGGTTTTATTATGTCTTCAATCTCACTGTCACTAAACTCATCGTTTATATAAATCTTTTGAATTCCAGCCTTCTTAACGCTTTCAATCAGCATTTTATTAAAGCGGGTACCCTGCTTGAGCAGTACCCTGCCGCTGGTATCATACAATGTCTTTCCCAGAAAATATCCTTCTTTTACACTATTAATTGGTACCAGACGCAAATTCCTACACTCCCTGTTATGTCGTATATCATGAATGATAGCCCATAGTTGGTTAGACTGTAAGCTTTAGCTATTGCATATGCTTTTGCTAAATTTAATTACCCCGTTATCCCAACGTTAAACAAAAAGTCATGGCTAAACCAAAGCCATGACAATAGTATATACATGCATGTCATGCTATGGTAGCCCGGCTGTCATAGTGCAACACCTTAGACCCGCAGCTTTGTGCCCCTGCCTTTCGGCAGGTTTACCCTTTTCATAAGCATTTTAAATAGATCATGGAAAAAAAATCCTGTAGTACTATCGGATTTGTGAGTATTGAGCACTACATGGATAATCCTATAGACCTACACCGGCATTAGCTTATCATATAACATATAGGAATGTCAATATTATGAAAAACAACAGTTTATATGGTATGCATATTTTTAAAAAGTCGTAATAAGATTTGATAGATGCTGTTATGGGAGGTAGCACATGAGCTGGTATTTTTACATTATTATTGCTTTAATCATCATATCACTGGCATTCAGTTGCCGGTCCTTCAAGGTTATTTACCTTAAGAATCTGGTTCTACCTTCCCTGTGTGTCCTTTTTATTATATGCCTTGTCATATTCTCGAAAACTGCAGTTGCTTCAGCTTATAAAGGGATAAAACTGTGGATTGAGATAGTTTTTCCGTCCCTGTTCCCGTTTTTTGTGGCATCGGAACTGTTGAACAAAACAGGGCTTGTAAAAGCAGTCGGAATTCTACTGGAGCCGGTAATGCGCCCTTTGTTTAATGTGCCGGGATGCGGTTCCTTTGCTTTTGCCATGGGTATTACCAGCGGATATCCCGTCGGAGCAAAAATTACATCAGAAATGCGAAAAGAAGGACTATTGACCAAAGTTGAGGCAGAAAGGCTTCTTACCTTTACCAATAATTCCGGACCTCTTTTTATAATTGGGGCTGTTTCCGTAGGTATGTTTAAAATGCCCCGATTAGGTTTGTTTTTACTGGGATGCCATGTACTTGCCTCCACTACGGTGGGAATCATTTTCAGATTTTACGGCAGAAAAAAAGAAAGTTCCGGATACAATTTTAAAGGTAATTTGTTGAAAAGACTGAAAAATGAGCTGGCACCTTCCCATGCCGCCCTTAATCCGGGCAAGCTATTCGGAGATGCCGTGCGAAACTCGGTAAATTTACTGCTGGCTATCGGCGGTTTTATAATATTTTTCTCAGTTATCATCAATCTGCTGCTGGAGACCGGATTTATAAAAAGTCTATCGGATGCTGTATCCGCCATTCTTCGGCCTTTGGGAATAAACCAGGAAATATCGGCTTCAATAATAAGCGGATTCTTTGAAATAACCACAGGGGTAAACATGGCTGCTAATGCGGAGTATTCTCCATTAATCCACCGTCTGACAGCCGCCAGCTTCATAATGGGATGGGCAGGATTGTCGGTTCACTCCCAGGTTATCAGCATGGTTGGCGGCACCGACATCAGCATAAAGCCATATCTGTTGGGAAAATTCCTTCAAGGCGTATTTGCAGGAGTTTATTCCAACATATTATTAAATATAGTCTGGCCGGATCTTCTTGAAACTCATCCGGCATTTATAGCAGAGCATCCTGATGCTCTGGTCCGGCTTCAGGGAAATTTCTTTAACTCCGTAAGGTACCTGGTTTTGTCGGTCTTCTTGATGGCAGTCCTTTTTCTGATATCTTTTATAGCTGCCCGCAAAAAAGAAAAGCGGAGAAATAGAAAAACCGGATACTCCGGCTTATAAATCAGCCGTTTTATGTGCCAAAACTTCGATAGGCTATTTCAGCTCTTCTCTGTCGCTCTTTATAACATCTATAGTATCTCTTAAAATTTCTTCCACCTTATTCAGGATGCTGTCGGCATATTCTCTGGTTCCCAAACGTATATCTCTGGCATTCTTCTGGGCATTGGCAATAATTTCATTGGCCTGTTCATAAGCCCTTTTTGTTATTTCGTGCTCATCAACCAAAGCTGCTATCTTGTTTTCCGCTTCCTTGACTATATTGTTGGCTTCCTTTTGTGCCTCCAGCAGTATCCTTTGACGCTCTTCCTTGACCCATTTCGCCTGTTTGATGTCATCAGGCAGCTTAAGCCTTATCTCCTTGATGATTTCAAGAACTTCTTCCTTGTCAACCAGGCATTTTCCTAATACCGGAACATTTACGCTTTTTTCTATCAAATCCTCAAGTGTCTCTAAAATAGCCAGTATCTCCATCTTTCTCCCCCCAGGAATAGAATTGCTTCAGGTAATTGATGATGTTTTATCCTAAGTTCTAAATTTTCTGAGCACCGCATCCTTTATGCAATCCGGTACCAGTCCGTCGATGTCCCCGCCGTTTTTTGCCAGCTCACGAACAATGCTTGAACTTAAAAAGGAATAATTAACACTTGCCATCATAAAAAGGGTTTCAATTTCCGGGTTCTGTGTCTTATTAGTAAGCGCCATCTGAAGCTCGTACTCATAATCGGATATAGCCCTTAAGCCTTTTATAATGGCAGTAGCATTCCTCTTTTTCATATAGTTGACCAAAAGGCCGGAAAAACTATCCACTTCTATATCAGGCCTGTCTTTCAGAGCGCATTTTAAAAGATCAACACGTTCTTCCAGCGAAAATACAGGCGTTTTGCTATGATTTACAAGAACTGCCACAATCAATTTATCACATATTTTCGACGCTCTGTGTATGATATCCAAATGTCCGTTTGTCACCGGGTCAAAGCTCCCCGGATATACACATATCTTCAATAATATCTTCCTTCCTTGTGTCAAATATCGTCGGTTTTCACGTAAAATGCCAGTACGGTATCTCCGTATTTCCTGCTCCTCGTGAGCTTAAAAGGTCCGTACCTTTCCGAAACCTTATCGTCTATATCCATTTCTGCAACTATTATGCCATCAGCTTTCATTATATCATTTTTAGTCAAAATGTTTATAGTATCATCCACCAGATTTTTGTTGTATGGAGGATCCATAAATATAATATCGAACTTTTTGGATTGGTCATGCAATTTTTTTATGGAGCCTGCCACATCACCGGCAATCACAGTAGCTTTATCCTTCAGCTTTGTATGCTCAAGGTTTTCATTTATAATCCTGAAGCATACATGGCTTCTGTCTACGAAAACAACATGTTCCGCTCCCCTGCTTAAAGCTTCTATGCCCAAATTCCCTGTTCCGGCAAACAGGTCCAGAACATGGGCGCCGGCAATATAAGGTGTCAAAATATTAAACAAAGATTCCTTTACTCGGTCTGAAGTAGGCCTGGTTGAGTCTCCTTCGGGAGTTTTCAGCTTATGGCCTCTGGCACTGCCTGAAATAACCCTTAAAATAGCCATTCCTCCAATTTTCAAGCAAATTTCCTCACAGTATTTAATATATGTTATTTTATACTATAGTAAATAAATGTCAACATAAAGTTTACCATAAAAACATGTCTTACTCTTTATTTAACAGCCTTAAGTCGATGGCACGACAAATTAGTTTAGGCTTAATTCATCCAGCTTGTTCTTAAACTTGCATATAAGCGTCTCTCTAAGGAGCCTGTTTTCTTCTTTCTTAAGGAGCTTGTCCTCTTTCAGTATGTTAATGGCAGCTTCCTGGGCCTTTTTTAGTATATCCACATCCTTATAGAGGTTAGCGATTTTAAGGTCCGGTATTCCATGCTGCATGGTTCCGAAAAATTCCCCCGGACCTCTCAGCTCCAGATCCTTTTCCGATATCACAAAGCCATCGTTGGTCTTTTCCATAACCTTCATTCTTTCTGAAGCCACCTGGGTCTTTCCGTTATTGTATAAAATACAGTAAGACTGATGTTCTCCTCTCCCTACTCTTCCTCTTAACTGATGAAGCTGTGCCAGACCAAATCTTTCGGCATTTTCAATGACCATTATTGTCGCATTGGGCACATTGACTCCCACTTCAATGACTGTTGTGGAAACCAGTATATCTGTTTCACCTTCGACAAAGCTCCTCATAACCGCATCCTTATCCTTCGGCTTCATTTTACCGTGGATAAGGCCTACCTTAAGGTCGCTGAAATCCTGCCTTGCAATCCGGTCAGCCAGTTCGGTTGCAGATTGGGCCTCAATTTCCTCGGATTCTTCCACCAGTGGACAGACTATGTACACTTGCCGCCCTTCTGCCACCTTTTTTCTTATGAAATTATTGATTCTCTCCCGCATGCTCTCATCCACAGCATATGTTTTAACCGGTTTTCTGCCAGGAGGAAGCTCATCTATTATAGATATATCCAGATCTCCGTATAATATGAGAGCCAGGGTCCTGGGTATCGGTGTTGCCGTCATAACCAGCACATCAGGATTTTCACCTTTTTTGGACAGCGCTGCTCTTTGGCGTACTCCAAACCTATGCTGTTCATCCGTCACTACCAGCCCCAGGTTGTTGTAACGGACGTCATCTTCGATCAATGCATGGGTACCTATTACAATATCTGCTTCCCCCGATGCAACCCTGGACAAAATCTCGCTTTTCTGCTTCTTGGTCAGGCTTCCCGTCAGCAGCTCCACTTTTATTCCATATTTTTCCAAAAGGCTGTTGACGCTCCTGTAATGCTGTTCTGCCAGTATTTCCGTCGGGACCATCATAGTAGCCTGATAACCGTTTTTAACTGCTTTATAAAGTGCCATCACCGCCACTATTGTTTTTCCTGAGCCCACGTCACCCTGCACCAACCGGTTCATTACCCTTTTCGACTCCATATCCTTTTCTATTTCCTTAAAAACCTTCCGTTGGGCGTTGGTAAGCTGGAAAGGCAGATTCTTTATAAATTCCTCCATGGAATCTACAGGCTTAAATTGAATTCCTTCCCGGTCCTCCCCAAAAGAATTTTTAATGCTCAGCAAGCCCATCTGCAAAAGCAAAAGCTCTTCGAAAACCAAGCGGTATCTGGCTATTTTAAAATCCTCTTCGGTATTGGGGAAATGTATATTTCTGAGAGAATAGTTTATCTCTGCCAGATGATATTTGCTTCGTACAGTCTGGGGCAGTATCTCCTCCATGTTCCCTGAAACCAACTCCAGCGCGCTGCTCACCGCATTTCTGATCATATTCTGCGTAAGGTTTGCCGTTGAAGGATATACGGGTACTATCCTGCAGGTATTTTTTCTTTCCCCGGTTCCGGATTTTTCATAAACAGGGTTTTGCACTTCGAAGCTCCTGAATTTTCTGCTCACCTTTCCAAAGAATAAATACCTCTCCCCCACATGAAAGATGTTCTTGACATAGTGCTGGTTAAACCAGGTAACCGCAATTGTCCCTGTTTCATCCCTTACAAGCAGCTTGTAAATGGTAAGTCCTCTCCTCGGGCGAAACTCGGAAACACCGGATGCTATCGTTCCTTCAAAAGTGCAGGACTCGCCATCCTCCAGGTCAATTATTTTTTTCACATTGCTCCTGTTTTCATACTCCCTGGGGAAATATGTAATCAAGTCTTCAATTGTATATATTCCCAGCCTGTAAAAAAGCTTTGCTCTTGAATCTCCAATACCCTTAAGCGTCTTTACAGACCTTTTTAAAATATCCTTCGCATCTGTACCCATAATGCTTAATAACCTCATCATTAATGTTGCATAATAAGCATGGACAAAGCTTTCCGGAACCGATTTATAACTTTATATTGCGATGTCCTATACAATATTTTAATATATAGTACAATCTTTTGCTAATACTTTTCCTGTTTGTTAACAAAAAAACTTGCAGTTGTTCCGGGTTATATGATAAAATTAATATGTTTTTATTACGGAGTTAAAGAGCAATTAAAGTATAGTATTTCTCCGGTTTAAAAGGAGGTGTAGGTATAAATGGCAAAATGTGATGTATGCAGTAAATCCATGAGTTTTGGTTTGAAGGTAAGCCACTCAAATAGAAAGACAAATAGAGCTTGGAAACCTAACGTAAAGAGAGTTAAGGTTGTTGATAACGGAACTGTAAAGACAGCTTATGTTTGTACGAGATGCTTGCGTTCAAATAAGGTAACAAGAGCAGTATAAAAGAAAAAAACTATTCAACATAAAAAAAGCGTCGATACGCTTTTTTTATGTTGAAAATATTGATATTAAATTGGAAGCTATCGGATAAATGCGGTTATAAATAAAAACCGCGGAGTTTCAGCGGCATTATATTTGCTGGATAAACTCCGCTTACTATAGTGTCTTTTTATTAATTCATTCTTAAAACTCTCTTTAAAAAATTCCCCAGGAACTTAGGCATCTTGAGTACCAGTATCCGCATAATTACGCCCCCTTCAAAAGGTATGGATACCAACAATATATTCAGCAGGAATTTTTTTGTGATTGTCCCTTTGCAAAAATATCGGAACATATGCAGCAAGGATTGCTATTTTGCCTGCTTTAAAACGCTTTTTGATATCCCAAGAAAAAACACGAATACAGCTGCTCCGATTATGGAGGGAAATAGTGCAAGGCTGTCCACCGAAGGACCAAAGGCAGCGAAAACAGGCATATAGCCTCCGACCCATGCCCCAACCAAACCGGACAGTATGGCAATAAAATTACCCCCGGGCATTTCACGCTTCGCTAGCCGGTTGCCGGACAAGCCTGCAACTGCAGCAAAAAACAGTGTGAGTAGAAATCCTATCATTCTCTTATCCTCCCAGCCTTTTCTGCAAATAAACCTGCATTAATGACAAAAGTCCTGCTTTTTATGTGGTTGCTAAAATTTATCTCATGCAGTATCCCATCTTCTCTTTAATATAATTGACTATTTTTTATATTTTAACCGCAGGCTCCTGTCCAAAGGCTCCGAACATTTATTTAGGTGCCATCATCTGATTCTACGGATTTCACTGCCGATTAAAATTTATTTAGCAATGGGATGATTATCAATTCTTTAATCCCGTTGTACTGAATAAGTATATATTGATAAGAATATTCTCTTTTGTTCGTTGTAATCATTTCTGATTTTTAAGGTGGTGTGTCTCTTGTTCGTAATTATTGTGAAAAACCCCAGGATCAAAATATTGATGGCTTTAATGGTAATCGGGCTGTGGGTCGTGATGTTTGCAGCCTCTAATGCTTTGTTCAACAAAGGCTTGTTTTTCAATATCACAATAGACAACTGCCTGACCTTCTCCTATCCATTGAGATTTAAGATAAACAATGTCTTTGTTGGCAATGAAATGGTCAGTGAAGTGATAGAAACCGGCTTCTCACTTAAGAAGCCCCTTTCCCGGAAGCTAAAGAATTTCAGGATACCGGAAGGAAAATTCAGCTTCCTGTACCCCTCATCCTTCACTCTCAGCCGTAAAGATTTTGAAGGCAGTGATATACTCTACCATATTGACTTCGAAGACAGCACGACGGCTTCCCACGGATTCGTGCAGGTTTGGGAAATGCCTTACCCTCTGGAGGATTTTCTGGAAGCATCAAAGGCTTCTTTCGCACAGAGCTACAAGTTTTTTAACACAAAATCCATACAGGTAAATGGTATCCCGGGTTACTACTGGGATTATTCCGTGCTCGGAAATGACGGAAAGTATTACAAGGGTTCCGAGGTGTTCCTGAAAAAGGACGAAAGGATGTACAGAATAAGCTATTTCCTCCCGGAAAACCAGTGGAATAAAGCTCAGTCCGACACCTTTCAGAACATAGTAAACTCTTTTAAAGTGGAAAGCTGATAACCTTATTTGCCCTTTGCTGCTATACTTTTATAGTATTTACAGTATTCTGTCAGAGGGCATATCTCGCATTTAGGCTTACGGGCCTCGCATATGCGCCTCCCATGCCATATAAGCCAGTGGTGGGCTTTTGACCACTTTTCCCTGGGTATGTTTTTCATGAGCTGCTCTTCCGTTTTCTCAACATTATCTGCCTCAGCCAGTCCGATGCGGTTTGAAACCCTGAAGACATGGGTATCTACCGCAATCGCAGGTACTCCGAAGGCATTGCTCAATACCACATTGGCAGTCTTTCTGCCTACCCCCGGCAGCGAAACCAGATCCTCCATGTTCGCAGGCACTTCACCGTTAAATTTCTTCACCAGCTTGCTGCACATAGCCAGTATGTTTTTTGCTTTATTTCTGTATAAGCCGATTTCTTTGATCTCCTGTTCCAACTCTTCCTGCCCAAGCTTCAAAAAATCCTCCAGGGCAGGGTATTTTTCAAACAATCTATCCGTAACCTTATTGACGGTTTTATCGGTGGACTGGGCGCTTAGCATTGTCGCCACCAAAAGCTGGAACGGCGTCCTGAAATTCAGTTCGCAGTGGGCTGTAGGATGAGTTTTTTCAAGAAGTTCCAGTGTTTTTTCTATTTCCTTTTTCTTTAGCATCAGTTCCTCCTATATGGAAAAAATCAAATCCTGTGTCTTCGTTTTTTGTAGGCTTTTAATAATATTTCTGTATTATATTGTATTAATTCCTGAGAAAAAAAACAAGACAGGCAATGATGCCTGCCTTGTTCAAAATCTCGTTCATGCCACGGTGAATTGCACCATCATTATTTGGGGTAGAAGCTTTCTGCCCATACACCGAACCGGTTAATTCCCCGACTTGTCTTCTCCTATGGTGATTTCCAGTTTTAATGTCTTGTCTTCCTGATACCTGTACACTTCAATGCTTACAACATCTCCGGGTTTATGGGAATTCTTTATCTCTTCCAGTTCATCAAAAGTCTTCACCGGTTTGCCGTCGAACTTCGTGATTATATCATTTTTCTGAATACCTGCCTTGAAAGCTGCGCTAAACGGTTCAACTGCTGATACAAGGAGTCCTACAGGCATATTGTTTTTGTTCGCTATATCTTCGGTATATGTCAAATCAATGGTTACGCCTAATTTCGGCCTTCCTTTTACATATCCGGAGGCTATCAGGCTATCGGCTATTGCTTTAGCCTCGTTAATCGGCACTGCAAAACCTATACCTTCATATCCCAGCTGGGTTTGGGCTTTCAAAGTATTAATGCCTATTACCTGGCCTTGGGAGTTTAGCAATGCTCCGCCGCTGTTTCCCGGGTTTATGGAAGCATCGGTTTGAATAACTTTTAACTGCTTCTTTTCATCAATCTGTACTGTTCTGTTGATACCGCTGATAACACCCACTGTAACCGAGCCCATGAATTCCAGTCCTCCCGGGTTTCCAATAGCGACAGCCATCTCACCGACTTTGACTTTGTCGGAGTCACCCAGTTCTGCCACCGGAAGACCTGTTGCGTCAATCTTGATTACTGCCATGTCGGTCCTTGCATCCCTGCCTACTATCTGAGCGGTATAGGGCTTATCCTGCTGGTTGGGGAGGATCACTTCTATCTTGGCGGCATCGCTGATTTTGCCCGTTTCAGTGTTTACAGCGTCCTCAATGACATGGTTGTTTGTCAGAATGTATCCGTCCTCTCTGATGATAATGCCGGAACCTTCCGACGGTTGCATGCTTCCGAACAGGAAATTCTGACGGAATGCCGTAACTCTTATACCCACAATGGAGGGGCTGGCTTTTTCTGCGATTGCCGTAACCTGGGAATTAACCTCGGCTATCTTATACTCCACCTTCGTAGTGGTATTGGAACTTGCAGCTGTCTGGGTAGGAAGGTATTTGCTGAAGGCCGGTATGGTCGGAGCAACAAACAACAGAAAAGATCCCACAACAGCTCCACCCAGTATTGAGCTGATAAGAGCCACAGCTGTTATGTGCACCAGTCCGATGCCCTTTTTCTTCTTTTTCTTGTAATTTTCCGTATAATAATAAGGTGTTTTATTAGTATTATCAAAATCTCCGGACGCATTTCCCTGATAACGGCTTCCCGGATTGGTGTATTGAGCACCGCTGGCGTTGGACCCGGAGCTATAATTGCTGCTGTAAAAATAATTCTGAGGATTGCTCTGATAACTTGAGGTTGGCTTCTCTTTAGCGTCGCTGCCAGAATTATAGTTCATTTTGCTGTCGGCATTAATTTGTGCATTACCATCGGCATTGTAGTTTGCACCGCTACCGGAATTATATTGTGCGCTACTTGCGGCATTGTAATCTATACCGCTGCCGGCATTGCTTTGTGTATCACTGCCGATACCGTATTGTCCGTCAATCGTGGAAAAGGAGCCAACTTCCTCGTCCAAGCCCTTCTTATCGGTGCTCTCCCTTGCAATTTCTTCTGCCGGTGGAGTGCCGCCTGAGACATTGTCATTCCGGTCTATTTTATTGCTGTTGTTATCCAATTCATTGCCCAAAAAATCAAAGTTATCCATGCACACAAATCCTCCTTCAAAATATTGAAAATAAGCTGGTCCTGGTGCATAAACCTGCTCCTCGAAATCCTTAAAAGCGGCTTCCATCCCTTTCCCGGTTTTTGCCACCTACAGCTTTATCACAAAGACCATCTTTTATTCCGTATCAAAATTACCGTCCAGCGTTATACCGCTTGTTGATAAACCCAAGCTGTGATACCACTTCATGAAGTCAATCTTGCAGCCTTAATTTAAACCTGCTTGAAACAAAGCTTTCAACAAACCATCTGTTAGTAATTATATTTTATATGATTAGTTTTAAAAATGTATGAATAATCTGTGAACATTAACTTTCTGAACCACGGCTTTTTTCCAGGGTGAAAGTGAACTTTGTACCTTTTCCGATCTCGCTTTCCACCCAGATATCCTGATTGTGCTCGTTTATGATGTTTTTGATTATAGCCAGTCCAAGCCCTGTACCCGTCTTATCCATGCCCCTGGATTTATCGGACTTGTAGAATCTCTCCCAGATTAGGTCCAATTCATCCCTTTCTATACCTACTCCGTTATCCTGAACCGAGACCAATACCTTGTCCTTCTGCCGGAAAATCCTTATATTGATTTTTCCTTTTTCCCCGGTGAATTTGATAGCATTATGAAGCAGATTCATCATGACTCTTTCTATAGCATCGGGGTCGGCATATACCAGAATATCCTCCGATTCAAAATCCGCGTGGATTTCCAGATCCTTCTCTATAATCTGATTTTCCAGCTTTATGATGCTTCTTCTTACCAGCTCATTCACATTAAAGGTTTTAAAATTCAGCTTTATTTCTCCGGACTGCATTTTTGCCAAATCCAGCAGATCATTCACAAGACGATTGAGCCTTAATGTTTCATCTCTCACTATGACCAGATAGTCCTTTTGCTTTTCCGGAGGTATGGTACCATCAAGAATTCCTTCGATAAAACCTCTTATGGAAGTCATCGGAGTCCTCAGTTCATGGGAGACATTGGCTATAAAGCCCCTGCGCATTTCCTCCAGATGCTCCAGTTCAAAAGCCATCTGATTGAAGCTGGTGGCCAGCTGACCTATTTCATCCTTTGTATCTATATCCAGACGTTTTTGAAATTCTCCTCCGGCTATTATCCTGGCTGCGTCCTTTATCTGCTTAAGAGGCCTGGTGATGCGCAGAGAGAATAAATAAGCCAGCACTATGGAAACCAGGGCTGAAATTGCCACTGCTATTGTAAAATATCCGATCACCGTACTGCGCGCCTTCTGGACTTCCGGAATCGGAGTATGAAAATATACGGCCCCGAAAATGCTGGTATTTCCGTTGGTATCGGTATATCTTAACGGTCTTGCCACGGTAAGCCAGGAGTATCCGAAGCTGCTAAAAGCCTCATCCCTGAAAAAGCCATAAAAATCGCCGCCTATCAGCTTCATAAGTTGTTCCTGTCCTGATACGATTTTCTTGTATTGCCTTTCATCCGGCAGCTTCACAAAACCGTTTTTTTCATCAACATATTTCATTTTTATCCTTTGGGGCATGTAGCTGCTGAAATAAATATGCCCATCTTTGGATACAATCCAGACTATTGAATCGGTATAGGCGCTGGACATATTAATGATCCTTTCGAGATATATCTGCACTAAAATGCTGTCCGGATTTTGCAGGAAATCCTCAAAAGCTTCACTGACCTCTTCACTGCCGCGCTCAAGCAAATCAACTTTTTTGTCGGAAAGGAAATCTCCCAGAAAAAAATAAAGGATAGCTCCGGTTATAAGAAAGCTGATGGTGAGCAGGGAAATAAAAAGGAAAATCAGCCTGCTGAATATCGATCTGAACATTATTTCACCTCAAATTTGTAGCCCACGCCCCACACTGTCTTTAACTGCCATTTCTGATCCTCCGACTCTATTTTCTCCCTGAGTCTTTTTATGTGGACATCCACCGTCCTCGAATCCCCGTAAAAGTCAAAGCCCCACACATGCTCAAGAAGCTGCTCCCGGGTAAAAACCTTGTTGGGGTTTGAGGCAAGGAAAAACAAAAGCTCCAGTTCCTTTGGCGGGAGCTCCAGATCTTTTCCGTTTACTTTTACGGTGTAGTTTGTCCTGTTGACAACAAGATTAGGATATACTACCTCCTGGACATCCACTTCCTTGTGCTCATATCTTCTAAGCACGGCTTTTACTCTTGCAACCAGCTCTTTAGGCTCGAAAGGCTTCACCATATAATCATCGGCACCCAGCTCCAGTCCCAATACCTTATCAAAGGTCTCTCCCTTTGCTGTCAGCATAATTATGGGTATGGAACTGATTTTTCTGATTTCCCTGCATACCTGCCAACCGTCAATTCCCGGCAGCATAATGTCCAGTATCACCAGGCTGGGGGTAAACTCCTTAAAAACTTCCAGAGCTTTGATTCCATTGTATACTGTTTGTGTTTCATAGCCGTCCTTTTCGAGATAAAGCCTGACCAGCTCGCAAATATTTACATCATCATCCACTATCAGCACTTTTGATTTTGTAGCCATCACCGCTTCCCTTCCCTCTGTTTGGCAACAATGCTTTCAAATCTATCCGTGCCTGTGCCGAAAAATATTCACAGACCTTTCTTTTCATATCTATTCATATAATAGCATTTATATATTTTAACAACAATGCAGGAGATGTAAACAATTCATGAACAAATAATGATAGCCTTAATATTTACCGAAATATCAGTCCGGCTGCAAAAAATCGGTGTAAATGCCTCCTATACCGGCATTTCTCATCAGTTCTTCCTCCGATGCATCATTTATTGTGTGAGCGTACATAAATATTCCCTTTTCCTTGAGCTTCGAAGGAAAATCGGTTTTTGCGGTGCTGCTGTGCATGGTTACCGCAAATAGCTCATTATTCTCCGCAAACTCAATAATCATTTCCGGGGTATATTTCACTTTATAGAGAGTGAGTATAATGTTTTCATAGCCAAGGGCTTTAATCTCCGGATATTCTTCAAAGCTCATGGCCTGGGGAATAACCTGGCGGCTTTCCTTCGGGTATTTCTCCTTTATGTACTTGTGAAGCCCTATATTGTCACTCTTGGCGTCGGTGATGATATATGCATCGGGATGATCCTTAAGCCAGCGCATCAAATCATCCAGAGTCATCTGGGTAAGCCCTTTAACCATCTTCAGCCCAAGAAAAGTTTCGAGGTCGCAAGGCTCAGGCTCTGAATTAAAAAGCCATTTCAGCCTTCCCCAATCATGGATCAGTATGTAGTGGCCGTCGGTTGTTTTCTCTATATCCGCTTCAAAAAACCGGAAACCTTGAGCATAATTCTCATTAAAAGCCTCCAGGGAGTTGGTTATCCTCTCTTCGTTCACTCCTCCGCCTCCATGGGCTACATATTCGGCAGGCAGAACTGCGGTTTTTGCTTTGCTCAAGACGAGCTTCACCGTAACAGCAGCCGATACCAGTACCAGTAATGCCACTAGCGGCACGGTAAATTTCCCAGGTTTTCGCATAAGTTGTACCCCCCACTAACTTCCGTAACTATAATGCAAGTATACTTAATTATAACACAGATTGCCAGAAATTTTGAGGCAAAGCATTTTTATTGCATATAATTGTCGGATAATATATAATTTAGAATGGCTTAAGGGCACGAAGAATATTTTGTAGAAAACGAAAGGACAGATGATATATATGAAGTTGGGTATCGTTGGTTTACCAAACGTAGGGAAAAGCACTCTTTTCAATGCAATAACCAAAGCCGGAGCTGAGTGTGCAAACTATCCCTTCTGTACGATTGAGCCTAATGTGGGTACAGTGGCTGTTCCTGATGAAAGACTGGACAAGCTGGCCGAAATGTATAATCCGGAAAAGGTTACCCCCGCAGTGGTAGAGTTCGTTGACATAGCCGGACTGGTAAAAGGCGCAAGCAAGGGTGAAGGTCTTGGAAACAAGTTCCTTTCACATATACGGGAAGTGGATGCAATAGTTCATGTTGTAAGATGCTTTGAGGATGGCAACATTGTGCATGTTGACGGTTCAATAGGCCCTGTGAGGGATATTGAAACCATCCAGCTGGAGCTCATTTTTGCGGACTTGGAAGTCATGGAAAAAAGGATAGATAAAACCCGCAAAATGCTCAAGTCCGGAGATAAAAAATTCCAGATCGAGCTGGATCTGTATGAGAGCATTAAAGAAACCCTGGAAAAAGGAATGCCGGTGCGTTCCATGAAATTTGACGCAGAGCAGCAATCCTTGGTGGATCAGCTGTTCCTCCTTACTTCGAAGCCGGTTCTGTACGCTGCCAATATATCTGAAAAGGACCTACAGTCCCAAGAGGATAATCCTTATGTTGCCGAGCTAAAAGCCCATGCTGCAAAGGAAAATGCCGAAGTAATGGTAATATGTGCTAAAATTGAAGAAGAGATAGCCCAACTGGATGAGGATGAAAAGAAGGAATTTCTTTCAGAACTCGGGCTGTCGGAATCCGGCCTGGACAGGCTTATAAAAGCCAGCTACAAGCTTCTGGGACTTATCAGTTTCCTGACGGCAGGTCCCCAGGAGGTAAGAGCCTGGACCATTGTTAAAGGCACCAAGGCACCCCAGGCAGCAGGAAAAATCCACAGCGACTTTGAACGGGGATTTATCAGAGCTGAAGTTGTTGCTTACAAGGACCTCATAGAATGCGGTTCTTATAACGCAGCCAAGGAAAAGGGATTGGTGCGCTCCGAAGGAAAGGACTATGTAATGCAGGATGGAGATGTCACTCTGTTCAGGTTTAACGTATAATCCCGTCTTTATCCGGTAAAAGGCAGAAAAAAATCAACTGAATGCAAAGTAATCCGTAAGGCCAGTCTTGAGGAAAGGCAGTCTTAAGAAGTCTTGAGAAATAGTAAGATCTTAAGTAAAAGTAATCTTAAAAAAATATTTCTTAAGAAAATAAACTAATAAAATCAATCTTAAATAGCAACCCGAAGCTATGGAAAAAGCGGCTTTAACTGCCGCTTTTTTCTTTCAGCTTGTCTGCTTCCTCCTTAGAGAGGATACCATTCAAATCCAGTATGCATAATATGTCATCATCTTTCCTGCCGATGTATTTTATATGTGAGTTTCCGGCTCTGCGTATTACATCAGGAATTGGTACGATTTCTCTATCTTCATATTTCACAAGTTCGGTTACATCATCGACCGTAAAACCTAACGAGAATTCCCCTGCCCTGGTCAGCAGTATCTTGGTTTTCTTGGTGGCTTCAGTTTCACCCAGCCCAAGCTTTCCGGCAAGGCCTACCACCGGAATATCTTCATCCTGATGTCTCACAAATCCTTCTATAAAATCCGGCATGTTCTTCGCTTTTTTAACATCCTGGTATTTAACAATTTGCTTGATACAAGAAGAATCCACACCAAAAACTTCATCCTTCACCTTGACTACAGCCAGTTGTATCTCGGACATTCCAATCCCTCCATATTAGTATCGTAATATGAGATAGTAATAATCAAGCCGTCCTGCCGCACCTGAATCAAAAGCCCCAATACCAAACTAAAGAAACGGCAGATCAAATAACCTCAGCATCATCGAACTTGCCGGCATAACCAATACCTGTGCTTGCAAACGAAACCGGCAATAATTCAAACCCTTCTCCGTATTTTCTTATTAAAATAAATATACCATGTTTTTGCATATGATTGCAACTTTTTACATATAATAATCAAAATCGACAGATGATTAACATATTGTGTGTTCTAATGGTTGCCGGTTTTCTGTTTATTGTACAAGCAACAAATATTTTTAATGTTTTTTATCCAGAATCTGTAGCACTATTGACAATAGGAATCTATCATGTTAATATGAGAAAAATTAAAAAGTATGATATTCAAAAGCGATGAAAAGGAAAAGTAGATTATACCCGGCTTTTAAAAGCGAGCAGGAAAGGGTGAAAGCCTGTAAAAGCCATATAATTGAAGTTCTCCTTTGAGCTGCAGGCTGAAATTGCAGTAGGCTGCGCCGGACACTTTCACCGTTACAAGAAAGAATGTATCAGACGAAAGTCTCGTACATCAAAGTGGGCTTTTGCCAAGTTGGGTGGTACCGCGTGGATTATAACTCCTCGTCCCTTGTGGATGAGGAGTTTTTTGATGAGCTTATAAAGAAACCTATCCAAATTCGCCATATGAAGGC
Source organism: Clostridium thermosuccinogenes (assembly GCF_002896855.1). NCBI lineage: Bacteria > Bacillati > Bacillota > Clostridia > Eubacteriales > Clostridiaceae > Clostridium > Clostridium thermosuccinogenes. The sequence goes on along the minus strand of NZ_CP021850.1, from coordinate 1,542,502 downwards.
AAAGTAATAGTTTTTGGGAAATGCGATTTAACGATATCAATTGGGAAAGAGAGGTATTATTATGATAGTTGTAATGAAAAAATCAGCTACCAAGGAAGAAATAAGCAATGTAGAAAAAATGTTATCCGATCTCGGTTTCAAAACACATCCCATCACCGGAGAAGTTAAAACCGTTATTGGTGCCATAGGAGATAAACGCCAGGTAAACATGCAGTCACTAAGCCATATGCCCGGTGTGGAAACCATAGTACCCATAATGAAACCATACAAGCTTGCCGGCCGGGAACTAAAACAGGACCCTACGATAGTTGAAGTGGGGGATGTAAAAATCGGAGGCCGGGAAATCATTGTCATGGCAGGGCCTTGCGCTATTGAAAATGAAGATATCTATATGAGCACCGCGCTGGAAGTAAAAAAAGCCGGGGCAAAAATCCTCCGGGGAGGGGCATATAAGCCAAGGACCTCACCTTACTCTTTCCAGGGCCTTGAAGAGGAAGGACTGAAAATACTGTCAAGGGCTCGAGAGGCTACGGGATTGAAAATCGTAACAGAAGTAGTGGATACCCGGGATGTGGAAACCGTAGCATCCTATGCGGATATACTCCAGATAGGGGCCAGAAACATGCAAAATTTCCGGCTGCTTAAGGAAGTTGGCATGATCGGAAAACCGGTGCTTCTAAAAAGGGGATTGTCCGCCACCATAGAGGAATGGCTGATGGCTGCGGAATATATCATTGCCGAAGGAAACCCCAATATCATACTCTGTGAAAGAGGCATACGCACCTTCGAAACAGCCACAAGGAATACTCTGGATATTAGCGCGATACCTGTGATAAAAGAGCTCTCCCATCTCCCCGTGGTGGTAGACCCAAGCCATGCGGCCGGTACCTGGAAATATGTAAACTCCCTGTCCAAGGGAGCAGTCGCTGCCGGAGCTGACGGCCTTATTATAGAAGTGCATTTCGATCCCAGCACTGCGTTGAGCGACGGTCCACAGTCCTTGAAACCCGTCCACTTCACGCAGTTAATGAAAGAACTGGAACCTGTAGCCCACGCTGTAGGTCGGGAAATATGACGGCAACCATGATGACAAATCAGCAAAACTCACGGTGCTAACATATACCAAAGGTGTGTACTGGACATGGGTAACCGCTTAAGGAATTATTTCCTTATGGCTGTATAAAGCCGGTTTGAGTTCAGCTGATTAAAATAGTTGATTGCTATGGTATTATTCAAAGCCCATAGCAATCAATACATCCATTTAAAAAATGAATTTGCTCATTAACTAAAAAGAAGATTTTACACCTTATTTAATACATAAGAAAAAGGCCTGACAGTATATTAACAGGCCTTTTTTCTTAGAATTTAACATATCAGTAATTCGAATTTGATATCGGTAATTTGGTGTCAAACAGTGCCAATCTACATGATTACAGATTGGATCGAGTACGGGCAGCATACCCCGGAGGTTTACCCTGCATTACCCCAGTCACACTTTGTTATTAATCTCATCATAACTTACCACTGTGTTCTTACCTGTCTGTTTTGCCCTGTAAAGAGCCATATCGGCAAACTTAACCACTTCACTGATGTCTTTTGAATCCTCAGGATACTGGGATAATCCGCAGCTTACCGTCATCATTTTGCTTTCGTTGGTAGAATCCACTAAAACTATGCACTGCTTTTCCAGCTGGCTTCTAATCCTTTCAGCAACATTACGGGCGGTTTTTTTATCAAGGTCCCGGATCAGTATCAAAAATTCTTCTCCCCCATATCTTATGGGGATATCTGATTTTCTTATATTCTTCTTGATGATATCCGCAAACAATTCCAGGAGTTTATCTCCAAAAATATGACCATAAGTGTCGTTGAATTTCTTGAAATTGTCTATATCAAAGATCAATATGTTCACTGGCTTGCCGGATGCATCGGAATATCTTGCCTCTTCGGCCAGCTTCTGCTCAAAATAGCGCCGGTTTGCGAGGCCTGTCAGCTTGTCCGTTCTGGCCAGCTTAAATTCTCTTTTGTGCAGTTCTTCATATTTCCTTATTTCTCGATAAATCCTCAAAACTGCAGCACATAAGGCAAAGATATAGAAGACCCTTAAGCCCAACCTCCAGAAATCCTTCATCCCCATAACGCTTTTGGACAACAATGCTGCGAGCGTATAAGTCACAGCCGCAAAAATACTTGCTTTTATAGTCGGAGCAGGGCTGTTTTGAATGCCTATGATGCCTATGATAAAAAAGTACACCACATAACCGTCGGAACCTATTCCACCGGTGCAGTAGCATAGGAAGGAAATCATCGCAATATCAAAGTACGAGACTACTCTCAGCGCTTTTTTAAAATTGCCCTTTGACTTCGTCAAATACAGTACGCTCAGCAACCAATACAGGAAAAAAACTGCCGATAATATGAATGTGCCGTATCCGGTGAATATCCTGACTTCTGAAGTAAAAGAGCATATCACCGAAACAGCAAGGATTATGCACCTTAAGCGAAAATCAAAGCCCTTCCAGTAAGACCCATGTTGGTCGATAATATAAGAAGCGTTTTTCATAAAGTCTTCCATAAACAATCCCATTCGTTTCATAAATTGATAAAAGCCTCTGGCATCGTTCAATATAAACTATTAAACCTTGCCCTTTTGAACTAATTGCCTCTTTTTGCATATAGCTTTTGATACATTTTATAATATTTGATTACCCTTTTCAAATAGTTGTCCGTCTCCTTAAACGGAATTCTCACCAGTTCCTCCCCGTTCCTGCTCAGCTCTTCGTCCTTCAGCCAGGAGCTGACATTGCCGCTGCCGGCATTGTATGCTGCAATTACCAGATTGATATTGCTTCCGAACTCTCTCATCAACTGGCGGATATACCAGCAGCCTATTTTAATATTTGCATCCGGACGATAGAGATCATCGGTAACAAAGTCATCCATGCCTAGCTTTTCAGCAGCCCAAGCTCCAGTTTTGTCGGTTACCTGCATAAGCCCCCGGGCATTCCTGCTGGAGGTGGCATCCGGATCGAAGTTGCTTTCTGCTTTTATTATCGAAAAAACAAGATAGGGATCTATTCCATTCTCCTTGGCATACATAAAAACCAGTTCATCATACTTTAAAGGGTATATCAGCTTTAGGACCGGTTCAGGTCTGACGGCTAAAAATGCGGTCAAAAGCAAAACTAATATTAAAAAAAAGGGAATTTTAGAACGTTTTTTTCTCTTTGCTTGCACTTCATCACCCGGATCTCATTAATCTTATAATTTGCTCTTTCAGCTTTTCCTTGCTCTCGTTGTTAAGAATTACTTTATCTGCCAGTTTAAGGTATTCCTCATCGCTCATTTGGGAATTCATTCTGGCTATCACTTCCTGTCGGGACAGTCCGCTTCTTTCCATAACCCTGCCTATTCTGGTCTCCGGATCGGCATATACCACCCAAACCTCATCCACCGTATCCAGAAAACCATGTTTTACAGGCAAGGGAACATCAACTACAATAACTCCCTCCGGCCAAGCCTCGGATTTGGCCTGTTCCAGCCGGTTTAACAGGCGCTCCATTATATGCTTATGAGTTATAGCATTCAGCACCTTTACCTTTTCTTCATTTCCAAACACCATTTCCGCCAGTTTGCTTCTTATCAGTTCTCCCTTTTCATCCAATATCTCTGGTCCAAAATAGTCCACCATTTCACTGAGGGCTTTTTCACCCTTTCGCACTACTTCCCTGGCTATCTGATCGGCATCGATAACCCTGGCCTTCCATTCATCATGCAAAATGCCGGAAACAGTGCTTTTACCACTTCCTATAGGTCCTGTTACTCCAATTATTTTCACTTTACCCATCCTTGTCTTCCTCAAATTGTCGCTCCGGTAAAGCATCATTTTGTATCATACCAGCTGTTTCCGCTGTTAATGTCTACATTTAAAGCCACCCGGAGTTTTACCGCATTTTCCATGCTGTCCTTGAGAAGTTTTGTCACTTCTTCCTTTTCATCCACATGCATTTCTATGATCAATTCATCATGCACCTGCAGTATCAGTCTCGATCTCAAGTTCCTTTTTTGCAGTTCTTCGTATACTTTCACCATGGCAATCTTGATGATGTCCGCCGCACTTCCCTGTATAGGAGTGTTCATGGCTACACGTTCCCCAAAGGATCGTATATTGTGGTTTTTGGATTGCAATTCCGGCAGATACCTTCTTCGGTGGAACAGGGTAGCCACATATCCGTTTTGCTTGCCAAACTCCACGATATCATGCATATACTGCTTAACCCCGGGATATTTGTCCAAATAGCTGTCTATATACCGGCGGGCTTCCTTTCTTGTTATTCCCAGATCCTTTGCCAGACTGAAATCTCCGATTCCATACACTATGCCGAAGTTTACGGCCTTTGCCCTGCTTCTCATCAGAGGTGTAACCTCCTCCATAGGCACTCCAAAAACCTGGGATGCGGTGGTAGTATGGATATCTTCATTGTTGTTGAATGCCGCAATCATGTTCTGGTCATTGGTAATATGGGCGAGAACCCTGAGTTCAATCTGGGAATAGTCGGCATCCAGAAGCATGAATTCACTGCTGCTGGGCACAAAAACCTTTCGGATCTTTCTACCCATCTCCAGCTTGATGGGTATATTCTGAAGATTAGGCTCAGTACTGCTTATCCTCCCGGTAGCTGTGACTGTCTGGTTAAAGCTGGAGTGTATCTTGCCCGTTCTGGGGTTAATCACATGCTGCAAGCCTTCTGCATATGTGGATTGCAGCTTCACCAACTGCCTGTAATCCAATATTTTTCTTATTATTTCATGGCGGTCGGAAAGCTCCTCAAGGACCTCCGCATCGGTGGAATATCCTGTCTTGGTTTTCTTGATCACCGGGAGCTGCAGCTTCTCAAATAAAATTGTCCCCAGCTGCTTTGTAGAATTTATGTTGAATTCTTCTCCGGCAATGCTGTATATTTCCCGGGTCAGAAGCTCAATCTTCCCTTCAAGCTCCTCCGAGAACTTTTTCAGTTCCTCCACGTTCACTTTAAAGCCCCAGTATTCCATGGAGGCAAGAACCTTTATCAAAGGCAGCTCTATGTCATAATAAAGGCTTTCCTGATCATATTCCTTCAGCTTTTCATCCAAAGCCCTGGCGATGCCCATAACTGCACAGGCATGATCACACGCTGCCTGGGAAATAACATCCTCCTGCATATCACCAAAGGCTACGAAATTTTTTCCCTTTCCGGATAATTCCTCAATGGGTTTGATCTCAAAACCCAGGTACTCCCTCGCCAGCTCCGATACAGTATATGTGGCCCTTGTCGAGTTGATGAGGTAAGCGCCTATCATGGTATCAAAGGCCAGTCCTTCCAGCGATATGCCCTTATTTTTCAAATATACTATGAAATTCTTAACATCATGACCATACTTTTTAATGTCTCCATTTTCAAAAACATCTTTGAACTCTTTTAAAAACTCATCCTCGTCAACGCACCCGTTAAGATTTACATAAGTTCCTGATTTTTCACCAAGGGAAAAGCCTATTCCCACCAGTTTGTTGTCAAAGTTGTCAATTTTATCAATAAGGCAATAAAACCCGAATTTGCCTTGTGAAGCAATATCTTCCTTGAGCTTTTTCAGTCCTTCGGAACTCTCCAGGCATTCCACCTTTACCGTTTGCAGCGTCGAATGTGCACTGCTTTGGACCTCGTCAAGCCCGAACTTATCTATAAAGCTCTTGAATTCCAAGCGCTTAAACAGCTCATAGAGCTTTTCTTTGTTGAAATCGTTCCTTTTTAAATCCTCGATGCTGCACAACTCGCTCATATGCCTGTCTATGGTGGCAAGCCTTTTGCTTAAGAAAGCCTGTTCCCTGTTGGCAGCCAGCTTCTCCCGCACGCTTTTTTTATCTATCTTATCCAGGTTTTCATACAGGTTCTCAATACTGCCAAACTCCTTTATAAGGCTTATAGCTGTCTTCTCCCCTATTCCCGGAACTCCGGGGATATTATCGGAAGTATCTCCCATCAGACCCTTTACATCGATAAACTCCAACGGAGTGACTCCATACTTCTCCATAACCCTGTTTTTGTCATATTCATCCGTCTCGGTTTTACCGCCCCGGGTGGTGGGTATTTTTATTCTGGTGGTCTCCGTTGCCAGCTGTAAGGAGTCCCTGTCCCCCGTAATGATGATCACATCCATTCCCTGTTTTTCTGCACACAGGGAAACCGATCCGATGATATCATCCGCTTCATAACCTTCACATTCAAGTCTTTTTATGTTCATGGCATCCAGAACTTCCTTTATGACCGGAAGCTGGACAGCCAGTTCAGGCGGCATTCCCTTTCTGTTGGCCTTATATCCCTCAAACTCTTTGTGCCTGAAGGTTGGCGCTTTTAAGTCAAAAGCAACACATAAGTACTGGGGCTTTTCTTCTTCTACATATTTATGAAGTATGTTCAAAAAACCGTAAACAGCATTGGTATACAAGCCATCGGAGGTGGAAAGAAGTTGTTTTCCCTGAAGTCCGTAAAAAGCTCTGTTTAAAATGCTGTTTCCATCGATTATCATCAATTTTTCCTTGTTCATTTTATACCTCATCCTGATATATTTAAAAGCAATGCGATTTATATGTTTATGCAGCGGATGCTTCAGCAATTTGACGGATGCCATATTTCATCCTAATAAAAATGCCGCACATTGCTCTCCGCCACATTTTACGGCGTCCCACCTAAGCCCCGATTTAAAGCTTGCCAGTATGACGCCGGATATTTATATTTTTTATGCCTATGATTATAATAATCTCTCATTTTTCCTCATTTATCCCATGTATTAATTTTACACAAAAAAAAGGCAACCGTAAACGGTTGCTTTGATTTATTTCATCCTTCTTTTAGAATCTCGAATTTTACTATTGTGCAATCAGGATTAATGGTTATGCTTTCTATCTCTGCTTGTATGCTGTCCCTTTTCTCCTTTAACTGTTTCAGCGTTTCCTTAGATTTTTCCGCTGTACTTCCGATGTTTTCGGTTTTGTCTATCAATTGTATTATCTGATCCAGCTCACTGTTTAACTTATTTATATAATCATCGGCATTTAATTTTTGCATTTCACCAAAGCTCAAAATCTTTGACAGTTCCGGATCGCTTTTTAAATTCTGGATAAAACCCTCATAGGATGCATTGGGAACAATTAGCTGCATTTCTGCCTTCTCCCCTGCAAACTTAGCCGTGGGCTCGATGCTTAGGTTTTGGTTTGTGTCGTCTTTTTTAGCCGCTTCCAAACCTAACTCATCAGCATATTCCTCTATTTTACCAATCACTTTTTCTATATCATCGGTGTTTGCAGCTATCCTTATCTCTCTTAGCTCAGGCAGGGCCATCATCATAAAGCTTCTTCCTTCCATAGTGCCCCTGGTAACATCCTTGGCTGTTCCGTCCGAATCCCACGCTTCCCGCGGCTGAGCACTCTTACTTGCATCAGACTCCAATGCTGAAGAAGCTCCAGCTTCTCCACTGGCTATCCTGAGTTGAGCTTCGCTCTGATCTTCTGCCATTCCGGCATCAATTTCGGCTTCACTGCTTTCCATTTTCTTTTCATCCATTTGAGCCGTCTTGTTCATGTCCTTTAGATTCAAAAATCTGCCTTTTAGAAGATCATTGCCATAAATGCCGCTTAGAGCAACAAAGACAAGGAAAACGGCTGCAACAGTGGTAATAACTTTCAAATAACTGTTTTTAAAGAAAATGACCTTTCTATTGTTGTTATCCTGCCTGCTGACATCAACAAGCTTGCTATGGAGCTGCTCCTTAAACGTCTCCGGGAGCTCCTCCTCAGGCATATCGGCACAAAGCTCTACCACTCGGGTGATTTCTGCAAGTTCGATTCTGCAAGCCTCACAGCTTTCAACATGTTCTTTGAATTTTTCCAGCTTTTCTCCTTGCAGTTCATTATCAATATATAAAGTTATTAAATCTCTTGCTTCATTACAATTCATCATCATATCCAGACCCTTCTTTCACGTTATTTGACGTAATCTCCCTTTAAAAGTTCCATTTTTGGTTTAAGCCGATCCCTCAAAATTTGTCTGGATCTGTTTATCCTTGATTTTACCGTTCCTTCGGGGCATTTCATAATCTTTGCGATTTCTTCATAACTGAAGCCCTGAATGTCTCTCAATATTATAACCGTCCTTTGCTCTTCAGGCAGCGACATAATTGCATCCTTCACCAACTTTCGGACTTCGTTCTTTTCCGCAATTACATCGGGTGTCGGCCTGGTATCTTCTACCTGCCGCTGGAGATCTCCTTCTTCCAGTTTGACTTCTTCATCCAGAGAAACCACATTTTTATTTTTCCTTTTTCTTATTTCATCCAGGCATACATTAGTGGTAATTCTGTATATCCATGTGGAAAGAGAAGATTCCTCCTTGAAATCCTTGATAGATTTAAATATGCGGATAAAAACTTCCTGCGCCAGCTCATTGGCGTCATCATAATTGCCAATCATGCGCAAAGCTATATTGAATACTCTTTTCTGGTAGTCTTCAATCAACTGTTCAAAGGCTTCTATATCCCCATTGCGAGCCTTCTTAAGAAGGTCTTTTTCCCTATCGCTCACAGTGTATGCCATCCTCCTTTGTAAAACAAAAGATGATGGATATTACCATCATCTACGAAACCATTATACATGTTTTTATCAACTTTTTAAACACCGAAAACTAATAATTTTATATACTGCTCCTGACATTTTTTACTTCAGAGAAACAGATGTTTTTAACATCAGCCATCTTTATAGCCAATGATATTACACACCCACCCGGATAGCTTATAGTCACATTTCCTCCTCGTGCGAGGAGAGGCCCCATAAAAATGATCGACGACCTCATCTCTGCCGCCAGATCTTCAGGTACTTCTGTGCTGTTTAAGGTTGACGAGTCAACGATAATTGTGCTGCCCTCGACACTTACGAGACACCCCAGCTTTCTCAATATTTCCAGCATGATATCCACATCCCTTAGTTTGGGGCAGTTCTTTATTACGTTAATCCCACTATTTAAAACAGTTGCGGCTAATATAGGCAATACTGCATTTTTTGCACCTTCGATCATCACTTCACCTTTCAGTTTTCGTCCGCCTACTACAGCAATTTTACTCAATAATAACACCTCCAATAAAGTCCGTAGCTACTACGCACCATAGTATATACTATGCGTAGGTTGCCAAAGTGTGATTTTGTTATAAAAAACTTCATTTTTTGATATTGACTTAATTCGGAGGTAATAAAAATTGCTTCTGAACGTTGATGTGCAGTCGGCTGTAAAAAAAAGCGGTTCAGGCTTTCCTAGCCTGCCGCTCCTTATTCTTAGGTCTCAGTCTGTATAATATGTCAAAGGGTCATAAAATTTCCCTCTTATTCCGCAACTCAGAGCTTTCCTTTTTGCTTCATCACTTCTCTTATCATCGAATATATTTTCTCTGTGGCATTTGTTATGCCCATTTTTTTTGAGTTACTAGCCATCCTGGAAAGCTGCTCCCTGTTTTTTAAAAGACTCATTATCTGATTATACAACACATTGCCGCTTAGTTCCTTCTCCAATATCACCACCGCTGCTCCATTCTTTTCCAACGACCTCGCATTATACTCCTGGTGATTGGCTGTCACAAAAGGTGACGGAATCAATATGGCGGGTATTCCCATGGCGGTAAGTTCACTTAAGGTTATCGCCCCAGCTCTGCATACCATCAAATCTGCGGCTGCATATACATCAGCAGCATTATAAATATACGGTACTACCTCCACCGTCGGTGCAATATCTTTTCCCAGGCTTTCCATAGTTCTGTCGTACTGGGCTTCGCCGGTAGCAAAAATAATATTGAAGTCATTGCTGTTATAATATTTTTTCAGCATATCCACTACCGAATTATTTATGTTCTGTGCCCCCCGGCTGCCTCCTACCACCACGACCACACGGGAATTTGAGCTTATACCAAGCCTTTTCCTTGCACTCACCTTATCGGTATGCAAAATCTCATCCCTTACAGGATTGCCGGTAAGTGCAATTTTTTTTGCAGATTTGAAATATTTTTCTGATTCCTTAAAGCTTATGGCCACTGCGTCAGCATATCTCGAAAGGATCTTGTTGGTAACCCCCGGGTATGCGTTCTGTTCATGGATCAGGGTAGGTATTTTCATCATTGCCGCATTAAAAAGCACAGGACCACATACATATCCCCCTGTACCTATAACGATGTCCGGTTTATATCTTTTTATAATTTTCCTTGCCTCAACCATTCCCTGAAAAAGCTCTTTTATGGCTATAATCGTGTCAAAGGACAGCTTGCGCTTGAAACCTCTTACTTTTATCAGCTCGAGCTCATAGCCTTCCCTTGTTACAAGCCGGGTCTCCAAACCTCTTTCGGTACCAACGAATTTTATCTGTGCATCAGGATGTTTTTGCTTCAAATAATTTGCGATGGCCAGACCCGGATTGATATGACCCGCAGTTCCGCCACCAGCCATTAGAACTTTCAAAAGTTCCACCTCCAAAACGATTTACACATTATATACATCAGATTCTCTCATAATTGGCATATCTCGATATGTTAAGCAGAATGCCGACCTCGCTCATAAGGAATACCAGGGAGGTTCCTCCATAACTGAAGAAAGGCAGTGGCATCCCTGTTACGGGCATTGATGCAGTTACAACCGCAACATTTATTATGACCTGGACTGCTATCAAGGAAGTTATTCCCACAGCCGTAAGACTCCCAAAGGTATCCGGCGCATTTATCGATATTTTGATGCCTCGCCAGATAAATATTGAAAACAGGATCATTACCAGCAGTACACCGACAAATCCCAACTCCTCGGCAAGAACCGCCAGAATGAAGTCATTATGGGGTTCCGGTATGTAAAGGAACTTCTGCAGGCTTTTGCCCAACCCCCTGCCGAATAAGCCTCCCGATCCTATGGCATACAGAGAGTTGATGATCTGCCATCCCGACCCTTGTGCATCTTCCAGTGGATTTAGAAAGGAAAGAAATCTTTCACGCCTGTAGTCGGAAAAAGCTATGGCAGCCGCAAGTCCTGCCACAGCAGGCAGTGCCAGTATCACAAAGTGTTTTATTCTCGCTCCTGCACAGAAAAGTATGATGCATGCTACCATGGCTATGATCATCGTGCCGCTCAAGTGAGGTTCCAAAAGCAAAAGTGCCGCATATATGCCTATAAGAACCAGGTAAGGGAGCAAGCCTTTAAAAAAGCTGTGCAGTTGGTTTTTTCTTTTAGAAAGGCTATAAGAAAAAAACAATATAACTGCCATTTTGGCAAACTCCGACGGCTGGAAACTGGTAACTTTCAAATCCAGCCACCTCCGCGCCCCTTTTGTAGCCGTTCCGATCCCTGGTACGAAAACAAGGATCAACAGGAAAATGCTCACCACAACAAATATCGGAGACCATTTTCCCAGCTTCCTGTAATCGATATTCATTGTGAAAAGCATTGCCGTAAAAGCGATAGGAAGCATTGTAAGCTGTTTTTTCAGAAAATAATAAGTATCATGATAATAGTTATATGCATAAGCAGCACTGGCACTAAACACCATTATTGTACCTAAAGCAAGCAATATAAAAGTTGTTATCAATATCCAGAAATCCACAGGCTTTCTTGATTTCATCATCAACCTCTTTAAAGTTTGTTGTTCATATAATTATATGAGCATTACAACAATTAAATAACTAACATACTATATCAGCATATTCGATAGCAAAGCCGGAGACTTTTTAAGGGTTTTATCTCCAACAACTCTCCACAAGCCATCTCCAGTCCTCCGGTACAACGGCTTAACCTAGACAAACCGCACTCCCAATAGCAAAAGTGCGATTATGCACAATACCAAGGTTGTGGTCCAGAACACTGCAACAACTTTTGTTTCCTTCCATCCCGACAGCTCAAAATGATGATGAAGGGGAGCCATTTTAAATACCCTTTTGCGCCTCAATTTGAAAGAAGTCACCTGGATTATGTCCGAAAGGACTTCTACCACATATATTCCTCCAACTAAAAGGAGGATAAAGGGCATTTTCAGCATTATAGCCGTACTGGCTACAGCTCCTCCCAAGGCCAGAGACCCTGAATCACCCATAAAGACGCGGGCAGGATGGATGTTAAAAACCAAAAAGCCCAAACAGCCTCCGGCTACGGAAGCTGTAAACACCTTTATGTAATCCCATTCCGCTCTCGTCATAGCCACTACGGTAAAAAACACCATTACAATCAGAGTAACTCCTGTAGCAAGGCCGTCAAGACCATCTGTCAGGTTAACCCCGTTGGTAGTGGCAATGAAAACGAAAATGGTGAACAAAATAAAAAACCATGCCGAATTTACAGTTCCCACAAAAGGTATTGTTACATCCACTCCCAGATCAGTGAAATACGCAATATAAAATGCAAACGCAGCAGCAATCAGAAGCAGTCCCAACATCTTTTGTCCGGCAAACAAACCGTCCTTGCTTTTTTTTAAGACCTTAATGAGGTCATCGATAAGGCCTACGACCCCAAACCCCAGTGTAACCAATAGCATGGGCAATATCTTGGGGTAGCTTAAAGAAAAATACATCAGCACCAGGGTGATGGGTATAAGAAATATCAAGCCTCCGATGGTGGGTGTGCCCATCTTTTTAAAATGTGTCTTCGGCCCGTCGTCTCTGACTGTCTGCCCGAATTTCAGCTTTGTCAGTATCGGTATAAGAATTGGTCCGGCAATTAATGCTAATACAAACGTAATTACAAATACTGTAACTTGCACTGATCCGGTAAAAAGTGCATCCAATTATTTTCACCTCTTGTAAATTAAATATTCCAAGGGGCACAGCCCCATTGGTTACCAAACAAATTTTAAACCGTCAGGCACCGCCTGTCAACTGACGGATTATTTCCTCCATCTTCATTCCCCGGGAACCTTTAACCAATATAACATCGCCGCTTTTTACGAAATCCTTCAAAAAACGGTTGACTTCAGCATTGTTATTGAAAGAAAAAGCACAATTGGCGTCAAATCCCGATTCTAACGCTCCTTTTGCTATTACCCTTCCATTATCGCCCACCGTTATTATGTAATCTATCTTTTTGGAAGCAGCGAATTTTCCAACATTATAGTGGGCATCATACGCCCATTCACCCATCTCCAGCATATCACCCAGCACTGCCACCGTACGGCGGTTGCCCGCTGAAATGTCCTTAAGCACGGTAATGGCTGCCTCCATGGACTGCGGGCTTGCATTATAGGTATCATCGATTATCTTTATATCTCCCCGGTTTATTATGTTCATCCTCATATTTCCCGGAGCAAAAGATGCTATGCCGTCGATTATTTCATTCATAGTTAGTCCCAGTTCCAATCCCACGGCAATTGCGGCCAGCGCATTATAGACATTATGCACTCCCGGAGCCGGAACATGAACTTTGTAATCCTCAGCGCCGACGGTTATTTCAAAGGATGTGCCCTGCTCTCCTGCTGTATGGATGTTATACGCCTGATAGTCACAGCATTCGTCTATGCCGTAAAATACCGTCCTGAAATTCAAAAGGTCCTTTAGCCCGTATAATAACTTGTCGTCGCCGTTTAATACCACCAGGCCTTTTTCACTAAGCCCCTCCAGTATCTCCATCTTAGCCTTCAGTATATTTTGCCTCGAGCCCAGTTTCTCAATATGGGAGACTCCTATGTTGGTTATTATGGCTATATCAGGCCTTGCGACGGCTGTAAGCCTGCTTATCTCCCCAAATCCGCTCATGCCCATTTCAATGACTGCTGCCTGGTGAGAGCTGTCAAGATTGAAAATTGTAAGGGGGAGACCAATTTCGTTGTTAAAATTCCCCTCGGTTTTCAGCACCCGAAATTTCCGGGAAAGAACTCCGGCCACCATATCTTTCGTGCTGGTTTTTCCTACACTGCCGGTTATTCCCACAAAGGGTATATCAAACTTTCTCCGGTACCACCCGGCCAGATCCAGCAGCGCCGTCGACGTGTTATCAACCCTGATGACGCATTTGCTATAAACCGGGCCGATATCCTTGTGGGTAAGAACAGCCCGGGCTCCTGCCTCCAGGGCAGCCGGGATATAATCATGCCCGTCAAAACGTTCGCCCTTCAAGGGAATAAACAAATCCCCATCTATTATTTTTCTAGAATCGGTAGACACTCTTAAAACTTCTGTATCAGCTTCACCTGAAATGAGCTTTCCTTTGGTAGCTTCCAATATGTCCCTGCATGTAATTTTTTGCATATTTCCATCATCACCCCTTTTATCGCCGGGCACTGCCGGCAAATTGCCGGTAAAACCATAATCCGCCTTTTAGCTTGACGCACCGCAGAACAATTTGCTTTTATGAAAGCCGTTTCAGCACATCCATGTCCTATGCCAGGTCTTTCTCCGCCGGGTATGCCCCGTAAGCCATACTTTCCTCCTGCGGCGCTCCTGCGGTTGAAATTTACGGCAAACTATTTACTATCAACAGCCGGCTGCCTGTTTCTTCTCCAGTATTTCTGCAACTACTTCCCTTTCATCAAAATGAATGGTCTTATCCTTAAACTCCTGGTAGGTTTCATGACCTTTACCTGCCAGCAGTATAATATCTTTTGGCTGTGCATTATCTATCGCATACTTGATGGCCTCACGGCGTTCGGTAATTTTTATGTACTTTCCTGTAGTTCTTTTGATTCCGGTCTCAATATCATTTATAATCGCATCCGGGTCCTCCGTGCGTGGATTGTCCGATGTTATAATAGTAAAATCGGCAAGCCTGCCCGAAACCTCTCCCATTTCAAACCTTCTGGCCTTGTCTCTGTCTCCGCCGCATCCAAACAGGCAAACTACCCTTCCGGGAGCATAATCTTTTATGGTCGTCAGTATATTTTCAAGGCTTATGGCGTTATGGGCATAATCAATCATGACTGTAAAGTCTCTTCCTGTTTCCACCACTTCAGCCCTGCCTTTAACCTTGACATTGGCCAGGCCAGCTTTTATGCTTTCCATGGAAATTCCTGAAAGGGCACATGCTCCAATAGCTGCCAGAGCATTATATACATTGAATTTACCCGGTATGCTGACGCTGATGGGCTCATTTCCCCATGGGGAAGTGATTTTAAAATCCACTCCGGTGGAGTGCTTTACCACATCATATGCCTTGATATCCGCATCCTTTTCTATGCCAAAGGTGGTTATTTCACATTCTGCCTTTTCCATGATCCTCTGGGCATGGGGATCGTCGATGTTTATGACTCCTTTTTTGCACATGCGGAAAAGCTTGGCCTTTGCTTCAAGATAATCATCAAAGTCCTTGTGCTCTCTGGGTCCTATGTGATCACTGGTTATGTTGGTGAATATTCCAATATCAAAGTCGCAGCATCCCACTCTGTCCAGAGCCAGTCCTTGGGATGAAACTTCCATGGTTGCGCTTGTCACGCCCTTTTCCAGCATCTCTTCAAAAAGCGACTGGAGATCATAGGACTCAGGTGTAGTTCTCTGGGCATACAGGACTTCATCACCAATCATGTTGGCAATAGTTCCTACTAACCCCACCTTCTGTCCGGAATGCTCAAGTATCGACTTAATCATATATGTGGTGGTAGTTTTTCCCTTTGTACCGGTGACCCCGATCAAATGCAGTTTTTGGGAAGGATGGCCAAAGAAAGCGTCGGACACGAATGCTAGTCCAAATCGGGTATCCTCTATCTTCACCACGGTGACACCGTCTTCTACCGTCACATCCTTTTGAACGAGAAGAGCGGCTGCTCCGTTTTCCAGAGCCGACGGTATGTATTTATGTCCATCGGTAGTCATGCCATCTATGCATACAAAAAGGGAACCTTTTTTTACCTTTCTGGAATCATACGCAATATCGCTGATATCAATATCCAAATTGCCTTTTACATCCAATACCTTCAATCCCTTTACCAAATCTCTGAGAAACATTTATATCCTCCTTTGTTTAACAATATTTACAGGGACACGCCGCGCTTTATACGTTTTATGCGGAATGCCCCTGGTACCATGTTTTTTCCTTCCTTTTTCACAGCTTTCCTGCTTTTTTGAAATCCATCCGTCCGCCGGCTTATGTGAGCAAGCTGATGATACCATGTTATATTTATAGAGGGATGGAAATCAATTAAGTGTAAAGCATCAAAGCACTAGCTACCGCTTGCCTTACAATGGATTTCGAGCTGTACCCTTACCGAGTTTTCATCCGCTTACTCCGTATCCAGATGCCTGAATTCCACCTCTACAGGTTTTCCTTTATCAACCTGCGTTCCGGGATTGAATTCCTGTCTCACAGCTATACCGCTGCCTATAACTTTTATGTTAAGTCCCCGTTTGTTAAGCTCATTGGTGGCTTCTTCCACCGTCATGTTAAGCACATCAGGCATTTTCACCGTCTGATTCTGTTGTTCTACCGTGTACAAGACAACTACGGACTTTTTGGGAACGCTGACATCCGGTTTAGGGGTCTGGTCTAAAACCTTCATGTCGTTATTATTCCCTTCTCCGTCCACTTTAAATCTGAGATCATATTGCGCAAGAATTTTTCTTGCTTCCGCTATAGTCTTTTCCCTTACATCCGGAACATATACTTCTTGTTCCATGGACGCTTCGTCTTTTTCCGTATATCTTCTTTCCACCCCCAGATATTCGAGGGTATCTTCGAGGATTTCCCGGGCTACAGGAGCGGCTATGACACCTCCCTGATGTCCAAAAGGCCCTGTAGGAAAATCCAGTATTACCAGCACGCAAACCACCGGATTATCAGCCGGTGCAAAGGATGAAAAGGAAGCTATATACCTGTTGTTTTTCTTGGTTTCCGTCGTTTCCGAAGTACCGGTTTTGCCTGCTACCCTGTAACCGCTGATATATGCATTCTTTCCGGTACCTATGGACACTACTCCCTCAAGAATTTCCCTTATTTGCCTCGAAGTCTCCTCGGAAATGACATTCCTTACGACCTCAGGTTCATACTTTTTAACAATATTTCCCTCGCTGTCCTTTATTTCTTTCACTATGAGGGGTTTCATAAGCTTGCCGCCGTTAGCCAGGGCTCCATATGCGTTTATCAGCTGCAGGGGAGTTATCTGAAATCTCTGTCCGAAGGACGCAACCGCCATATCGACCTCCACAGGCTTTTCGTGGAATATGCTCTTCGCTTCTCCGACGATTTCCACCCCAGTTCTGTTCATGAAACCAAAAGCTTTCACATATTTGTAGAACGTTTCTATGCCCATCGCCTGTGCAGCCCTGACAAATACAGGGTTGCACGAATTATATACCCCTTCCTTGAAAGTCTCTTCACCATGCAGTCTATAACTTCTCCAGCAGTTTATCTTATGTCCCTGCACAATGACAGGAAAGTCGTTAACAGGTGTATCGGGTGTCATTATCCCCTCTTCAATTGCTGCCGCAGCGGTTATTGCCTTAAAGGTGGAACCCGGTTCATAGGTATCTACTACAGCCTTGTTTCTCCATATTTTTTTATAGAGAGTTTCCATTCTTTCATCCTCGGTCATCCTGGCCCATTCCTCGTCGGTTATCCCTTCCGGAGCAGCAAAGGGTGCATTCAGATCGAAATCAGGTTTGGAAACCATTGCCAGAATCTCCCCTGTCCGTGGGTCCGTTACAATGGCTGCAGCACCGTTTAAGACCGTATTATCGGCTATGGCTTTTTCAAGGGCTTTCTGAGCAAAATACTGTATGGATTCATCTATTGTGAGCACTATGTCCAGGCCGTTCTGCACATCAATACGCTTTTCCTCACCAAAGGGCAGTTTGTTTCCTACTGCGTCCGAGCCTGTCAATATCTTCCCGGGGACGCCTTTCAAATAATCGTCAAAGATGGCTTCAATGCCGTTAAGTCCCTGATTATCGGCACCCGTAAATCCGATTACATGGGCTGCGAGATTGTTGTTGGGATAGTACCTCTTGGTATCCTCATCAACAAAAACGCCTGACAGTTTATTATCTTTTGCCCACTTTCTCACCTGGTCTCCAATTTCCTTGTCTATCCTTCTTTTTATGATTTCATAACCGGTATTTTTCCGTATTTTTTTAAGTACATTTTCAACCTTCAGGTCCAGTATCTCAGCCAATTCTTCAGCCGTCTTCTCTATATCCTTGCTGGATTCCCTGACCTGTCGGGGATTTATCACAACCTGTTCAACCGATGCGCTTATCGCCAGTTTTTTTCCGTTTCTGTCATATATGGTGCCTCTCTTAGGTGGGATTTGTCTGTTGGTGTTTTGCTGTTCAAATGCCAGCTTCTGGTACTCGCTGCCTTTTACAATCTGCAACCATCCTACTCTGCATGTCAAAGCTATGAGAAAGACGGTAAAAGCTATCAACATGACCAGTAAGCGTTTTTTTACGGACAAACTCGTTCCCGCCAAAATACATCCCCCTAATGCAGATTTTCTTGCCAATATAGCAAATAGACTGTAGACTGTATAAAATCAAATTTTATACCATCCACAGTCTACTGGTACTGAGGAATTCCAATATAAGAGTATTAAGTTGGTTTATTCTAATACAGCAAACTTGCAAAACTATTGATTTTATAAACAAGGGCGTCGAATAATCCCTGCGCTTCAGATTTAGTCTTTTCTTCAGCAGCTGCAACAGTGTAGTCGTCTTTGGGCACGCTGACATTGACGATCTGGTTTTTGTCAGGTCTTACCATACCCAGCTTATTCCTGGCTATTTCTTCAATCTTGGCCAGGTTCATACCCTTCTCCAGCTCAAATTCGAGAGTGGTCTTTTCTTCCAATAGCTCTTCATACTGCCTTCCCAGCTTGTCGATTTCATAATTCAGCTCCGTCACCAGAGCATACCTGTATATAATGATAAAGCATAAGGAAAATATAAAAGCTGTATTCAGTATCATCCTAAACTTGATTTTTCTGTTCTGCTTATGTATTTTCTTGGCTTTTAGTACCTTGTTCTCTTCATATACGTCGTATTCGATTTTTTCCGCCAATGTTCCATGTACATACTTATCGCTTGTTCTAGTCAATTATATTCACCCCAATGCTTTAATATTCCATCCCCGAATTGAAGCATTGAAACAAAGACAATAAACCCGAGGACCGGCAAGAGCAAGTCCTCGGTAAACACACTGCAGTTTTTCTTCCTGAGTTTATTGTTTCTCTGCTTTTCTTTGGTAAATCCTACTTTGTCTTTTTCTTTTGCTTTCCCTTGCGCAGCCGTATATGCGCATTTGTCTTCTGTATATCAAATTCTTTTGTATAAATAACCAAAACTACTGTTTTGGATTATTGATCTTTTTTATGACCCTAAGCTTTGCACTTCTTGCCCTTGGATTATCTTCCAATTCCCTGATGGACGGCAATATCGGCTTTCTGAAAACCAACTCCGCCTCAGGAACTTTGCCACACACACATACCGGAAAACTCGGAGGGCAGGTGCATGGCTTCACTTTTCTTTGAAACTCTTCCTTTACAATCCTGTCTTCCAGGGAATGAAAGGTTATTATACATAGCCTTCCTTCCGGCCTCAGCAATGATATGGCGTCGTCGATTGCCTGCCTTAAAATTCCCAGCTCGTTGTTTACCTCAATTCTTATCGCCTGGAAAGTTCTCTTTGCCGGATGTGGGCCTTCCCTTCGAGCAGAGCTCGGAATGGCTGCTTTAATTATGTCCACCAGTTCCCCGGTGGTTTCTATCCTCTTTTCCTTCCTGGCCTTTACTATAAACGAAGCTATCCTTGCAGCCCAGCGTTCTTCTCCGTAATCCCGGATTATTCTCTTTATGGCGTCCTCATCATATTCGTTTACAACAGTTCCGGCATCCAGAGCCTGGCGACGGTCCATCCTCATATCCAAAGGAGCATCCTTCTGGTAGCTGAATCCTCTTTCTCCTTCGTCCAACTGGTAGGATGAAACACCCAAATCAAAGAGTATACCATCAACATATTCGATATTGTGTTTCCGGCAGACTTCCTTAATGTTCTTAAAGTTGGTATTTTCAAGGATTATCCTTGCTTGTCCGCCAATGCTGCTCAGTCTTTCCCTTGAAGCTTCTATGGCGTATGAGTCCTGATCTATGCCTATCAATACGCCATCCTTGCCTAACCTTTTATAAATTTCACTGGAATGGCCTGCGCCACCCAGAGTACCATCTATATAAATTCCATCCTGTTTGATATTCAGATTTTCAATACATTCTTCCAGTAAAACCGGTTTGTGATTAAATTCCATCGGGCACCTCATACAAGACTAAAATTCGAATTTCATGGTGAAAGCTAGAATTTTCGCCTTCACAGGATTCATAACACCGGCCGGGAAAATCATATTCCCAGCATAGCCATCTTCTCCGCTATTTTGTCGGCGCTCATATTATCATCCCCACTATAGCTTTCCCATTTATTCTTATCCCAAATCTCCACTCTTGTCGAAACGCCTATGATATAAACATCCTTTTCCAAACCGGCATATTCCCGCAAATTTTGTGGTATCAGAATTCTTCCCTGCTTGTCCAGCTCACACTCGCAGGCTCCGGCAAAGAAAAATCTGACGAAGGCTCTTACATCCTTATCCGTGAAGGGTAGTGCTTTTAGTTTGGCTTCCAAGTTGCTCCATTCTTCGGTGGAATACGCAAACAGACAGTTATCCAAGCCCTTGGTCACTATGAACTTCTCACCAAGGCCTTCCCTAAATTTTGAAGGTATGATCACCCGTCCTTTAGGGTCAACCGCATGCTGGTATTCACCATAGAACAACTATTTCACCCCACATCTTATATTTTTACCACCACTTTCCTCCACTTTGTCCCACTTCTAATTGTTATTTTATTGTATATCCTAGAAATAATCAAGATTAATTTACTATTTTTGGGCATAAATTTTCTAAGATAGGTAATAAGACCTATAGGGGATATGTATTTTGGAGATAAAAAAAGAGGCATCATAAACGCCTCTTCATTCCCTATTCTTTATTGTGAGCTGTTGAATATAGCTTTTTTCCTTCGCATCGATACGCTTAATAGAATGCCTACTGCGGCAAAGTTGGTCAGCATGGCGCTTCCCCCCTGACTAACAAAAGGAAGAGGTATGCCTGTCAAAGGCAGAAGTCCTATATTCATGCCGATATTCTGAATAAAGTGGAATCCCAGCATTCCCATTATACCTATGGTTAAAAACGAACCAAACAAATCCCGGGAATTCTTTGCAATATATATACACCGCATGAGGATAATAAATATAAGTATCAGCAAGATCATTGAGCCTACAAAACCAAGCTCTTCCCCCACAACAGCAAAAATTGAGTCGGATTCCTTAACCGGAACCATGTTCCTGCGGTTAAGTACGCCTTTGAACAAGCCTTTGCCAAAGATCTGCCCCGATCCTACAGCTCTGATGGCGTATCTTACCTGCCATCCTGCTCCCTGGGGATCTCTGCTGGGGTCCAGAAACACAAGGATTCTTTCCCGCCGGTTGTCATTGAGCAGGAAAAACCATGTAAACAGGCTTGTGGGAATTAGTGCGACAATTGCACCCAATATATATTTGTATGGAAACCCACACACAAATATCATCACAAAAATAATAAACATGAAGACTATTGTTGTTCCGTAGTCAGGCTGAATGACTACCAAGCCCACCGGAACTGAGAAATAGAAAATAAGCTTGGCTATGTTCTTCCCGACATCCTGTCCTTCCTTGATCCTCTCCAGAAATATGGATGCCATAATAATTACGCTTATTTTGGCTATCTCCGAAGGCTGGAAACTGAAAAAACCACCTATATCTATCCAGCTGTTGCTTCCCCAGGTTTCCTTTCCTACACCTCTAAAATACGTATAAACGAGCAGTGCCACACTTAATATATAAAGGGGTATTCCCAATACCTTCAAATCCTTATAATCAATAATGCTGATTATTACCGCTGCTACCACTCCGACAACTATGAACAAAGCTTGCTTAATCACCATTTTGTCCCCACCGTTCATCGTAAGGGTGGCACTTCGCAGTATAACCAGTCCCATGGCGGATAGCAGCAAAACAGTTATAAACAGCAGGTAATCATACTGCTTGAAAATATTCATTCCCTTGGTCTTTTCAACAAAATACATAAATCTCTCCTATGCTTCAACTCATCCAAATATCAAACAGGCTCTTTAATAAAAGAGCCTGTTGATTAATACATTTAACTTAATTATATGTGTACCTTCTGCCTATGTCAACTTGATGTTGGCTTTTGGCAAAGGTCAGGGTTGGTGGGCAAACTCAGATTAGCTGCCTGTTGATGCCACGCTCCTTATAGTATTGCAGGATCAATTTGTCCAGCTTCACACTGAGCTCATACACGTCGTTGAAATCTGCCCCCTCGTTGATTCTGCAGTTCAACTCACGTTTCAGTGCCTCAATCTCAGATTTGATCATATTCTGTACCACCACCATTATTATCTTTTGTAAAAAGTTTCTATACCTCTGTTTTCTTATCATCTCCACTGCCGGAATTATTTATGCTGGTCATTTGGTCTTCGATATCATTAATCTCGGAATTATCCTCCATGCCACCATCTTCCTGCACAGTATCCGAAGACTCTCCCTCCGCGGCGGATTCCGTCATCATGGCCGGTCCCTCCCCGTCGGATGATTGTGCTGCTCCTTCAGCTCTAGCAGCTTCCATCTCTTCTTCTTCCTTCATTTTCTTAAGAATATTCCCGTATTCGCTGGAATACGCAACTGCACCGTCATCATTGATGTCAGAAGCTTTTTTTCTTCTAAAGTAAAGCAGGAAGCTGAATACAACTACGAATATCAGGGATAGAAGTTGAGATATCCTGATATTTCCCAACATAAGGCTATCGGTACGCAAGCCTTCTATCCAGAACCTCCCAAGGCCGTATAGTATCAAATAGAGGAATATAACCTCACCGTCCGCTTTTTTCCTATTTCTGTACCAGTGCAGGAATATAAACACTCCTATATTCCACAAGGACTCATACAAAAATGTAGGATGTACCGGCAAATCCGGGTTTACATTCATTCCGTCCAGCTTCATATACGAAAGCTGTTCTCTGATTTCATCTCCGGTCATGCCCCAGGGGAGCGTGGTATTGGTACCGAATGCCTCCTGGTTGACAAAGTTTCCCCAGCGCCCTATTGCCTGTCCAATTGGTATATAGACCACGCCGAAATCCATCAGCTTCCATACTTTTATCTTCTTCCACCGGGCAAAGAGATATGCCACCAGAAGCGAAGCTATAACTCCTCCGTACAGCGCCAGGCCTCCCCGGCGGGTGTTGAAAACAGACCAGATGTTATCTTTAAACTCGTCCCATGCAAATATGACATAATACAGTCTCGCTCCGACTATTGCCGAAGGCACTATGAACAACACCAGGTCTATTATAGTATCCTGCTCAATCCCAAATTTGCTGCACTCCCTCAACGCGAGCAGAATAGCTGTCATAAACGCTGCCGCAATTAAAATCCCATACCAGTAAATTTCCTGTTCAAATATTACGAAAGCAACTCTATCAATTTCGAACCTCAGGCCAAGCTTTGGAAATTCTATCATTCCTACAGTCCCCCTAAGCCGGTTTTATAACCGATAACGCCAGGTTATCAAGGTTAAAATGTTCGGCAAATGTGCTATTTACATATTCAAACGTAATTTTATCATAAACATCGAAATAGTCAAATATGGTAACTCCTTTAAAATATACCGACATGAAAGTATGGGAAATCCTTTCCACAGAGTTAAGCTGCTTAAGGAACCTTCCTGTCATAGCCTTTCTAATCCTGTCATAGCTGTTTCTGTCCAGACCGTTTCTTTGGATATCTTTTATGGCCTGCACAATTCTGTCCCTTACTTTTTCAGGGTCCGGCGATTCCCCTCCAAACATGGAATAGGCATAGCTTTCCTCTATTGTATAATCATAGTCAAAGGTGCTGTTTATCAATCCTTCGTTGTATAACTCGTTATAAAGAGCCGAGCTGCGCCCCATTATCATGTTGAGCAGTATCTTTACCGCCACCTCACGCCTTAGAGCCTCAATACCCTTCACTTCAGATATATTATCCCTAAAACCCGCCTGGAAAATTGGTGTTGCCACTGCCAGCTTTGCTTCCACATAGTTTTTGAATACCGTATCGGGTTCTTCCGGGAATATTCTTTTGATTTCCGGCTTTTCCTGCTTGATCTTTATGCTTTCCTCCACCTGTTCAAAGACCTTTTCGTGGTCCACGTCCCCGACTACCAGTATCACCATGTTGGAAGGGTGGTAGAAAGTATTATAGCATTTGTATAACACCTCTTTATTTATCTGGCTTATGGACTCTATGGTTCCAGCGATATCGATTCTTACAGGATTTTCCCTGTAAAAAGCCTGAAGAAGATTAAAGAACACCCTCCATTCCGGGTCATCCTGATACATCTGTATCTCCTGCCCGATTATGCCTTTTTCCTTCTCAACGCTTTCATCGGTAATATATGGATTTTGCACGTAATTCAAAAGCAGCTGGAAGTTTTCATCGAATTTTTCCGTGCAGGAAAACAGATATACGGTTTGGTTAAAAGAAGTATAAGCATTGGGGCTTGAACCCAGGGCAGAGAATTTGTCCATTACGCTGCCGTCCTTCTGTTCAAACAGCTTGTGCTCAAGGAAATGGGCTATCCCATCCGGAACCCGTATAGCTTCTTTTTCGCCGGGTACGACAAACTCATTGTTTATGGAACCGTAATGGGTGGCAAAAGTGGCATATTTTTTTGAATAGCCTTTTTTCGGTATTACGAAGGCCTTAAGGCCGCTGGAATGTTCATGCATATGCATTATTTCATTTATCTTTTCAAATCTGATTGTCTTAATATCCATTATTTAAGGACACCTTCCTTCCGTCATCATTTTGGCAGAACACTTTTTTAGTCTAAGCTTCCATTCCTGTCAGGAAATAAATAGTATCCAGCTTTATTTTTCCTGCAACCCTGACCACATCGTCTTTGGTGACTTTTTTAACCTTCTCTATAAAGCTTTCAAAGTCGTCATGGGTGTTCACAATGGACTGGCTGAGATAAAAGTCAACTATCTGGAGCTGGCTGTCCATAAGGGATCTCATACCGGTCTCAATAGTTTTTATTGTAGAGTCGAATTCATAATCGGAAATATTTCCCTTGCTTATGTCCTCCAGCTGTTCTTTAATGATTCTTATGGTCTTATCCTTGTTTTCACTCAGGATTCCGCTGCTTATGACCATAAGACCCTTGAACTTCTCCAGCCGTGAAAAAGCGTAATAAGCCAGGCTTTCCTTCTCCCTGACATTTTGGAACAGCTTGGAATGGACACCGCCTCCCAGTATGCCGTTATATACCACCAGCGAATAGTAATCCACATCGCAAGGCGATGTATTTGTCCTGAATCCCAATGAAAGCTTTGATTGGTTGACCGGCATATTCTCAGTAATATTGCGGACTTCAACCACTTCCTTTTCAACATTGCAGGTCTCAATTTTCTTGATGGAAGCACGCTTTATTCCCGACAACTTTTTAACAGCATAGTCAACCTCGGACTCATCTACGTTTCCGGTAATATATACGCTGATGGGAAGCGTCCGGAGGAAATTGGTATAATGATCATATAAAATTTTATCATCAATGGGTTTCAGATCCTCTACCGAGCCATAATCATAAATTCCAAAGGGTTCCTCCCGACACATCTCCTCCAGGCATTTTTCAATGGCATACTGCATCTTGTCGTTAACTCTGCTCTCTATGAGCTTCCTTAAATTTTCCTTTTCCTGCTCAACATACTCCTTTTTGAAGCTGCCCTCTTCCAGAACCGGAGATGTGATGATCTCATACAAAAGATCAAAAGCCTTTTCAAAAAGCCTTGTGTTTTCCCCCGTATACCTGTCGGAAACATAGTCTATGTAAAACTGGATTATCTGCATCTCACCCTTCTTTGTCACCCCACAGTCAAAGGCTGCGCCATAAAGCTCTTCCAAATAGAGGGCGATGTCTTGAAACGTGGGAAACCTGCTGCATCCTCTTCTAAGTACTGCAGGCAGCAGAGCGTTTTTTGCCGCGTTTTCCCTGGACAGATTGTCATGGAAAAATATATTGATGGTGTTGGTTTTGAACTTATCGCTTTTGATGGTGTAAATATCTATTCCGTCAAAGGAACCGACTTTATTTAATTTCTCATTTGAACGTTTATCCAGCATCTGTACCTTCCTTCCATATTTTAATACTTATAGTATAATAAAATTCAGCTATAATATTCAATATATGGAAGAAAGATTTTAGCACCTTTCCGAACGTAGTATACAGGCTAAATTCATATAGGTTAAATAATAAAAGGATAACATGTAAATAATATGAACCAGAAATATTTATATCCATATTTGGTTATCTGATAGGAGGAAGAGGCATGATTGCACCAAGAAACAGGAAATACCCGCGTTCATATAACAAAACCGCCGGATGCACAGCACAAGGCGTTCAGCCGGATAACACCCAGGCTGCTCAGCTTGCGAAAAAGGAAGAAAGAAGCATTGTGCTCAGCATGGGAGCGGCAGCCGGAATACTGGCAGCGGCTTTTCTTAACGGGTTAATTCTCGGCTGTATAATGAAAAGAAGGGTAATGTGAATTTCAGGGGCTCATAAAAGCCCTTGATTTTTACCTGAGTTCCGTTCATTAAACAGGTTGATTTAAGCATCATCAGGGAAGTTAAGGCAGACCAGAAACCATTTTTAAGTGTAACAATATGGTTCCAAAATTGCCTTCTACTTAAAAATATGTTGTTTATCAGGGGTTTCATTTTATATAATGTTAGATCATGAAACCCCTTCCTACGGTATGGTTGAGTCTGCTTTTAAGTTACTTGCACTGGCAAATAGCAGTCCATTCCACCTGAAAATTACTTGTTGCTACGACTGATAAGTTTAATAATTTCATTTTCTAAAATCAAATGCTTTATTATTATATGCTATTTGTGCATCCTTTCCCAATTTTCACGCGTTAATACCATGTTAAGTGAGTCAATCATAACACCCTCATACTCCAGTTCATCCTTATCAATGCTCTCCAGAATGAAACCCACCTTCTCATATACTCTTTGCGCTCTTGGATTAAATGAATAAACACCTAATGTCAACTGCTTCAAATCTGTGTTTGTGAATATATAATCCACGAAAAGAGTTGTAGCCTCTGTTCCCAATCCACGATCTCTTCCCCTGGGGCCAATTAGGATTCTGAAATTCATGCTGTGCCTGGTTTCGTCATACTCATTTACAACTACCTCTCCAACAGCGATATTATTGCATTTATCAACTATGGCAAGATCCAGGCGATCAGTTTGATCATTTCTTGTACTATACCATCTGGTGATGAAATCCCTGTCAAAATCATCTATACTCCCTGTGAATTTAAGCACTTCCGGATCTTTTAAGCATTCTTCCATGTAATCAATATCTCCAGTCTCAAAGGGACGAAGTATCACTTTATTGCCTATTATGGTTGGTTTATATTTTAAGTCTATCATGTCATTACTCCTTTTACTCTTTAGTATGTACTCAAACCGTTTTTTAAGCTTTTTCATATCTTTCAAACATTCGACCCACAGTCATCCAGCCTTCAGTATCCGATGAAAGCATTCTCCATAAGCTTTTTATCGTATTTTCTCCTTTCTACAGCATCTTTTTCAAATCACGCAAATTGCTTTCACGGCTGTTTTTGAACCATTCATTGCTGCTGTCTACATGCATAAGATAATCTACGGCCACCGAAACATATTCTATTTTCCAGCATAGTTTATAGAACTCAAGCTTTGCAGCATTGATAGATTTCGGTAAAGGTATTATATCCCCATATATTAAGTTAATAATCGCCCAAGCTTTGGCCTTTAAAGCACTCAACAATTGCGTAGTCAAAATCGCCCTCTTCATGGTGCCCGGCTGCAAGAACATAGGGTACACGAATACCTAAATCAGCCAGCAATTTTGTGTTATGCATGAAGTCGGGAAATAAGTATTCTATTCCCTTGGTTTGATTTTCAGTCAATTTGTTGTCAAAGGGACGACGCCATATATAGAGGATAAAGTTGTCAGCAGGTGTTTTGATTTTATACACCTGTTTGGACATTCCGCCACGAATTTCAACAATATTGAAATCAGAGACGTCAAGCGCACTTTTAATTGCTTCTTCCGGCATCTGACAAATCATTTTACTACTCCCCTCTATATAATAGCAGTGTCATAAGCTTTGATGCAATCTTTTCTTTTAGCCTTTGATTTTATTTACTTTTCAGGCTATTTCCCCATATTAACTTAAATCTATAATTTACCTCTAAAAAAAAGAAATAAGTTGCATTAGTTAATTAGCTATTTTACCAAAATTAGTTCTATAATAATAAGTAAATCATAAGATGCAAAGGTTATTACTGCAAATTTATGATATTAACCTATCCCAACTAATCACATTAACTTCTGTGTCCGATAAATCTTTTTCATAATCATGCATTACATAAAGCAAAATCTTGTCCTTGCAGAAATTATTAAGTTCATTAAAGACTACTTTTTTAGCCATATCATCAAGACTTGCCGTAGGCTCGTCCAAAATAATTACAGGTGTATCTCTAAGCAAAGTTCTTGCAATTCCCAAACGGTGTGTTTGGCCTTGTGAAAGCTCCAAACCTGATCTTCCAATTTCCGTATCCAGGCCGTTTGGTAATGAGTGTATGTATTCATATAGGTTGACGACTTTTAGAACATTCCAAAGTGTATCATCATCGTAAAATCTATCCAGGGACAGATTCTCTCTTATAGTACCCGTAAAAAGATTTATATTTTGTCTTACATATCCGATATATTTTCCGCGCTTTTCCGGTGACCAAGAATCAATAATATTTGATCCCAGCTTTATATGACCACTTTCATGCTCAAGCAGTCCGGCTATCAGGTTGAGTAATGTACTTTTCCCACAACCTGATTCACCCATTATGATTGTGGGAACACCTGCATATACTTTCAAATTTAAATTCGTTAGCGAAAAACCACCGTCAATAGGATATTTAAATGATAAGTTATAAATTGTCAAATTGTCAAAGGCTTCAACACTCTCATCTGCATTATCAGCACAATCTGGTAACGAGGTAATCTCCTCAACAACCTCAATACTTGCGGAATAACCTGCATATTTAACAGCTAATGTCCACAACTGCCCAAAAGAATAATCCAACCATCCGGTAAATGCATAAAAAGCAAAGAAAACGCCTGGTGTTAATTGACTTTTTAGAACTTGATAACCAGCAACGATATATGTAATAGCTCTGAGCACTTCCATTATAATGTAGGATGCCTGGTCCAGAAAATTGACTATAACAGTATAACTTTTGCTTTTTTCGTATAATTTGCTTAGAAGAGTATATATCTTTCTCTCAACATAACTATTAATGTTCATATTCTTTATTTGTACAATACTCTCTATATACTCGCTGGTTTTCATAGCAATATCCTGTTCTATTTTGCTTTTTTCATTGGAAAATCCCATGGCTTTGCGGCTAATGAAGTATTTTGCCAATGATGTTATAATGGTGCCAATGAATACAATACCTGCTAATAAAGTGTTTAAGCGAAAAAGATAAACTATAATTACAACAAAAGAAATTGATTCTACAACAAAATCATTAATAAAATCTGATGATATATTTGCATATGTATCATTTTTATTGTATCTGTCTAATAATTGGCCAGTATTCCATTTGCGAATTGCTGAATAACGAGCATTAAGAATATGATGTATAAACTTTATTTTTTTTGCGCGAAGAATTCGTTGACAAAGTACTTCAAGTAAAGTTCTCTGCAAAACTGCAGATATGGCAGTAAGAATAGCCGTAATTAAAAAGAGAGAGACAATATAAATCAGCTCTTGATATTCTACATTAACTAGAATTATGTCAACAAATCTCTGCAATATAACAGTATAAAATATTGTAACAACAGCATTTACAATACCAATAAGCATTAAACTTATAAATCTCTTGGGTTCTTGTGAAATTATTGACAATAAAGAACTTATGCACTTCTTCGTTAATTTTCACCTTATCTCTTTTAACCCATTGTGTAATTTTGTGTATAAACTGTAATATTAACGGAAAAACAATTTGGTTACATTATACTTTAGGTATAAATTTTATGTCAATATATGCCTTTTATTCCTCCCGTTTCAAATATATAAATATCTTCACAATCAATCATTGCGTTACTTATAGATATCCTTGTTTTCGTTGATGCTCATATGTTTACAAAATGTTCCCTAAACAAGATACATCCTTAGAACAGACGGATATCATCTTCTAAAAATATATTGGATTGAACTTTGGGCATCATGGTAATTTCAGATTAAAAAAGGAGCTGTATAGTATAAATATCATTTTAATAGCACATGTCATTTAAACCCATTTATGTATCTAAAACTTATTAACATCATAAATTTTGGTAATACTTTTATATGCAGAATAGTAACTTCTCTTCAGTCCAAACAGAAATAGAGTGTACATTCAGTTAGAACACTAGACTAAACATAATGACAGCCTAACTGTTACAACTTTATTCCTGAATCATAACATCCAATCAGGAATTCTGTTGAAGGTTATTAACATATACTATTGACTGTCAGCACATTGCATAATAAGATATATATAACCTGCAGAAAGTTGCATTTAAATGAAAAATGTGAATATAACCGGATTCGGAGCCATATCATAATAGATATATGGCTTGATTGCGTTAAAATTAAAAATTGTAGATGCGATGAAGAGAAGAGTAAGTTATTGATGTCTTTCACAGAGAGCTCCGGTAAGCTGAAAAGGAGCAAAGAATAGATAACCGAAGATGGTCTCAGAGCTTTCGCACCGAAAAGGCGGGACATTTCTTTCAAAAGGGGACACTCATCGACATAATAAGGACCCCCCCTTGCTTGAAAAAGTGTGTCCCTATTCAAAAGAGGACATTCCTCAACATAAGAGGAATGCTTCTTGCTAGAGAGAGGTGTGTCCCCTCACCTTGTTAGGCTGCGACGGGTGCTCCCGTTATAGTGCCGGAGAATAGCGTGTAAGCTACACTTCCAGGAAGAGGAATGTGTTCCCTTACATTAGTTCTTGCTGAGGTTGGTGCTGCGAAGCATCAATGAACCGGGGTGGTAACACGAAGTATCATGCTCTCGTCCCCAGGATATTTATCCTGGAGACGAGAGCTTTTTTATTGAAATCATGATATGCTACGGATTACTTGGTCAAGCTTCACTGCTGAGGTGCTAGCTTTCAGGGCTAAGGTTTATTATCAAGGTCAAGGCTTATTTTAAGCAGGAGGACAGTCTTTGAAGCATGAGGGATTTTTCCTTTGATAAAACTCCGTACCTTGCAGTTTGCTTCCTTGTAATCCTTGCATATGATGATTTCTCTCTAATTTTCTAATATAAAATATTAAGAAATGAGGTGTGTTTATGAATGTTTTAATTGGAAATGCATGGCCTTATGCAAACGGCTCTTTGCATATCGGCCACATAGCTGCATTATTGCCGGGAGATGTACTGGCGAGGTATTTCAGAGCAAAGGGTGATACAGTGTTTTTCGTTTCAGGCAGTGATTGTCATGGTACGCCTGTAGCAATAAGAGCCAGGCAGGAAAACAAAACGCCTGAGGAAATAAGCGATTACTACCACAACGAGTTTGCCGAATGTTTTAATCGCCTTGGATTCTCTTATGACCTATATGGAAAAACATCCAGCAGTGAGCATAAAAGCTTTGTTAAAGACTTTCACAAGAAGCTTTATGACGGAGGGTATGTTTATGAGAAAAGCACTCCACAGGCATATTGCAACCATTGCAGGCAATTTCTACCCGATCGCTTTGTAAAAGGTCTGTGTCCTCATTGTGGTGAGACCGCAAGGGGCGACCAGTGTGAAGCATGTGGAAGTGTACTGGAGCCGGAAAATCTTCTTCAGGCGGAATGCAGCATATGCAAGGAACCACCTGAATTCCGGCCTACCAATCATCTTTACTTGGCTATCACCCGCATGAAGGAACAACTGGAAAGATATATTGAGAGTCACAGCCATTGGAGAAAAAATGCTTATGAGATGTCAAAAAGATATATTCACGAAGGGCTGCGGGACAGAAGCCTGACCCGGGATCTTGACTGGGGCATTGATGTCCCGAAGGATGGGTTTGACGATAAGAAAATATATATCTGGGCAGAAAATGTCCTGGGATACCTTTCGGACTGTTATACACTGTGCTGCCGTCAGGGAATTGATTTTTATGAGTTCTGGAACAGCTCAAGGCAGTATTATGTGCATGGCAAGGATAATATACCCTTCCATACAATTATTCTGCCTTCTCTGCTCTTAGGCCGCGCTGATGTCAGGCTGAAGCCCCCCGATGATATTATATCCAGCGAATATCTGACTCTTGAAGGCAGGAAAATATCCACCAGCGGCAACTGGGCAATATGGGTAAAGGATATCATCGAACGATACAATCCTGATTCCATCCGTTATTTTCTTATCGGCAACGGACCTGAGAAAAGGGATACCGACTTTACCTGGAGGGAGTTCATCAACAGCCATAATGGAGAGCTTTTAGGTGCTTATGGCAACTTTGTGAACCGCAGTCTGGTGTTTATTCAAAAGTATTTTAGCAACAAGATACCGGAAGGGCGATGTAACCAGAATATCATTCAGTCATTAGAAAAGCTCTACCCTTGTACCGGTGAGCTTATAGAACAGGGAAACTTCAAGGAGGCACTGGATGCAGTCTTTGCATTCATACGGGCAGCAAATAAGTACTTTGATGAAGAACAGCCCTGGATTACAATAAAGAGCGATGTTGAAAAGTGTAAGGGAACTCTGAATACCTGTGTTCAGATTATCGCCAATCTTTCACATCTGCTTGAGCCTTTTCTGCCGTTTTCATCTGCCAAAGTCAGAAACTTACTGAAAATTGAAGAGGCAACATGGCAGTATATAGAAGTTCCGTCCGGCCTGGAGCTTGGTCAGGTGGAAATCTTGTTTGAACGGATTGACAAAAAGGTCATCCAGGAGGAAGAGGCAAGGCTGAGAGGTGACTAGGCGAAAAGGGATTGATAGTCACTTCCACTTTATACCATAAGATGTCTTTATGTAACTGTGCGCAAATTATTATTTTATTTAATTGAGTATAAAAGCACCTTACTTTACCGGTATAAGCCAGGTAAAGCGCTTTTGTATCCCAAGAATGTAGAGGACACTACCATCGCATCCTTTTGAGTGACAACGGATAGTGTCCTCTGTATTTAATGATTTAAGATGATGGATTAAGTCATTTCTCCAGATATGGCATAGCCCTGCATCCTGAATAGTAAATAAAAGAGTTCGGCTTTCTTATTATTTCTTTGGCTATAGCCAACATGGCTATAAACGCAGGATTGGGATGAAAATTATAGATTTTTTGAATTGCATCATCTATTTCTACATATGAGAACTTGACGAAGGAATATTGCTCCAGCAAGTTGAGAACCTCATCGGCTTTTTCAGGACTCATGCTGAACTCCTTTTCAAAAAGCTTCGAAGTGAAAGGCTTGTTTTCTCTTTTATATAGGAAGAACAAGCAATTTAAAACAGCTGGATCTGCCAAGGTTTGAAACAGCTTTTGATAGTCCGATATATCAAAAAGTCCTTTAGTCCATCCTGCCTTGGGCTGAGGCATTATCATGAAGTACTGCAAATTTTCTGCCAAAGGCATCAGTGTTATTCCGCTATTAAACAGCGACTGTGAATGGATATAATCATTGTTGAGCTTTGAATTAATCGCATCAAGGGTTTCCCGCTCCTCCTGCTCTATAGCACCAAATAGGCTTTTCTGAACAGTCCAGCAGTGGTTAAATGCAACTGCTATTCTCTGTTCTTGTTCAAACGATGCTATATGTTTGGCTGTTTCTGCTTCTATATCAATAAACTCATTAGCATTTCTTCCAAAAAGGCTATCAATTGATGCACCAAAGTAATCAGCAATCCGGGGCAGCAATTCAGTATCAGGTGTGCCACCGCATTCCCATTTTGAAACCGCTTGTGCTGATACCCCTAAGAAGTTTGCAAGCTCCTCCTGTGTAACGCCTTTAGATTTCCTTAATTTCGAAATGTTCATTCCAATACTTTGTAATGACACAGTATCACTCCTTCGAAAATTAATCTGTAAGACGTCTTACGCTGATATTATATATCTGGGTTTGGTTGTAAACAATGTAAGCAATCTTGATAAAAACAACCATCGTTTGATATTACGGAAAGAATTCAAAGGCGAGTTGAATTTGCCATGTATCTCAATTATAGCACTAAATAGTTTGTTGTAGGCTATAAGTCAATAAACCGTGAGAGGAAAAACAAAGGGAAGGATAAGCATTTATGTAAACCCATTCCCTTTATTTACCCTCCAACTCATAATATTCTCTGTAAGCAATGTTTTCGTTTAAAAGCAAATAATCCCTGCAGGGTTTTCCGTCAATATATTTCCATAGAATTGCAAGAGTAGGCTTTACTAATATTACAACTTCATCCTTCATTGATGAGTAATTTTCAAAGGAACCAGGATGTTTCTGCCTATAGAGGTTGCAAAACTCTGCGTTTTCAGGGTCAGATGGGTGATTTTTCAGTTCTGCCACTCCTTCAATTTGAAGATTTCCTACACAAAGGGCAACTCTCGGGTTTTTGGTTATTTGCTCAACTTTTAGAAACTTCTTGTCAGTCTGTACGTAAACATCCATTCCTATATTAATATGGCTCATTGTCCTTGCCGTCACACGTCCGTCTGAGCATGACGCCAATACTATGTACTTTTCTCTCTCAAGCATCTCAATAATTTCTTTTTTTATTTCCTTTGGATCAAGCACAAATCTGCCCATTATTAAATCCCCTCTCAAATAAATAATATGTAAAAAAAATCCATTCCCATTTGTTCTAAAAAAGCTTCATCTGTCCATCTTTGCTAGTTTTCACGTTCCTCGTTGTTATCTTTTCATTATCTCCAACCCGGCCGATCAAAAGCTCCCCTTGAGGATCGTGCTTCTTACAGTTGTTAACCACGTACACATCACTATAATTGGCGTAGCAATATATACAGCCGTTTCTGCAGGTATTATATGCGCCGATATCAATACTTTCATAGCATCCACAGGAATCACGCTGATTCTTGTCTCTTTTTATGTCGAGACTATAGCCGCAAATGCTCTCTATCAGGCCTTTATCGATGCAACTTGCCTGCTGTATGCCATATTCGTATAGAAATGACTTTTCACAACAGGCTTTTGCTGCAATACCAAAGTCTTTTGCAGTGGATGATATCATTTTGCCAAGCTCAATCATCTCATCCATGCTGATTTCCCTTAAAATATCGGTTTTCAGTTTAGGATATAAATCCACAAAACTTATAGTGCACTGCCTTGTGTACTTTCCAAGTTTGATGCAAAGCCTCGAAAACTGTTCCTTATGAAAATCAAAATCAAACTTGTCATTTAATATAATAGGGTCATATCTCCAAACAACCTTATCTTTTCCTATTCTGTCACTCAGCTCGCAGAAGGTTTTTATTATCTCTTCCTTATCCCGCAAGCCCTTTTCCACAGATTTATCATAGGGCGTCAATGTAAATTGGAAATAATACCTGTAGCCTAGTTCATCCAGGACATCCAGCTTATCCAGCATATTTTGCGGGTCTTTTGTCCAAAACACGATGCAATCAACAACATCGGGAGATAACAATATTTTGCTCACCTGGGCATGATTCATAGGGTTTCTTGTTAAAACAAACCCAGCACGCAACCGGTTGATCAGCCACTCGGAATAATACGCCGGAATATCCGTCCTTCGCGAAGCGCTCAATATCATGATCTTAACCCTCAATCCATTTTATAAATGCAGTTTTATCCTCACTATTAAAGCCACATTTTTCGTAAAATTTCAATGCATTTTCATCTTTAGAACCGGTAAGCAGCATAATTTTGCAGCATGATCTGCTTTCAGCAATCTCAACTGCCCTTTGCATAAGAGCCTGGGCATATCCCCGGCATCTATAGTCCTTATGCGTTAATATTACAGCATTTCTACGATTTTAATATTCTTTTGGATGGACAGATCTATGTACTCATCCTCAACCCGAACCACTGGGCGTGAAATGCAATGCGGTGGCACATACACAACTTCACCTACTTTGCCCGTATTCATCATTACCTTCGAGCCAATATAATATTGTGAAATGTTATGCAAAAACGTAAGCAGGATGTCAGGGTCATAATATCCCCCTCCTATGCCCGCCTTTTCAAACTCTCTGAAAGTTTCAAAGGGAGTTAACCTATGCCTGTAAACACATTCTGAGGTCATTGCATCAAATGCATCTGCTATGGATATTATTTTGGCAAAATAGCTGATGTTTGCGCCTTTCAAACCATAAGGGTAACCTGTCCCGTTTTCCCTTTCATGATGCATCAATACGGCATTTTTAATTTCATCATTCATATCCGGTATATCATTTATCATCTCAAGTCCATACAACGGATGTTTCTTGATGATATCAAACTCACTCTCTGTCAATGGCCCACGTTTGTTCAGTATTTCCGCAGGCACTTTTGACTTGCCCACATCATGCAAAATACCTGCATTCATAAGAATCTTGATCTCATTCTCAGAAAGCTTGAGCCACTTGCCGATTAGCATTGAATAGAGGGAAACATTTACACAATGGGTATATATATATTCATCAGCACTTTTCACCTGATTCAAGCAATCAATTACTGCAAAATTGCTGTTCATGTTCTCATAAAATGAATTGGATATCTCGTTAATATTCTCATAATCAAGCTTGTTTCCTACAGCAAGGTCTTTAATAATAACTTTGATAGAATTAGTGCCCTCCGAGTATTTTCTTTTGGTGTCAGCAAAAGCTTCTTTTGGGCTGTTATTGGAATTCTTTGGTAATTCCGGTTCAAATACAGCAATCCTGTCCACATTAAAACTTATTAATTTTTGCCTTATGAATTCATTCACTATTGTGTCTTTTGCAACAATCAGAGTTCCGTATTTACTGAATATATCATCGGCAATCATATAACCATCAGGGCATCTGAGTGCACTAAAAATCAGTTTCTTATTCATTGAAATAATCCCTCCGATAACTTTTAGGTCTTTGCTGATATAACTAAAATTATTTCAAATCATCTTCATCTTTTTAGTACTTCATAAAGCTTTAATACTGCTTTGCTTAGCGCCTTACCATCTATGAATTCTTCAAAGAAATCAAGGCAAAATCCATAAAACATGTATGCTTTCGGTACCATTCCTTGCCTAAATGTACACCCCCTTATGTAGACTCGGCAGACCAGTAATTCAGTTTGCTTTACCTACAGCCCGCAATGGGCGGTTTTAAACCAGATCGTCGCAAATCTTGCTGCATAGATGCCTGCAATAAAGTAAGCTGTTGAAGTGAACATGCTGTATCACATTTCTCTATTCGCACATTAATTACATTATACTATAAAATTCTCCAAAAAAACATTTTTATCCCAAATAAAAATGTCGATCAAAAAGGTTTCTAAAGTCGAACTGCTTCCATCAACCAAAACAGCATTAGCATTGACATTGAACAGAATTTGTCCGGAAAACGATATTCGCATGTCAAACATATAATTTTGAAGAGAAAGGCTCATTGATATTATTGAGCACCAATGAGCCTAAAATTGCAAAGTTCCAACAATCGCCCATCATATTTGAGAATATATTGGCGTGGTTCTTTGCATCCTTGTCTTTCAACAAGTTTGCCCTTGCCAACTCTTAATATTTACATAACAGCATTATACACCAAAAGCATTGTTGAAACTTGTCGAAGTTTGAAATTGTCTTATAAATATACAAAATACCCCTTTTTTTAGCCAGGACAATCGGAAAAAAGCATTCAAATTTCCTATATCCTATATATATAGGTTTATTGCTTATTAATCTGGCTTGGATGCTTTTTAAAGAAATCAACCCTGGGCTCTAAGAATTTTAGTCTATGCTCCTCCGGATTTTCCATGAAAGAATAAACCGGTTCAAATATGCGTTCCCAGCTCCAGAACTCTTCTCCAAGCCTCAAATATTCCCGAATCATCTCCGTACCCTCAGGGGCTATAGGGTGCATGAGAACTGCTGCTGTCCGGACCATATGGAATGCATCGGCAAGCACCTGCATCCGAAGATCATCATCGTTATTATCCTCTGCCTCCTTGATGTTTTTTGACCAGAATTTATTTATGTTCCGGATGTAAGTATCCATCAGGTTCATTACAAGATGAAAATTGTATTCATACATCAACCTTTCATACTCAAGTATGGTATTATTGGCATCCTCCAGCACCTGCTTGCTGATCTCTCTTACAGGTATTTTCCCATCATTATATTTCTGGACTGTGTAAAAGCAGGACCTTACCGCACGGTTAAACACATTAGAAAGCAGATTCCCTTCTTTCAGCACCGGATCACTATCCTTTTCAGAGGCCGCAGGGTTCAATGGTTTTGGCTGGAATCCAACGCTCCTGATTCCGAGCCCTACGCCAAGAAAATGTGCCCTTAACTGCTCAGCTGTATAATAGTCAAGCAGCTCCCTGGCGGTTGGAGGTTTAATTTTTCCACTGCTGCTAGCTTTTTTATTCAAAAAGAGAATATGATTGTTTACTATCAGCTCCGGCAGCTGCAGTTCGCCTTCAGGCGGATCAACGGAAGGCTCTTTGCCTTGCTGTGCCATGAACATTGCCATTTCTGCAGGGCCATAAAAATATACGTTATCCTCTCCAATGAACTGATACACCTTGGAGTCTTTTGAACACCACCAATCTTTCCATGTATCCTTATCCTTCTTTTCCATCTCAAGATAAGTCTTTGTAAAGGATATTGGTGCCCAAAGAGACTCAGGCCAAACCCAAATAGTCAGGCCTTCCAGTCCTTCAATGTTCGGTGCGGGAACACCCCACTCCACATTTCCGGTCAACCTGAATGGCACCAGTGTCTTTCCTGTTCGGAAACGTATGGATTTCTCTGCCAATATGGAGCAAGCTTTTTCTCTGCTTTCCAGATCGTCAAAAGCCATTACAACTGAGGTTTTGTTTTCTTCTTCATGCAAAGTATATTTCGGAAGCTTTTCTTTAACTGAATCCAGCATATCCAGTTGATCCTTCTTCACATAGATGACAGGTGGCTCTAGAAACTCCTGTATGCTTTTTATGACAAACTTCCTGAAGCCAGGTTTATTTCTAAGCTTTTCTACCCACTGAGTCAGAAGCTTGTGAAAGCTATCAAGCTTGAAATACCAGTTTGTCACATCTCTCATCTCAGGTTTCTTGCCAGTGAGAGTGCTCTTAGGATTTATTAGATCGGCAGGCATATACTGATGCCCTAATGAACATTCATCCGCATATCCTCTTTCTGATGAGCAACCTGCAATAGGGCACTGGCCGACAACCTGACGACCGTTGAGAAAAGTCCCCGCTTCAGCATCGTAAAACTGGGATGTGGTCATTTTTACAAGGTGTCCATTAGCATATAATTTTTTGATGAAATCGGCAGAAACCTCCCGATGTATCTCTGCAGCACGCCCAATGCTCGACCCGGCAAAAAGATTTAACTCAATATGATAATCTTTTAAAATTTCCTTTTGCCGTTCATGATTGAACTGAACAAATTCTTCAATGGTTCCGTTAAATAAACCGTCAGCAACCAGTTGGCGGTAATTCTCCAGTATTGGAGAGCCATAACAGTCTGTACCGGAAATAAAGATTACATTTTCTTTCCCTATGCGGTCACGCAAAAATCGTGCAAAAGTATCGGCATGGACAAAAACACCACCTATATGCCCCAGATGCAATTCTTTATTGCCATAAGGCATTCCTGCTGTAATTACAGCGCGCTTGGGAAACTCAGGTCTTCTCATAAGTGCAGCAGTTTCCAAAGCAGGGTTTAATTCTTCCCTGTTCACCTTGCTTTCATGATCTTGATTTGTTCTTTTTAACTCTTTGCAAATTATTTCTGTCCCAAAATAATCACATCCTCCTAAATTTTATATTTTGAAAAACTATATAAAATGTACTAAAAAAGCTCCCATCTCCAGGATATAATCCTGGGGACGAGAGCATGAACTTCGTGGTGCCACCCCGGTTTATTGATACCTTACGGTATCAACCTCAGCAAGAACTTATGTAAAGGTACACAAACAGGTAGGAATACATACCCTCTGAATTAAAGGTGTTTCGAATGTCCCATTCTCCTTTGAGACTCCTTTTCACAAAGAGTATCCTCTCCCTGAAAGCGCAGTTTACACATTATTCCCTGGCACTATAACGGGTGCAGCCGTTGTAGCCTAGTAAGGTAAGGGGACACACCTCTCTCAAGCAAGAAGTATTCCTCTTGTATTGAGGAATGTCCCATCTTGAATAGGACACACACTTCTTTACCTATTATGTAAGAAGTGTTCCCTTTTGATCATCCAACCTGTTCGGTACAATGTTCCAAGGCCTGTTCAGCCAGCTCTTCATCCCCATTCTCAGCATCCAGGGTTCTCTGTAAATGAAAAAACTTGGCTTACTATCCCTTTTCATCACATTTATCGTTTTTAGTTTACATTATTATATGCATTTTAAACGAAAATGTAAAGCAGCAAAAGAGTTTATTAATTTTCAGTACGGAATGTTCCATGTTCCCAAAGATGCTATAAAATACGGCTAATATTAGCACTAACATGAACAAAGGTAATACACTTAATGAGCGGTGAGCCTAAATCATTCCGGTCCAAATGCTGATACCTCAATGAAGTCTTTCTCTTTTTCTCATCCGAAAAACTGCAATATACCAAAACAAAAGACATACATAAATCATACGGCAGCTTATTATGATATGAACCAAAATGTTGCATATTCCTAATGCTTATACCGGAGGATTCCTGGCTCATAAAACTATAGAAGGCGGTCTTTGCCCTGGAGGAAGAAAGAGAATTGAAAGACTTCTTTCCCTGATAGCAACAGGAAGAGTTGATCCAAGCAAAATGGTTTCTCACAGATTCAAAGGGCTTGAGTCAGTTGAAGAAGCATTTGTTCTCATGGCAAACAAACCTAGAGACCTTATAAAGCCAATTGTAATAATGGAATAAGAATTAAGTTAAAAAATCCAAGGCTGGTAAATTCCTCCTTGGATTTTTCTTAAAGAAAACAACAATACTCCCATGGGCAAATCTGAAACAGCCTATCGGTAACCAGACAAGAAAAATTTAATGCAGTTATAAACGACGTTCTCTAAATTCTGCTGGAGTACATCCCACTAATTTTTTGAATTGGTAAATAAAATAAGCCGGTGTCTGATATCCAACCATGGATGCTATGTCATTTACTTTTTTTGTAGAGCTTCTCAAGTATTCTTTAGCTTTATCTATTCTTTTTTTTGTAACATATTCAGTAATGGTCAGGCCAACTTCTTTCTTAAACAAAACACTTAAATAGCTCGGATTAATATTGAGATATAGCGCGAGATCCTGAACGGTAACATCTCTGCTCAAATCTGCATTGAGATATTCTAATGCCCTGTCTATTGTATAATGTTTTTTGTTTTTATTTTTCTCGTTTATACTCTCATTAAAGGTAAATATTAGTTTTAACAGCTTTCTCCTTAATTCTACCGTATTATCTGTAATCAAAATATCCTGCCATACATTCATACATTGAGCATTATCATATTTATCCATGTTATTTAAAGCTTTTAATATTTCATTTACTATACTGCACACAATAGCTTTTATGCTGACAAAAGGTACTTTTTTGTCTCTGCAGAAAAATATATTGGTCAAATTAACCAGACCATCAACATCCTGTACGGCGATGGCATTAGACATTTCCTTTGCAAAATCAATGGATTCCTGCTTGTCATTTAGGGTTCTTTCATCTTCAATAAGAAACACCTGGCTTGTTCCTTCATTTTTGTGATTATACATATATAGAGCTGTTTGTTTATATAAGTCATTCACACCTCGCCAGTCTGTTCTTGCCAAGTTTAGCGCTACTGATGCACTTACTCCATATTCTTCCTGAATGACCTTACATAAATTTTTAAAATATTGTGTTAGTTCGCTTTTCGTATACCGTTGAAAATCATAGCCCAACACGATAATCTCATTTATCCAAGTTGGTGCAATCAATATATATCTTTCATCGAAAAACGCATCTTTTTTTATATAGTCCTCCAGCCTGCTTATAATCCTGTCCTGGAAATTTGAGTCATTGTACAATTGCTTATCACAGTCATATGTAGTTATAACTCCAAGCAAACAATCAAAGTCGTGTGTTGGAAGCCCTAAAGTATTCAGTATCTGTTCCGAATATTCCTTATGGCTATCATAGGATACAATTATGGATTCCAAAAAGCTCTTTCTTGCCAAATCAATACTGACATTTAGGCTTTTTTTTAACTTCATATCATCATCTATGGTCTGCTGACGATGAATTATTTCATCCCTGAACTTTTTAAGCCATTTCTCTATCTCCTCAACCTTTACCGGCTTGAGGAGGTAGGCTCTTGCACCTTCTTCCATAGCGGCACGAGCATATTCAAATTCGTCATACCCACTTATAATAATGATGTCAAGATTTTGCCTAATACTATTAATCCGGTGTATCATCTCCAAACCATTCATACTGGGCATGCAAATATCTGCTATAACTACATCAATCTCATTTTCTTTAATCAGATTGATTGCCTCTTCCCCACTTTCTGCCTGTAACGGCACATCAAATCCAAGTCCTTTCCAATTGACATGGCGCGCGATACCTTCCCTGTGGCTTGGTTCATCATCGACAATGATAGCTTTAAACATTCATGGCACTCCTTTCAGGGATTTCATCTGATAATGCTGGAATTTTAATGGTAACGGTTGTTCCCTTTCCTTTTTCGCTTTCTACATGAAATTTCCCTTTATCTCCATAATAATGCCTTATCATCTCTTTTATATATCTAAGTCCTATTCCTATATTTTTGCCATTTTCTTCAAGAACGGATTTTAATTCTGCTTCACTCATACCAACACCATTATCCCGAACTTGATATACAATGCAGTCATTGTCATATTTGGCACTGATCCACAGTTTTCTGGCATTTGCGCTTGTTATCATACCATGTATGTATGAGTTTTCAACAATTGGCTGCAATAAAAGCTTTATTGTGTAAAAATCCAAAACCTCAGAATCAATATCCCATTTTACCTGCACTACATCTCTGTAACGGATTTGCTGAATTGATACATAAGCACGTACATGCTCAATTTCATCCCGTACTTTTATTATAGGTTTTCCCTTGTTAAGAACGCGCCTGTAAAATGTAGTCATCGCATCAACAAGATTGCAAAGCTTTTCATTTCCCATATCAAGAGCTTCCCATCGGATAATACCCAATGTATTATAGAGAAAATGTGGATTTATCTGTGCCTCCAATACTTTAAGAGCTTCTTCTTTTTGACGGTTTTGTGCAGATATAACTTCCTGCAAAAGACCGTTAAGGCGGGAAGTCATAAGGTTAAACTGCTCTTCAAGCACGCTTATTTCATCAGAGCCACCTTTTTGCACTTTTACATCAAACTGACCTTTCATAATATAAGACAT
Source organism: Clostridium thermosuccinogenes (assembly GCF_002896855.1). NCBI lineage: Bacteria > Bacillati > Bacillota > Clostridia > Eubacteriales > Clostridiaceae > Clostridium > Clostridium thermosuccinogenes. The sequence goes on along the minus strand of NZ_CP021850.1, from coordinate 1,498,806 downwards.
TCGTTCACCTATCTGGTCCAATCTTGCAAACATTTTATTGAGGCACATTAATATTACTAAACCGGACAATACAGTGAATATTAACATGATTGCCAAAAACCAGAACTTTATTATTGTATATTTATTTTGAAATTGAGTAATTGAAGACAGAATTATAACACGCCAGTTATCAGAGAGATGCTGAACCGCCACAAATCTATCAGTTCCACCTATGTTGAGAACTTCAGTTTCATTTTCAGGAATCGTATGATTTAAACTGGTATCTGCTATATTTACGCCAACGTATTTTGCATCGGTAGCAGCAAAGATTGTTCCGTCTTCATTGACTATGTAATATTCACCATGAGTGCTAAAGGAATCATCTACTATGCTGCTAAATATCTCCTTGCTTTTTATGACCAGGCAAACGCATCCTTCCATGCTTGATGTCAAAGAGTTCAAACGGCTGGACAATATCATCACATAATTACCTTTACGGGGATCATATGCAAATCTCCATACAGGCTGAGTTGTACTTCTCATAACCTCAGCAAACCATTCTTCTGATGAAATACCTGCTATCAAATGTTCATCCGGCATCCAAATAATGCCCATATCTTTTATAAAAGTCTTATTGGTATGATATATCCTGAAGTCTTGCACCTCAGGCAAGTAATCTCTGATAAAACTGAAAGAATTATATATGTAATTGGCCGTATCCCAACAATCAGAGTATTGCTCGTACTTTTGTGATAAGCGCTGTATTAGCTCACCATCAAAGGAAATGTGCAACAGAGTCCTTTTATACACATCCTTACGGAATTCCACATTTTTTGCAACTTGTTTTGCTGATTCCAAAACCGATATACCGTAATCTTTTCTATATGAATTATAAATTATATTATTGGACATGACCATCAGCATGTTTATCAATACTAATATGACTGCAAAGTACAAAAACATTATTTTGCTTCTTAATGACAGTTTGTCAAATCTTTTATAGAACGCGTTAGTGCATTTAAAGTGCCTCATATTTGAACACCTACTAAAAAGACATAACAGAGAGTACAATTATACTTTATTATACATAATCGATTCTTGTCAAGAAAGCTTATTTCAGCAATTGAGCATTATATGCGCTTTCCGATGTTCCCCATTTTCTGCAAATTTATGTTTACTACACAAACCTATGACAAAATCAATAATCCGATACTCCACTTATTATGTTATCCAATGCAATAACAAATGGAATATCGGAATATCACCATGAATACAGCAACTTTTGCCTCGTTGTTTTATGAAATTTCATTATAAATTAGTTTTGAAACCTGTTTGGTAATTATCATTTATAAAATAATGCAATTATTGCCAGACCAACCATAACCTATCCCGATGCTATTACTGTAGCTTCAGCTGACTTAAGCCCCTCAGCCACAGCCCGCACTCTTATCACTCCTTCTCTTCCATCGGACTTGATGACTGCGCAACATCTTCCTCTAAAGGCATGTCTGCGATCTGATACATAGGGCTCATCACTGCAAAGATTTCCATTGTCCACTCCTATTATTTTCCCAGGACCATAAACTTCAAACCTTACCAGATTGCTTGCATGTGGATACAATATGCCATTTTCATCTACGATCTGGACATCCGCATAAAAGATATCACTGCCATCAGCAAGGATTTGCTGCCTGTCTGCCTGTATATCTATTTTATATGGTTCGCCAGCGGTACATAACTTGTGATCGCATACCTTTTTCCCGTCTTTGTATCCGTACGCCTGGATTTCACCTGGCTCATAAGGCAAATGCCATGTCATAATTCTGTTTGGAAAATCTCTTAACTGCTTTTGCCCATAGGATCTTCCATTGAGAATTAATTCTACAGCATCACAGTTGGTAAATGTAGCAATATTCAATACCTCTCCAGCCCGGTGTTTGAAGTTCCAATGGGAAGCCATCTTGGGTGAACTCCAATGAGGTTGCTCCATATCGCTGTCCATAGTGTCATCCATTACTGCTATATGTACCATAGGTTCATCAGTCCACAAGCTTTGGGTCAACCATGAACGGGTTTTACGTATCCCACATGTATCAATGGGACATGAGGACCATCCTTTACTTGGATACGGCCGGGCTTCACCGAGATAATCTATGCCTGCCCAAATAAACTCTCCAATCACATAGCTGTTTTTCTCCACATCAAACCATGGATTGAACGGTTCAAAAGCTGCAAAATCATTACCCTTTCCACGATAATACGGATAAGCTTCTGTGGTAATGATAACAATATCGGGATTAGCTTTATGATATGCTTCATACCATTGTTCGTGATAATTACAGCCAATGAGATCCACGTACTTTGCCATTTCCATTGTCAGTTTTACTTTTTCTTCCACTGGTAAATGATTCTGGTCCGGCACATGATAAGGATGCATTGCAAAGGTCACAGGCCTTGTCGGTTCATACTTCCGTACAAAATCAGTCAGTTCCCTGAGAATCACAATCATATCCTCTTTCCCTTGATTCTCAACCTCGTTTCCCACACTCCATATAATAACACATGGGTGGTTGCGGTCACGGCGGAGCATGAATTCCAGGTCTTTATTCCACCACTCTTCGAAATATCTTTCATAGCTACCGCTTTTCCACTTATCAAAGGCTTCATCTATAACGAGAAAACCCATTTCATCGCATAAATCCAACAACTCCGGAGCCGGTATGTTATGGCTTGTTCTAATGGCATTGCAGCCCATGGATTTTAACTGCAACAACCTGCGCTTCCAAGCCCAGACAGGTACTGCAGCGCCAAGGCATCCTCCGTCATGATGCAAATTAACACCTTTTAATTTGACTGGCTTTTTATTTATCAGCAATCCTTCACCAGCATTTATTGTTACTTCCCGTATGCCGAATCTAACTTGCTCTTCATCGCAGACAGTATTCCCATTATATAGTTTAATGGTAGCATTATAAAGCACCGGATTCTCTGTTTCCCACAAAACCGGATCGGGCACGCCAATCTCCAAGACAGCAACATTATCATGTACATTAGCCAACGCCTGAGCAACTCTTTTGCCATTTATGTCAACTGTAACCTCAACCATGGATTCCATATTTGCGTTTTCAACTTCAACTTGTACCTTTACTCCCGCTTCCGTTTCACTTATGGAAGGTGTGGTAATATATACTCCCCAAGGTTTTATATAGCTCAGACCGGTTTCAATCAATCTTACTCCCCTGTATATTCCTGCCCCGGAATACCATCTGTCAGCAGGCTGTCGCGTATTATCAACATTAACCGCAATTATGTTTTTTCCTGCCTTTATATGTGGAGTTATATTCAGGGAAAACCCGGAGTACCCATATCCCCAGCCACCTGCTTTTGTACCGTTCACCCACACCGTACTGTTTTCATATATGCCGTCAAAGACTATAGATAACGAACTATATAGTTAAAATTATCCTGTGCAATTTTCCTCCGAAGCCCTTACAATATAGGGCAGGGGGAATGTATAATGGGTAGAAAATGTGTTGAGGTTAAATCACTTTATGGATTAACGATAGATGACTTAAATTTAATAGCCAATAGTTCTGACAGTAATTATACCAGAGACGTCGTCAAAGCTGTAATCATGAGGCATAAGGGTATCCATACGCAGGTTATTGCAGATACCTTGAGTAAATGTAACGCAACCATTGTGTCATATATCAACAACTGGAACGATAGCGGTATTGCTTGCATCGCCGACCTGCGGGGCGGCAATATTGAAAGTACTGTCACCGATGAAATGGTAGAGGATATCCGCAATATAGTTACCAGTAAGAGTCCTCATGAGTTCGGCTATGAACAAAACCGGTGGAACGCCAAGTTGTTAGTCAGGTATGTAGAAGACCACTGGGGAAAAGAATATTCCGACACCTGGATCCGTAAAATACTGGCTAATCTTGGTTTCTCGTACAAAAGGGGTGTTTATAAACCGAGCAAGGGAGACCCAAAGCTTCAGGAAAGCTTTAAAAAAAATGTCAGTTGTATTGGATATAATTGAGCCTTTAGGAGATGTCTCCCTGTGGTGTCAGGATGAAACCAGTAAAAGGCTCGAATCCAACAACTTTTATTCCTGGAGTCCTGTAGGCAAACCTACAGAAATTGAGTGTAACGGCTGTCATAAGGGCATCAATATCATTGGAGCTACGGAAGTACTGAATCATATGGGTTTTGTGTACGATGTATACTCCAAAAAAGAAGGCTCTTTGACAGCAGCTCATGTGGTCAAATATATGGAGCGTTTACTGGACTATGATAAAGCAAGAGGGATTTCTACCACCTTTGTCCAGTGGGATAATTCTCCGATTCATAAAGGCCCTTTGATACAAGAGTTTGTTGAGGCTCATAAAAGTGATTTAATAGTGTTGCATCAACCTCCTTATTCTCCACACCTGAATCCTCAAGAGGAGATGTGGCACTGGATGAAAAACTTTATTGCACAAGCCTCTGCTGTAAAGAACGAACAGGAACTATTGCATTTAGTAAATCGTTTTGAGGCATATATTAAAGCTCATCCTGATGAGGTTAGGCATCGGCTATATGCCCGGAACTACTTTCCATGATTGCCAATTTGGCAATTGTAGGCTTTAATGTTCGTTATCTATAAAATGCATGTTTCCGGGATTTCATCAAACTCAACATACTTCCGATACCATCCTGTTCCCCAACGGTCAAAATATCCCTGGGAGCTTCCGCAAGGAGTATCTTTTTTGTAAGGACGGCTGATTGCCCAATCATGAGGTATATCAACATGATACCAATTGCTGTCATCATGTTCATTTTCAAAGGCATTAGCTACATCCCGGTCAATAAATAACCATCCACGGTTTAAAGTTGTTATCTTTCTCTTCTCCATTTCTCATGACTTCCTTTCATGCAAGAACTGCAAATGAGCACAGTTAAGCTGTGCACTCATTTGCAGTTCTGAGTATTAATTTAATTACCATTCACCTTGTAATTCAACATACTTATTGTACTCTTCCATCCATTCTTTTTTCATTTCTGACCAATGGGCACGTTTTTCAATCTGCTCTCTGAAATCATTATAAGCTTTTTCAAAATCATCGTCACTCTTTGCCATGATCATCTTTGCCGTATATTCTTCAACTGTTTTGCTAAGCATAAGCAGATTTGCCTCTATAACACCACCCGGAGCTAAAGGAACTGCATCATATGTATGCATGATACGATGATTCACCAACTCGTTTCCAATTAATTGGCAATAGTCGTAAAGAAGAGTTGCGCCTTTTTTATTACTGCCTTGATTTTGAGTCCACCATGGATACCATTTATTGCTGTATCCGGAAAAAGCATATAGCTGTGGTGTGCACTTGTCTACACGAGCCTGGTCGCCGGAATCCCTGTCTGCCTTATAATCAGGTTTGAAATCCCATTCGCCATAGGGCTTATTAACCCAGTCCCAGGTTGTTCCAACTGGTCCCTCATTTACTTCATGCTGCTTTTCGGGTTTCTGTTCGTTGCACCAGTCAAGGAAATTCAATATTGCATTAAGATGTTTAGTGTTCTTGCTTATATATATCGTGCTTCCGGGATATGGATTGACATAAGTGACAGCACCATGATTTTCAACATTGCTTACCTTTGGTGTAGCTACAGGTTCTAAATACCAGGCTGGTTCAGTAGGACCATCAAGACCATACCATAAGTTGTTAAGCTCGGCTGACCATGCGCTACCTACAATCATGGCATATGAACCTCTGGCAACTTTCTCCTTATACCTTTCTGCTTTGTGAGTTGTGACTTCTATGTCTATGAGCTTTTCCCTGTACATCTTGTTTATCCATTTATATGCTTCTTTGTACTGAGGATCATCATAAGCAAATATAAAATTGTCTCCATCCTTTTTGATCCCAGGCATGCCACTAACTCCGCTGGTCATGTCCACTCCGAAAGTGGCAACAATCAGCTTTTCTTCTTCAGCCATGAAACCTAACGGTATAATTTTATTTCCATCAACATCCTTAAGCTCTGATGCCTTACGTAAAAACTCTTCCACACCTTCTATCGTTGAAATGTCATCTTTTGTCATTCCAACCTGTTCAAGTATATCAGTGCGTACCCACCAAGCATCAACTGTCCAACCCGGCCAAGGATTGTCAGGTTCCTGGGCATACCATCCCGGCGCGTACCACATGTGGCCGTCCGAGTCTGTTGCATACTTCTTTATTGCTTCCGGAACACTGGCTAAATTAGGAAGCTTATCCGGCATTTGGTAATACTGCTCAACCGGCTGTATTTTACCGGAATTAATCATAGCTTTCTTTATAGTTTGATCCATCCAGAATACAGCCAAATCTTCAAATCCACCGCTGTTGAGTTTAAGGTTGACCGCGGTTAAGGCATCGTCTCCTTGAACATACTCACATTTGATGTTAATGTTCAACTTTTCCCGCATGACTTTTTGCCATGTGGTTTCATCAGGACTGTTCTTGTTCCATCCAACCCATATGGTGAATTCATCGGAAATCTTTCCGCCTTCACTTTCAGGAACAGCCCCTTCGCTTTCCGTAATGTCCTCGCCACCGGATTTAGCCTGAGTTGTCGTATTCTGAGAGCTTGAAGTGTTTTGTGCACCGCTTTCTTTGCTGCAGCCTGAAAGGGATACCAACATACTGGTCAGCAGTATTGCTATTACTGCAATAAGCGCTACAGGCTTCTTCAAAGTTTTCATGGTCTACCTCCTCTTTAATTTTATCTCATTTATATTAGGCTTGTCTATATTGCACAAATTGTACAATATAGCGCGAAGCTTAATATCTATCACTCCTTTATAGAGCCTATAAGGACGCCTTTAATGAAATATTTCTGCAGAAAAGGATAGAGACACAATATTGGCAATGTACCGATCATTACCGCCGCCATCTTTATAGATGTAACTGTCATTTTGCTGACTTGAGTTTGCCTGAATGCAGCTTCTCCAATCATCCTGTTGTTTCCGAAAATCATTGAGAGGCTGTCTGCTGATAGCAAACGTTGAAGATATGTTTGAACTGGAATCAGTTTATTATCATTAACATAGAATGCACCTGAAAACCAATCATTCCAATGACCCACTGCCGTAAACAGGCTTAATGCTGCAAGCATTGGCAAGGAAAGGGGAAGAATTATTCTAAACAGTACAACAACTTCATTTGCGCCATCAATAATTGCCGATTCTCTGAGGCTTTCAGGAATGTCCATAAAAAATCTGCGCATTACAAACATGTTCCAAATATTAAAAAGACCTGGAATTACATAAACCCAAAAAGTGTTAATGAGTTTTAGTCTATTGAGTTGTAAATAATATGGTATGAGACCACCGTTAAAAAGCATTGGTATCAGCATTAAAAACAGTATGAACTTTTTATATGGAAGATTCCTAAAAGAAAGACCGTATGCAACAAATGCGGTTAAAGCAATTCCTAGTATCGTCCCCAATACGGTGCGACCTATTGTAATCATATACGCATTTTGTATTAACCCATTGCCTAACACAAATTGATAGTTAAAAAGTGTGAATACTCGAGGCCAGAGAAATAGCCCCCCCTTCATGGAATCCTGTCCTTCATTAAGTGAAACTACTAATATGTAAATCATCGGGTACAGAGTCGAAATACCCAGGAGAGTCAATAAGAGTGTGTTAAATGTCTGGAAAATCTTTTCTCCCATACTCATCTTTATGCTATTTGAACGCTTCGCCATTCTTCACTCCCCCTTTTCTACCATAAGCCTTCGCCGCTAATGATTTTGGCGAGTTTATTGGAACATAACACCAATATCAGTCCAATTGTAGAAGACAACAATCCCACAGCTGATGCCATGCTATAATAGCCTTGCTGCAAACCGTTTATCAATATATAAGTATCAAGAACCATGGATACTTCAAGATTTGCATTATTCATAAGCGGATAAATCTGATCCGTTCCGGCGGATAAAATGCTCGGTATGGAGAGGGTGAAAAGCAGCATTATCGTAGGTATCAAACAAGGAAGAGTAATATACCGAAGCTGCGCCAGCTTACCAGCTCCCTCTATTTTTGCAGATTCATACAATTCCGGGTTAATAGAGGCAATTGCCGCAAGATATATTATGCTGTTCCATCCGGTTTCTTTCCAAATTGCGCTAATTACCACTATCGGTCTAAACCACTCGATTTCACCCATGAAAAATATTGGATCTTTACCAAAGAATTGAATTATCTGATTGACGATTCCTCCATTAGGTGATAAAAATGCATCAATAATATACGCAACAACTATCCATGATACAAAATGAGGAAGATAACTGACTGTTTGAACAGTACGCTTAAACCATTCACGTTTCACCTCAGATATAAGCAATGCTAATATTATAGGTGCCGGAAGTGAAGTGATAAATCTGAGTACAGTAATAGATAATGTATTTCCTACAATGCGCCAAAATTCCGAATCAGTCAGAAACCAGAAATTTTTGAATCCAACCCATGGAGCATTCCAGATAGTATTGCCCACGGTATATGATTTAAAAGCTATCTGAAGTCCTACCATCGGCATGTAGTTAAACAATATTATCATTATGATGCCTGGAAGAATCATAGAATATTGCCAACGGTATTTAATAATATTATGCAAAAAACGGCTTCTATGACTTCTTCTTTCTTTCATATTGGCTGGTAATTTACTGGAACTGGTAATAGTTTTTGCTTTCACTTTATCAACCCTTCCATGACTTCTGCAGATTGTTAGCAGTTTTTTATAGGTAAATTTTTCAGCTATCCAATTTCATCTTTGTGTTATTTGCGGAACATCTCTATTGCTGTCTGACAAGCATACCATCATAGAATAACGAATATTCGCATTCTTAGTAAAACCAGATACAAGGCTGATTTCTTCAAGTCATTTATAATTATAAATTCAGAGTTATACGTTATCAATATAAATAATCTTTGATTCATATCAGTAAAATTGGTTTCGTAATTAAACTCTGTCCGCACCCCTTGAAAAATTACTTGCATAAAATATCTTCATTTTTTTATTATAGAAAATCATAAAGCAGCTTATTGATCCCTTTAAAACAGCGATGCCTGCATTGGTTTACCCATTTTTCATCATCTGTTAATACCCTCAGGCATGGAAATACATCTGATTGAACGATATAATAAATGTAAAATCCCGCAATTTTTATCAATTATTTACCGCTATAGTATGTTATATTCTGAAACAGGGAGGAAGATTATGGATTATAAAACCCATGTTATGCGGGCGATAGATTATATTGAAAGCAATCTTAAAAACGAAATTACGCTAGCTGATTGTGCCCGTGTATCCGGTATTCCAATTACCACTTTATCCGTGTATTCAAGGAGGCAACTGGTTTAACGCCGGCTGATTATATAAGAAAACGCAGACTTACAGAGATTATCAAGCACATGCGGCAGGATGTACCGATTTCTGAGATAGCCTTTGAATACGGCTTCAATTCAAAGGAAAATTTCACCAGGGCATTTTTCTCAGAGCACCATATCTTGCCGACCGAATATAAATCTGCTTTGAACAGTCTGAAGTTATACGAAGCTATTAGTTTTGAAACACCTCCCTTTGAAATATCGCCGGAATTTATATACCTTGATCCTTTTGTGGTGACAGCTTATAAAAGCGATGAAATCTATACGCCGAACTTCTGGAATAAATACAACAGCCGTAAATGGTCTAAAAAGCTCTCAGGCGGAAAAGTTTGCGAGGATTATGGTATAAGTGCATGGAACGAACAGGAAAATAAGCTTGACTATTTTATCGGCATACGAAAAGATAATGCCCATGGTGATACCGAAGGAACGGTGGAGCTTTTGATTCAAGGCGGCTTATATGCTGTTTTCTCGTAAGCGTCAAATAGCCCCCACCTTTGATTTAGCAGGGGCATAATATATATTATTTATTGGGCACTTTGCAATGACCCGGAAGATTTGCTGACCATGGCAACAAGGTGTCTAATGCATGTTGATCCTTGATATTTATATTCGGTAGACGTTCAAAGAGATAAGTAAGATATTCAAACGGGTTCAACCCATTCTCTTTTGCCGTCTCCACAATACTGTAAATTGTTGCGCTGGCATTGGCTCCTTTAGGCGTGTTGCTAAACAGCCAATTCTTCCTCCCGATTACAAAAGGCTTTATCGACCGTTCACTTCGGTTGTTATCAATCTCTAGCCTGCCGTCCAGCATAAAGGCCTCCAGCTTGTCCCACTGGTTCCGGCAGTATTGGATTGCTTTTCCTAATGAACTTTTGGGAGTTACTCTTGGACTCCAGTATTTGAGCCATTCCTTGAATTTATCAAGCACTGGTCGGCTGTGTTTCAATCGGCCCTCATATCTTTCTTCCGGTGTAACATCATGAAGCATTTTTTCTATCTCAAACAAGTTATTGCAAAATGCCAAACCTTCTTCTGTTACTGTGGGCTTGTCATCTTTTTTTGGAGGCATGGCTTTTAAGGCGTCGACAAAATAACGCCTTGCATGTGCCCAGCAACCAACCTGGATGATTCCGGGCATGCCACTATAACCATCATACCCATCCGTATGAAGGTAACCTTTGAATCCTTCAAGAAATTTTTTAGGATGTTTGCCAGCCCTGGTAGTTTGGTAGTCATAAAGAATAATCGGAGGCCCTTCCCGGCCGGTCCGGTATAGCCACATGTAGGAGGTTGAATCTGCGGCTCGCCCGGGTTCCTTGAGTACTTGGAGGGTAGTATCATCGGAATGGAGGATGTCCCTTTGCTGCAAGTGTTCCCGCATTCGTTCATATATCGGCCGCAGCCACCTGTCGGAGCTTTGTATCATCCAGTTCGCCATGGTTTGCCTGGATATTTCAATCCCCATCCTCTCCCAGTCCTGCTCTTGACGATAAAGAGGAAGCCCTTTTACAAATTTCTCCGTCATTACATGAGCTATGGCGGATGCCGAAGCCAGGCTTCCAGGAAGTGCCGGCTTTGGCATTGGGGCTGTTACTATCGGTGTAGATATTTCATTCTTCTCGCAATTACGGCAGCCATATACATACTGCACATGTTCCTTTACACGCACCTGAGCCGGAATAATTTCTATTTCCCGCCTTACTTCCTTGCTCATTTCATGCAGTTTGCCGCCACAGCAATCACAAACCTGCTCTTCTTCAGGCAAGCGATACTCTATGGTCTCTACAGGAATGTCTTTAAGCATTTCTTCTCTGTGCCCCTGCTTTTTACGACGTTTATATGTAATTTCCTCTAATGTTGGTTCGGGAACTGCAGGCTTGGCTTCTGATTCCGCCTCGTTGAAAAGATTTAGCTGTTCAGGGACTTCCGTCTTTTCACTTGAACGCCCAAAAAGCTTATGCTGATGCAGCCGGAATTGTTCTTCAAACCATTTGAGTTTTGCTTCAAGCTCGGCTTTTTCCTGCTTCAATATTTCAATTTCTGTTTGGAGTTTTTCTATTGTAACCGTTGATTTCACTGTGTTTTCCATAATTTTATTATATCATTTTTCTACGGTTTTTTCCAGGAAAATGATAAAAAATATAAATATTTTTGTCTTGAAAGTATTCATATTACTGCACTTACTGTCACTTTTTTGTGTGCCTGCTTCTGCTCCAAGGATAGTCCATCCAGCAGCCAACCCAGTTCACGGACACCAACCTTCATTGGAGTGCCGCAACTTTCTTTAGGCCATTGGAATTTGCCTTTTTCAAGCCTCCGGTAATATAGCCAGAAACCATTATGTTCCCATTGGAGGATTTTAAGCTTATCACGTTTTTTATTGCAGAACACAAATAGACAAGACGAGAAGGGGTCTAATGCGAAGCTTTGCTGGACGATGGCAGCCAGGCCATCGATAGACTTACGCATGTCGGTACTTCCACAGGCAAGGTAGACCTTGTCGGTGCCGGCTATGCTCAGCATAATTCCCTCAGCACCATTAGCACATCCAACAGATGCTTCTGGTCAAAGCCTGGTTTGACTTGAACTTCAGCTGGGCCAAATTTGATTTCGATTGATTGGCCTTTGCCTGTATGCTCTTTATGATCTACTTCTACCGGAATCCATTTGGGAGATTCTGATTGTATGATTCCGTTTTGTCTTTCTTTTCTCAACCAGTAGCTTAACTGACGAAGACTTATCCCCGCGGATTTGCAAAATGAAGTTTGCGTCTGTCCGCTGGATTTGTACTCTGCAATTATGGATGCCCATTTTTGATAAAGATCTGCTTTGGTCATAAAGTTATACCTCCAGTATATTTTCTGGAGAGATTATCTCATAAGCCTGTTTGCATTTAAATGTGGGTATTATTTACCGCTTACGTTTTCTCAACTCCCAAGACTTCACATTATGATTTTGTAAATGCCATTCATCGCACATGGGATTATATAAACAGCATTTGGCTGCCAAACAGCGGCTACAGACGCGCAGCCGGCTACGAGTTTGAAACGTATATCGAAGAATCTCGCACATTCAGCGAGAAAATTTATATACCGATAGTGTAAAGTAATCTATGAAAAATTGGGAAAACACTATCAACGAACAAATGCACATTGAAAAGTGAAGAATGTACCTAAATTTCCGAATTTATTCCACGGTCCCCTTGACAATGAGCCTCCCATGTCATGTTTGATGGCATCAGGGACATCCCCCATGCTGAACAGGGAGCAGGGCTTTGCATGATGGATGATGCCTGGCGGACAGCCTAACATGCCATGTGCTCATTATCAAGAGGCTTTCGCGGCATAAACGCTACTAACCTGCCTGTTTCGATAAAATGAGTTGCTGAGACAATTCAATCAGCTTCTGCCACTTAGCCGGCATATTGGGGATAGATTCGAGCTCTGGAATGGAGTTTAAAGGCTGCCAGTAAGTGTAGGGATGGGGGCGAAGGAAATTGTAGTAGGCAACAAAGAGAGCGATATGGGTATTTGAGCCTTCTCCGCTGCCGTAGCCGTTGGTGACCTGATAGGAGAACTTGAATGTTCTATTAAGACGCTCAATGATCTGTTTCAGCCAGCGGTATTCCTCGGAGACAGGATCATCATTGGTAAGGCCGATTACCTGGATAAGGTTAAAGTCCATACCCTGTAACATGAATTGCTGTTGTGCAAGCTTGTAGGCTGTATAACCGTCAGCAGCAAACTTGAGTGCTTTACATGGGAACTCCTTGAACTTTGAAAATGCCATACGCATAGCAAGGATACAAGGCCCCACATCACGGGTGTTTGATATCTGATAACCAAGGATAGACTTCTTAAGGGCATCCATGACAAACCAGACATAGTGACGAACACCTTTGACTTTTGTGTAGGTTTCATCGGCAGCCAGGTAGTTGGTGGGTTTGTAATCGTAATTATCAACAAAAGGCTTCACTAGGGCTGCAGCAGTCTTGGCGTAGTTAGCTACCGTGGCATGAGAGATTTTGACACCATGTACTTCCCAGAGGGCTCTGGCAGTGACTCGGGTAGAAAGACCCAGATTGACATGGTATGTAAGACAAAGCCCCATGATGTGAGAGGAGAAATTCCTGAAAGAAAGATTGGTAGCGCCTTTGGGCAGGGAAGACAAATCCATCTTGAAGTAGTCGATGGTGAATTCCCGGTAAATGTAGTGGAGTTTGAATTTATGCTTGTCTTGCTGGTATTCGGCAAGATCTTCCGGAGACAGCTTCCTAAGGGCATCCAGGTAGAAGGAACAGTTCTTGTTGACACACTTGTGGATGTTGAAATGCTTTCGGTCCTTCTTTTTAGTCAGGGTATGACCGCAATAGGGGCATATGAGCGTAATTGGCTTGAAATCAGTCTTTCCTTTGGCAAATCTGTTGTTACAGACTTTACACAATAGTTGCCCGCGACCGCCGGTATTATCGTAGAGGTAGGTATGAGGAGCTCCACAGTAAGGGCAGACGCAATCAGGAGGAACAGGATTCTTCCCACGGGAGTTAACCGGCTTGAGGCTCTTGCCATGCTTGGCGTGGTATTCCTCCAGCAAAAGTATGTAGTTCAGAGGCTCAACCTTCTTGATGACTGGCAGCTTGTCAACAGTAAGTTTATTGTACTTGGGGCTTGTAGTATCGTACTTGGGAAACTTTAACGGTATGTTTTTCGCAATAAAGACCAGCAATTGCTGGATTTGAAAAAATAAAAATTGATTGTATGCTATCAAAACTGATATAATTGAGTTCACAATGACACTTTCCTTTCTGGATTTTGTGGACTGAGAAACTCAATTATACCAGAAAAGAGGGGGTCATTGTTTTTTATTTCAAAAAATCCTTGAAACCCTTGACAAATAGCATACTTCAATATAAACAGAGTGTAATTAACTTTACACTAACTATATACAATTGGAGGGAGAATAATGAAAAAACAGCTTAAAATTTCTTGGGACGGTATACAGGATGCGACCGGTTATCTGTTTTCTTTTGCCAAATCATTGGCCTGCGCAGTAAAAAACAGTCCATGGTCTCAGTATGCCGAAGATATTATTGCAACCAGCGGCTTTGGTTTCCGCATGTGGGTCAGTGCAGACCTATGTCCATCAGCAACCAGCATATGGGACTTTGAGGGCCAAAAGCCGTGGGTGGAAAACGGAGGCCTGCTCTGTGATTATGCCGGGCGATATTGGGGCCAGGAGCATATCGAAAAGGAAAAACAGCGCGAAGCAATAAGCATTATCAAATCTTCTATTGACAGGGGTATTCCCGCTGTATCATGGGACATTGGCGTTCCGGAATGGGGTCTTATCACTGGCTATGATGATGCCATGCAGATGTTTTACACCTTGCCAATCAACGCAGATAAAGCCGATCCGACGAGCCCCGAATATAATTATGTTCAAATGCCCTATGATGTCTTGGGTAAACGTGAGCTTCCTATTCTTTCGGTTCTGACCATAAAAGGCACTTCAGATAAAGCAAAGGAAGATATTTTACAAGATACGATGAAACTGGCGGTAAATCACCTGAAAGGCGGAGAATGGTGTGACAACGCAAAGGGTCTTGATGCTTATCCTGCATTAATCAGGGTATTTGACGATAATCCCGAAATTGCTGCGTCATGGAATGCTGAATATTTTCTTGGTACATATGCAGCTTTGAAAGAATATGTCTACAAATATTTTGAAAAAGTTAAAATGACTGAACTGTCTGAATTATACAAAGCTGTCTTTAATGCCTGGATGGAAGCATTTAGAATTAAGACAAACGAGGATGCAACATCACCCGAGGTCAGAGCGAGGATTGCATCATTATTAAAATCCGCATATGAAAACGAAAAGAAAGCAGTTCAGATAATGGAATCTCTCACAACATAGATACACCACAGCATATGTTTCAACATCTCACCATCCATATAATCCTTATATTATCTTTTATTCAGCCAGGGTGGATAACAGGACTTGTTTTAACCTCTATATAATGATAGTTGCTTCCTCGCTTCGTTCCATTCTTCAATAAATTGGCGTATGGATTGCTGCCGCTGGCTACGCTCACTGCTGACAGCTTTTAATGCCACCTTGTATAACTCTTTACTTAGCTGCCACTTTTCAGGTGTTCTGTCAAAGCCAGCAAACAATGCAAAGGCTGTAGCTCCCATGAGATACACATTAGTTATCTCATCAATCGTGGCACCAAGCTCAAACTCCTCCGGTGACATGAACCGGGAGCTACCCCACATTCTGCCCATGTTGTTGCTGTAAGGGGCTTTCGAATAAAAATCAATATCGCATATAAAGGTTTTCTTTGCAGAAAAGTCATACATAATGCTGCCATCATAAAAGTCAATTGCTACGTAGCTTTTGTCGATAACATGGGTATGAAAAGACAATATAGCATCAAATACATCGAGTTTTGTGCTGTTTGGCATTTGCAGGAACTTCTGCCTTGAGAGAGGGTATTGCCTACCCATGCATTCACCGTCTGCCCATTCAAATATTGCCGCAAAACCACCACCAACTTCTTCAGCTTTTATTAATTTTACCAGATTGGGATGAGCCAAATCCTGATATACCGGCACAGTGGCTTTCAGACGTGTTATGGCATCTTCAGGCATCCCCTTATACCGTACTGTAGGTGCACCTGCAAATTTGATGAAATATCGATTAACGCCATTTTGTACTCCAAAGCAAATATTACCGGAGTCCTGATCATCGTAAACCTTGAATACTTTACCGTACTTCCGGATAAAGGACATATCAAAAGGCGCTTTCAACATATAGGGAATATCGTCTATATACTGAACATAAAAGTCTTTCAAATACCAGGTAGGCACAGGATTGCTCATGTTGTCAAACCAGGAGAGCACATTCTGTGCCTGATTTATCATAGTAGCGATTTCTTCTTCCCCAAAAGGTACGGCCCAAAAAATTGACGAAAGGGTGTTGCTGGAAACGTAAAGGGCCAGAAGCTTGAAGAATTCCATGGGAGGCTCACCACCAAAATAACCTCTGAGCTGTCCCGTGGCAAAATGCGGACTGGCCTTCGCACTCCACACAATCCGGTTGAATTCTTCCCAGGGGTCACCGAAATCCTGACGATTGAAATCAATGATTGAAAGCATGTTATCCGACGAGATAATCATATTGCCCACATGATAATCACCATGCTGATAGCACTGTGGTCTTCCGGAAAGCAAATGCCGGTTATTTTCAATATAGCCAATGATTTTATCATCGCCATAAAACTTTATTTTACAAGCCTTATATCTCTCAATAATACTATTTATTTTGCGGTTAAATCGAATACTCCATTCTTCCTGCTCTTTTGGGGCAGGGATAGAATGTATCAGCTTTAATATTTCACCGGATTTCATTCCAAGCACATACTGCCCGGTTTCAGTTAAACACGGCAAGGCTGTCTCAGCATCTTCGCCATCGCACCATGTGAAGATCGAGTAAACACTCTTTCCATTATCACAAATACCAAAATCCAAAGGCTGTGATATTGGGACACCCAAAGATGCAACCTGTTTCATCATTTCAAATTCGGCCTTTTTTCTTTCATATTCGGATATGTCTGCAACACGAAGGAGAAGTCTCCTACCATCCACAGTTTCGATATAGTACTTTTTATCCTTTGACCAGCCTTTATTTACAGGCTCAATTTTCTTGAAAGAATTATAGTCTTTTATGTTCTGCATATTATCACCGACTCTTTAAAGCTAATATGTTACGCTTTTCTTTAATAGTATCCTGTTTACTGATGCTGCAGCTTCCGTCTTTTGCAGCTAATATATTACGGTTTTTTGCCTGTCACTATGTAATGCACACTTGCTTCCCAATCCCAGTTCTCGATGTTATGGATATTGCTCAGCAAATGAGTTTGCTTTTTCCGATATAAATCAATCAATTCATCAAATTCGGCATTCGTAAAGCCATTTTCTGCATAAAGCGGATTTTTTCGTTGCTTTTCCAATATTTCTATTTCGCGACCTATACCCGATTTGATTTTATATACTTTAAAATCATCCGACCAGTAACTATCATTATATGAAAATCCTGAGGCATATGGATGGATTGTTATGTCCACCAAACCGCATTTTGCGAACATCTTTGGGTAACGCATGGCATTCCAATAGCTATCCTGCTTCAATACAGTAGTCGTTGTAATTTTACTGTATGCAGCTTCATACTTGGCAATCAACTCGTTCAATCTTGCATTTCCTTCAAAAGGGCAATCACCGTCCCAAACAATCCTAGGAAAGTTTCTTGCAGAAACAGAAGCAGAAACGAAGCCGCCCTTTTTACACACTCTGATTAACTCCTTAAGTCCGGCCATCGGATCGGATAACACCCCAAGATATGTATGGTTAACCGCTACATCAAAGGAGTTGTCGGCAAAGGATAATGCAAAACCGTCATTGAGTACAATCTTTGTTTTATTAGTTAACCCTTCCTCAGCAATTTTTTTGTTGCCGTATTCCACAAAGTTGGAACTAATATCAAATCCGGTAATTGTGCCAGTATCCAGGCCTTTCGCAATAAAGCGAGTCAGCACTCCGGTTGCACAGCCACCATCAAGCACATTGTCAGATGGCTTAATTCTAAACCACCGAAAGAATGTATCCCTCATATCTTCACGGAACAGCAAAGGCCTTGAAGTTTCCCAATCTTCATAATTATCAGCATTCTTCCATATTTCATTACTGCTTGTGTTGATCTTAGAATTTATCATATTATTATACCCCTTACTTATAATTGAAGTATTTTATCCTTCATGCTTCTTTCCTATGAAACAACTCCAATAATATCTCCTATGTCATACCGCTAGTATTGATAAAACAGAGAGTAGCGCAATAAGAGTTGCATTCCTATTTCTGCTCATTTTGGATGTTGTAAATTTACTGATACCAACTTCCATAACTTAACCGACCATTCTTGATTTCGCGATCAGTAATTATTTAATAATAAAGCTTGCTGAAGAAAACACTAGAGCGGATTTTATTATTCTTAATTCAATTACTATATCATGGATAATATTGGATTTATTATTATATCAAACAAAATTATAAGTTACAATATTTGGGGTCTCATAAATCATACAATTTATACCAAGTTTAATTGAAAAAGTAATTTCGACCCCAAATTCATAGACAGTGGAATTTAGTTTTGCAAATCACTAGAAATGAGAAAGGTGGAAGTTACTTTTGCAAAGATCACACTGTTTCATTTTCTTGTGAAAGCTGGAATATTGTCTCTCAAAAAGCTATGATATATATGGTGGTGCCTCTGAAGGGGGTACACATATGCATGGCTTCAAACATTTGACTCAGAAAGAAAGGAACATAATCGAGCAAAGGTTAATCAGCAGGAAATCATTCAAAAGCATAGCTCGCGAGCTTGGAAATGATCCAACTACGATATCCAAGGAAGTGAAGAATCATATCCAATTTAGGGAAACTGGCTGTTATGGAAGAGTGTTCAATAACTGCATGTTAATGTCAATCGACAGCTTTGCAAAGTTACAAAGACAAAATCAGCATATCCTCCGATGACGCCCTAATTAAGGACCTCTACCTGGCTGTACGAGAAATTACTAAAAATGGTCTGGCCGGATTCAAGGTTGGGGCACTGTTAATGCTACTCTAAAATTGTACCACATACCGGTAAAAAAATAGGCCACCTTAATCAAATTTTCCTGTATGATTATGTTGACATCATCATCGTACAGGAGGAAAGGATATGATTAAGATGGCACAATTAGAGGATATCAGAAAAATGTACTTTATGGAAGGCCTAAGTATTAGGGAAATTAACCGCAGGACTGGAATACACAGGGATACAATCTCAAAATATATCTCCCTGGAAGAACCAAAACCGCCTAAGTACAAGTTGACAAAAGAGAGAAAGCATCCGGTGCTGGGTCCGTACATACCAATGATCAAGCAGATAATAGAAGAGGATAGAACCAGACACCGTAAACAACGTCACACAGGAACAAAAATATTTGAGATACTTAAAGCAGAAGGTTTTACAGGCGGGTACAATACCGTTTCGGATTACCTAAGAAAAGAGTACAGAAAGCAAAGAGAAGCTTTTTTGCCATTGGAATTCGAACTGGGAACCTATGCAGAAGTAGACTGGACAGAAGCATATTTCTATCTTAAGGGCAAGGAAACCAAGGCACATGTATTTGTAATGAAATTGAGAGGCTCGGGCGGTTTCTACGAAGAAAATACTTGAAGGCAGCAACAGAGAAGAACAGGAGCAATTCATCGCCTTACGAACTCATTACCTTTATGAATCCACCTTTTGTCGGCCAGCAAAAGGGAGCGATAAAGGCGGTGTAGAAAATGCAGGTAAAGAGGCTGTCCGAAGGTTTTTTGTTCCCTACCCTGAGGTTGATTCCTTTGAGGAATTGAATGAATATCTGCATAAAGAATGTGTTAAGCTTCTGGAAAAGAATCCGAAATGGGAGGCTGAAAGAGCTGCATTAAGGCCATTGCCGGCGATAAGGTTTGATGGAGCAAGGTATAAGGAGGCAAAGGTAAATCGCTATTCGATGGTGCAGTTTGAGACTAACCGATACTCTGTTCCCACGATATATGTGGGAGAGAAAGTCACCGTTAAAGCTACTGCGGATGAAGTGAAGATACTATGCAAAGGAACAATAATAGCGAGCCACCCAAGAATATACGGACGATACCAGGAACAAATAAAGCTGGATCACTATCTGGAACTACTGCTGCAAAAATCCCGCGCATTAGGCAACACAAAAGTATATAAGCCCCAAACCCTGGCACCCATTTATGAACAGTATCGCCGAAGCTTAAATGCCAGAAGTCAGAAGGGCAACAGAGAGTTTGTAAAGATACTTATGCTGCACAGGGATTATCCTCCGGCACTAGTGACAGAAGCTGTTGAAATAGCTATAGTATACAACGTATACAGCTATGACGGTGTATTGAACATATTGGGGCAGCTACTGGTTTCAGGCAGCCCTAAGATGGCCCCAGTCAGCAAGGACAGGCTTCTGAGTATCCCCGAGGTTGTTGTAATGCCCCCTGATCTTAGTAAATATAGCGCGCTCATGTCAGGAGGTGGACAATAATGCCGGTCAATAAAATGCTGATCGAAGCTTACTTGAAAAAGCTGAAAATGCCCCAGGCTGCAAAAACCTATGAATCCCTGGCAAGAGAAGCCGCAGACAACAATCTGGATTATGAAGAATACCTACTGTGCGTACTTGAGCAGGAAGTACATCAGCGGGAAAACAATCGAATCCAGAGAGGAATCCGGCAAGCTGGCTTTCCAGTAATTAAAACGATTGAAAGCTTTGACTTTCTCGCTATACCATCTCTAAACAAGCCGCGAGTACTGAAACTTATGCAGGGGGAATATATACGAAGAAGAGAAAATGTCCTGTTGATAGGCAACTCCGGGGTTGGTAAAACCCATATTGCGACTGCACTCGGTTATGAGGCATGTCGGCAGGGCATGAGAGTTAAATTCTACACGGCAGCCGGTTTGATTAACGAATTGCTTGCAGCACAGCAGGAATATCGCCTCAACAAGCTTGAAAAACAATGGCTGGCCCCGCATTTAGTAATTCTTGATGAGTTAGGCTATGTGCCTTTCAGCAAAGTCGGGGCTGAATTACTCTTCCAGTTTTGCTCTTCCCGATATGAGAGAGGCAGCCTGATAATAACTACAAACTTAGAATTTCCAAAATGGACGGAGGTGTTAGGTGATGAACAAATGACAGCTGCCTTGCTTGACCGCCTGACCCATAATGCTCATATACTGAACATTAATGGGGAAAGCTACAGGTTTAAGCAGGCTCTTTCAAAGCAGACAGATGTAGGCTGATTTTTTATGAATTGGTGGCCTAATTTTACTCCGGTAACTGGCCTAAATTTTTATTGACATTTACAGGGCACTATTCTCGGACAGCTTGTGATTTATTTTGATGGACGGATATCAGAAAAAGACATATAAACTACGGACATTTATTCCACAATCCTCTTACAATGAGCCTCTGCTGGCATGTTAGTAGATACCTGCATGCACTACCCATTCCTGAACAAGGGAGTCCTCCTCTGCAGCATGGATGATGCCTGGCTGATAGCCTAACATACCGCTTTACTCATTATCAAGAGGCTTTGCAGCATAAACGCCTTTTCAGGATTCCGGAATTTAATCAGAATTCACAAATATGTATTGACTAAGATGCAAGCGAATGATAGAGTTAAAACAACAGGGATACCAAAAAATTAGGCATCCCAACATCAAAAAATATATTATCCTTGAGTTGACACAAAATTTAGGACACTACTTTCTAGGACAAAGAAGCTTTTTCAATTTTACAATTAGGATATTGCCAGAAAGCTTGATTTATGCTTGAAATCATAGTTTTCTGGTAATAATCTAATAAAATGCAGATACCCCTTGTTTTACAGGGTCTAGCCATCAGGCAATGAGAGCGCCCCCATTTGAGCATGAGCCTTAAAATACACTTGGACACTAACATTGAAAGAAAACCAGTTAAGTAAAATATACATACTGCCTACATTTTTTAATCATCAATCGGATCATATATCCATCTTGCAATTAATCGTCATCTGATCTTTGGCATTGCTCATAATAGCAATACCTTTCTCTAGCAATTTGATTTATCTCTTGCTAAGAAAAAGTTATTTCTTTACATTCATAGACAGTATCTTTTTTATAGAGATACTATAGCAATTGTACTCGTTATAATATTCTCACGATCTGTAAAACTTCAGCTAATACAACAAGTTGATTAAAATTTTTATTTACTGTCATAATCTGTTAGAAATAAACCGATCGCCGTAACAATAATACCTATGAATGGTGTTACTCTTTCCAGGACCAATAAGAAACCTGATTCTACATATTCAATAAACATTAGTTTTAAAGCAATCCCTAATAGAATAAGAGCAATCCCAAATAGCATAATTTTGAAATTTTTCATGTTATAACCTCCACTGATATAAATAGTTTTTATTTAAAAATTAATTATACTATAGCATACTTTCACCGTTGAGTTACAGAGCATGTTCTACAACATCGAGTAGGAGGTAGACGATTAATTCACCTACCGACCTCTCACACCACCTAGCCTACGGACCCGTACTAGACGGTTCCCAAGTTTACGCCGTTATAGTTTTGTAGTAATCCCAGAAAAATGTGTATCCTGCCTGTAATAAGCGGGCGTTGGTGATAGTGATAGTTAGAATTTGGTTATTGGTTATTAGCTATTCGCCAGTAGCCTTTTCTTGCACATGCAAACTCATAGGCCTCTTTGCAGTTTAGCCCAAGCTTTCTTAGCATTTTGTATCTGGTACGGATTTACTTCCATCTTTTCTAGATAAACATGCGCAGCCTTCTTCTAAGCCATTCATCGGTTGAACTTAGTAGTTTTCTCATATCTGCAAGTTTGAAATAGTTCACCCATCTGGTTATGAATTGTCTCAGTTTCGATTTGAGCAATTCATATGACCTTCCGTTGATTCTCGCTGTGATTTCCTTCATTTGGATTTCATCTTGCTGATACTTTTGGGGTGTGCTCTCAGTTTTATTCCATCTTTCGACGGATAAAACCCATATCCCAAAAACTTTACATTGCCGATGTATGCCACCACTGTTTTTTTCCTGTTCACCTTGAGATACAGTTTGTTCTCTATGAATGGGATAATATGCTTCTGTATCCTTTGCGCTGACCTTTTTGACTTTGCAAACAGTAACATGTCATCCGCATACCTCACAAATCTGATTCCTCTTCGTTCCAGTTCGTGATCTAGTTCATTCAGCATTATGTTGCTGCATAACGAGCTGATATTCCCGCCTTATGCCAGACCTTTCTCTTTTTCTTCAAACCTACCTCTTTCTCTGCCCCTGCCCTGAGGCATTTGTGTATGAGGGATATTACCCTGCTGTCCTTTATGCTCCTTAACAGTATCTCTATCATCTTTGACTGGTTTACTGTGTCAAAGGATTATAATGCCCCCCATTGTCAAGACAATTTTTTAGCTTTTCTAAGTTAGGTTCTCCTTTCTTTAATTTTGTATAATTTCTACATTTATGCACTCTATTGGAGGATGTCAAGGGCGAGCGTAAGCGAGTTCATCTTGACCCTTGACATCCAATGGACATACATCCTTTTGCTTTCCGGTCTGTTATGACAGACCGGCTGTCTTCCGGCGAGGACGGGGTTTGGGGCAGAGCCCCAAGGTTTTATACGACTGCCGGAAGCTGCTTACAACCCCCGAAGTAATACTCTGCCGGCGTTTTGTAATCCAGCGATTGATGAGGCCTTCGGTTGTTATAATACTCCACATATTCTCTTGTTATCTGCCGAAGCTGTTGTCCTGTTTCGCAATCTTCAAGATAAAGTTTTTCCCACTTGTAGGTACGGAAGAAACGCTCTATCCGTTGATTATCCAATGCTCTTCCTTTTCCATCCATAGATATTTTAATACCATTATCTTTCAATAGATTTATGTATTCATCACTTGTAAATTGTGAACCTTGATCACTGTTCATGATTTCAGGCTTACCGTACCGTTTTATTGCCTTTTGTATTGCTTCTACGACAAATACCTTATCTAAAGTGTTTGATAACTCGAATCCAACTACATAGCGGGAATACCAGTCTATTATGGCTACCATATACATGAAACCGTGTTTCATCCGGCAGTAAGTAATATCTATGGACCATACCTGATTTGGACGATCAATGTTCAAGCCTCTCAGCAGATACGGATATGAGTACTTGTCATGTAGACGTTTGCTAAGGTTAGGTCCAGGACATAAGCCATGTATACCCATTTCCCTCATGTAACGCCGGGTTCGCTTTCGATTTATATGAATCTTATAATCCCGGTTCAGGATATTCGTCATCCTACGATAGCCATATTCCGGATGAGCCGTATAAATCTCATCAATAATCCGCTTTATCAGGTATTCTTCATCATTTACCGGTGTCGGCTTGTAGTAAAGGCTTGTACGGTTAATTCCCAACAGTTCGGCCTGCTTTGTGATGCTTAATTTCTTTTCATCTTTGTCAATCATTTTCATGCGGTCTTCACGGGATTTAGAGGAGGGTCGAGTAGAAGCACGCTTCACAGCGTGCAACCCTCAAAGATCCGTACGTACCCAATTAAGGCATACGGCTCCTCATATCACTTAACACTACTTGCGCCTACATAGTGCATACTTGCATATATTCTGGGTTTCGGCAGGGGATTAATTTTCAGATACAAATTAAACTTATCAAGGCTAAAGCTTTTCCTTTGACTTCTTCTGTTAAGCCATTTGTACAGTAGCTTCTGTATGTTGTACAGAAATTTCGAGAGCATTCTCATGTTATCTGTAATTCCATAATACTGATAGTGGCCTATGAGCTTTGAAGAGGTAGCTCTGAATATTTCGCTTATTTTCAGATTTCTTGAAGCTTTTATCCACTGCTTAAACTCCTGAACTTTTGCTTTGAATTTCTTCTTACTCGTCTTCCTCATTAACCTGAACTTACCATTGACGCTCCTGCCACAATAGTGCGTGAATCCCAGGAAATCAAAAGTCTCCGGTTTATTTAATCCTGCAGCTTTACAGCGCTCTTCTGCATATTTCCCAAAGATTATTATCTTAGTCTTTTCTTCCGCCACCTTCAACTTGAATTTCTCAAGCCTCTGAATTAATTCTTTATAGAACCATTCTGCATCCTCTTTGTATTGAAAGCAGAACACACTATCATCTGCATACCTTACTATTTCAGCTTGACCTTTACACCTTTTCTTCACAACTTTTACAAACCACAAATCCAGAACATAATGCAAGTATATGTTTCCAAGGGTTGGTGAAACAATCGACCCCTGAGGTGTGCCTACGTCGGTTGGTATCAACTGGCCTTCTTCCATACATCCTGATTTCATGAACTTTGTAATAAGTCTATTGATGTTCGGGTCTGCTATCCTTAACTTCAGAAATTTAATCATCCACTCGTGGTCTACAGTATCAAAGAACTTCCGGATATCAGCATCGACAATGTAGTTTATTTTCCCGGTATGGATTATCCTATTAAGTTCTCTTAATGCATCGTGGCAGCTTCTGTTTGGTCTAAAGCCATATGAGAACTCCATAAATTCTGTTTCATATATGGCTTGCAGTATTTTGTTCAACCCCATTTGCACAATTTTATCTTCATACGAAGGTATGCCTAATGGGCGCACTTCCTTGCCGTTTCCTTTAGGTATGTAGGTTCTGCGAACTGGCTGAGGTTTATAGCTATGGTTCTTGAGCCTGTTTACCAAGTTGGCAATGTTGCCGGCTAAGTTTTGTTCGTATTCTTCTTTGGTAATATGATCGATACCCGCTGCTTTGTTGCCTTTCAGCTCCCTGTGGCACTGTGTCAATAAGTTTTCGTTTAACAAATGGTAGAGCGAAGTAAATACTTCTTTTGGCCTTTGTTTGGCGATTTGTGCTATTCTTGTCAGTTTTGTTTCCATTAATTCACCTATCCCTGAGTATAGTTAACGTTTCACTGCCAATGGTGGTGATATGTAGTTCCCTTCTCTCCTACCGCATTACCAGTATTCATCAGTGTAGAGTCGGAAGAGGTCGGCCTTGGCCTTCCTCCGTCCGCTCGACCAAACGGACCGTGCAGTTTTCCCGCAGTCCGCTTTCTCATAACAATGCTAATTAAGAACAGGTTTCTTCTCAAGTCCTGGTATTAGTTGTATAAGGTTAACTAGTGCGTATTCACCATAAAGCCTTTTTGCAGGATACTTTTTCCAGCCAGTATTTCTCCATCTTTTATACTGATGGTTCAAAAGCCGTCTGATTATCCATCTGTCCAATTTGTTGAACAGTTTTCGAACATGTGACTTACGGTAATAGTTTCCCCACCCGCGGATAACCGGATTAATAGTATTGATCAGTTCTTTAAGTGTTATGGGTATTTTTCTTTTAGTTCTCTGCCGGATTGTATCCATAAATCTTTTTATGGATTTGTCCGTTGGGAATGCATACAGATTAAGTGCGTTTGCCACCGCTTTGATTCTATCTTTCGGTAGCTTCAATCCCTTTCCCTGTTTGATTTTGTATCCTAAAAACTCAAATCCCCACTTGATGTTGGTTATTCGCGTTTTATCCGGATGGAGCATTAAACCGAGCTTTGCAAGTTCTTCTTTCGCCGTCCTTAACGCCTTTTCGGCTTCTGCTCTGTTTTTGCAGACTATCAGCCAATCATCGGCAAAACGGGTAAGTTTGAAACCTTTTCCTGTCATGGCATTATCGAATGGTGTCAGATATATATTGCTCAATAGGGGACTAATCACCGACCCCTGCGGTGTTCCGGCTTCGGTTTCATACCTATGGCCATTTTCTACATAACCAGTTTTGAGCATTTTCCTGATTAAGTCAAGGATTCTTCCATCGCTTATCTGCTCAGCCACCATATCAATTAACTTTCCATGATTGACCGTCCCAAAGTAGTCGCGGAGATCCCCGTCTACGATCCATTCGTTCCCCCGCTGTATTTCTCGCCATATCTTCCGCATAGCGTCATGAGGAGAACGTCCAGGTCTGTAACCAAAGCTGCAATCGTTGAATGTCTTTTCGAATATTGGTTCCATCCTGTTCTTTAATGCTTGTTGACATACTCGGTCTTTGATAGCCGGGATTCCTAACGGGCGCTTCTCCTGTGGTTTTCCTCTTTTGGGTATGTATACCCGCCTTACCGGTAGAGGTTCGTATGTCCCGTTCTTAAGGTGTTCATGGAGACTTTTAAGTTCCTCTGTTGCTGCCTTTTCGAACTCATCCATGTAAATCCCGTCTATTCCCCCGGCTCCTCCATTGGCCTTAACCTTCTTCCAGGCCATTTCCAAATTTGTCGGGTGGTACACCTTGTCAATTAATGAATGTGCCTTGAGTTTCTTTCCTGCACTTACTGTCTCCGTTATCATCAGTATCCTCTGCCACAAGTTCCGGGTCTTTCGCTTAGGGAACTTTCCTTTCCTTGCTTCATACTCGCTGATTCTCCTTCGATTTCAGTTTGTTATGTGAGCTGCCTTCCCCTGAACTCCACCTTTTGGGTTGAAGTTTAGCTGTTTTCAAGAAACAGTCCCGCCGTTTTTGTTGTTCGGCAGTTAAAGTACTATTCAGCTCTCCGACTCCTTGCATCGCGTCAGCAAACATTTCGGGGTTGCTTTATAGCTTGCTTTACTGTCCATGCAGACGATACAAGGTCTCCATGGGTCACGCAGCTTCCTTCCATACCATGCCGTCCGCAAACACCTTGGTGCGACGGGTGAATTGGAGCGCCTTCGCCTCCATAGTGCAGGCTCGACCTTGCCCCGTCTTTGGCCGACCGGTTCATCAGTGGAATCGCTTCCGTTGATTACGGCCTGGTACTTCTCCTCAAACCCTTCGGACTCCATTTCACAGTGGACACCCTGTCCTCTGGCTTCTGCCAGCCCCTGAGACATTACTCCCAAGTTTGGATATGAACTTCCCAATCCGAAGTCCAGCGGGACTTTAACCCGCCTGGCAGCTGCGCTGCCATGCACACACAATATGGAACTATCCGACTCCCTGTCTATCATTTGATATTCTTCCGTGCTATTGGTTGTTTATCATACTCCTTTCGGAGAATAGGCAGGGTCTCCTGAGTTAACGAAGTGTCATTGTATAACGTGCCTGGCTCTTCGACTGCGGTAATGCTTATGAATGCTCGCCGGTAACGCATTCACCAGTTTTGTCTTCCGAAATCTGGAATTCGTCGACCATTACAATCTTAAAAATTTCGCAGCTCAATCACTTTCAGGCCCATTACCTAACTGTCAACGCTTAATGTACCCTATTACTATGATACATCCATGACTTGCTACTGTCTGCCCAGCTCAGGCATTAAACAGGTAGGAGTTCCACCCACTAAACATTTCGTCCTTTCTCAGCCGCACCCAGATTTTTTTTTAAGCCAGTTAACCTCATATGAGAGTTGACCAATTTGCTTAAGCAGTTCGTCCTTCTCCTTTTCATACGCCTGCTTGACCTTCTCTACTTCATCGGTTTCCTTGCTGAATACCCTGCCTGCATTGCTTATGAATTCTGCCTTCCAGCGGCTTAGCTGATTCGGATGTATTTCATATTCGGCAGCAATCTCAATCAGCGTTTTTTCTTCCCTTAAGACCTCAATTACTATTTTTGCTTTTTCTTCCGGTGTAAAATTTCTTCTCTTTTCCATAGTTCCATTCTAACTTATTTTGGCCGTTTTGTCTGTCTTAATTTCTGGTATCATTATAGACCACATCAGGGTTATAGGAATAATGGAAAGCGACCTATAGATACTATTAATTCCTACCTGGAGACTGTAAGACAAGAAGCTTAGTATTACATTTTATGCAACACTAATGATGCAACACTAATGCGTAAATACTATTACTTTATATAAGCTTCAACACTGCCACTCATATGAAATCCATTCTTTTCAACAATTTCTTTTAAATAACCTCTCAACTCCAAAAATACTTCATTAGTAGTAACGTTGCCTATATATGTTCCAGCAGGCAGAAGCATTTTTAGCTCTTTATCCTTGTTAGCTTCCACATCAAATTGCTTTTCATCAGCCTCAGATTTATATTTCATTTTAGGATAACTCAAAAAAACACTTGCTTGTTTAATTATATACGAACTATTATTTATAACTTTTACAGTATATAACATACCTTCAGAAGTTTTTTCTATATTTGCGACTGCTAGTTCTATATTACCAACTTCTCTTTGAAACTCAGTTGCATTAATTTCCTTCTTTCCATTTGTACAGCTTACGACCGCAAAGCTCATTATTGCAATCATTAGTAATAAAATTTTACTTTTCATAATAATTCTTCCTTTCCGTAATGTTATAATTAACTCTGCATGTTTACTAAGTTGCTTTATACCCATACATCAGCTTACTCAATAAACCTAAACATCCAATGATATGCTATGTTAAAAAGTGTATTATAATGATGATTTTACATACATTATGCAGTCCTTAAAATTTACTAAACCATAGCCGTATATTTCATCTCTACCTTTATCACCTAAATCCATTGAAGTCTTTTTAAAAATATCTATTATGTCATAAGAATTCAAAGATGGCTTGATAGATTTTAGTACAATGATTACATCTGTAACTATAGCTGACGCAGCCGAAGAGCCATTCGTGATTTTAATTTTACCACTGTTTTCACCAACAGGAATTTTTTCTCCTGGTGCACAAACAATTATTTTATCATTCATATTATTGTTTAAAAGATTAACATTGTTCATATCTGTACATGAAACCGAAATCACACCTTCATATGATGCAGGATACAAATATTGTTTAGTAGCATCATCTCCACTTGCGCAAACTATAATAATTCTTTCATCAACTACTTCTTGTATTTTAGCTTTAAGCGTTTCATCATTCTTATATGTGCCTAAACTCAAATTGATTATGTCCACTTTTAACTTCAATGCAAGATCTATTCCATCTACGAGTTTTTGAATAGTTAAATTTTTTCCATCACCAATATCAATAACATGAAATGTTATATTACTTGTAATGTTTGCATTTTTTTGATTTATAAGTTTGCTATTACATATTAATTTAGCTACCATTGTCCCATGTTCATTATCATTATCTGGCTCATTTTCATTTAATACGCTGTATGTTTTTATATGAATTCTTTGAAAGTCGGGCTGCGTTAAATCTATTCCCGTATCAATAATTGCAATGTTTAATTTGTTGTGCGGTACATCACTAATGTCTACATATTTAATTGCATCATATGGCCATTCTGAGTTTTCACTAGCTTCAAATATGATATGCTGTCTGCAAAACATCCAAGAGCATAACGTTAGTATAGCACCTAAAAAACATATAATTAAAACAAGAGACTTTTTCCTCATTAACATCACCTTAAATCTATTTAGTAATCGAGTTCCTAATTCAATAGGAAACGGGGTTGATATTGCAACCCCGTTTCTCACAATATCATTAGAATACGCAGTAGTGGTGACGAGCGGCAAGGCTGATAGCTACCTGTTGAATTTGAGTCCATGTTTGTCCCGTTTCAAATCCGATAGAGAAAACCCCAAATAATGTTCCACTAACACTACCGCTGCACTTCCACACAACTTGAACATGACCTTGCGTCCAAATATCAGGATTTTCATCATAATGCGTTTCTCCCACATCTACATCATCATCCAAACTTACAAGAGTGAAAACATTGGAACTTTTTACAGAGCCTACACAAGAGTTCAAATACACGTCATAATTATCATTCTGTATTGTAAAATTGTAAACCATTTTTTGCTCAGTAAAATAACCAGTTCCTGATTCTGTCCATAAAAATTCTCTTATAAATGTTCCGTTACCTAGACTTAAGATGCTTTCATCCAATGTTTCAACTGTTTCGTACGTGTTTACACTATCACTATCAATTGTATCGACCCTATTTAGCTTTTCTCTAACTCTAATCCATGAACCGTCGTCAAATGTAGCTTTAAATTCAGATCGACCTGGATTTTCATTAAGAAGCCTATTAATTTTTTCAATTTTATCCTTCCTTGAAACTTTCGGCTTTTTCAATCCTTCCTCAAAGAATTTTATAATATATGCTTCATCTTTCTTTGATATTGACTGTTTCATATCTGCTGGATTGATTATAGTAACCTTCCCGTTAACCAAATCAATTTTCTGACCTGTTACCTCCATTTCCTTAATAATTCTACCAACTTCATAGGTTGTTTCTGCTTGCTCTTCTGTTAAGCCCTCGGCAATCAGTTCTTCCTTTGTCATGACATGATATGACACGTCTGTAGTACCTGTAGTTTGGCTAAGGAGTTTTTCAGTAGATGAAATTATCTGTTTAGGAATTCCCGCATTTATTGTGTCTCCGGTAACCTTTTCCAGTAATTCTTCCTCAGTTGCTGCACTAGCTGGCAGAGTTAATGAAAAGAGCAAGGAAATTACTAATGATAAGTTTGCTATTTTACGCAAAGCCTTCAATGAAAATTTCATAAAATATACCTCCCTATTTTTAATCGTAGTGTTAATCTATTTACATAGAAATAGACTCTTAAACTTGATATATCAAGGATTTCATTGTTTTTTGTAACAAAAAAACAATGACCCCCTCTTTTCTGGTATAATTGAGTCTGCTACAACACCAACAACCCAGAAAGGAAGTGTCATTGTTTGAACTCAATTATATCAGTTTTAGTAGCATATAATCAATTTTTACTTTTACAAATCCAACAATTGCTTTTGTTCATAGTGAAAAATATACCTCTCAAGTCTCCAAAATACGATGTTACAAGCCCTAAATACAACAAGCTCACTATCGATAAGCTCCCTGTCATCAAGCAGCCTGAAAGGTTGAATTACACAGTTCTGCTTGATGAATACAAATTTAATCACGGCAAGAATCTTAAGCCAGTCAAGTCCCGTGGCAGCAATCCCGTGCCTACCGATACTGTATGCCATCGCTGCGGTGCACCCCACGACTACCTCTATAACAATACCGGCGGCCGTGGACAACTTCTGTGCAAGGTTTGCGGACTTAGATTCAACAAGGATAAAAACGACTTCAAAATTGGTGCCCTTGTCTGTCCATACTGCGGCCATATCCTTGTCAAGAAGAAGGATCGAAAGCATTTCAACATTCACAAGTGCGTTAACAAAAGCTGTCCTTATTATCTTGATGCCCTAAACAGATTATCGCCTGAAGATCAAGCAGAATATCAGCAGGACAAGCATAAGTTTAAGCTCCACTACATTTACCGGGAATTCACCATTGACTTCTTTAAGATGGATTTATCCTCCATGCCCAAAGGTGCTACAAACCTTACCTTCAGGAATTTTTCCTCTCACATCATGGGGCTTTGCTTGACTTACAACGTCAACCTGGGGCTGTCTACACGGGCCACTGCCAGAGCTCTCTGGGAAGTGCACCAGGTTAAAATCTCCCATACCATGGTTGCTAACTATGCCAAGACTGCTGCTGCCATTGTGAAACCTTTCGTAGATAATTTCGACTACAAGCCTACTAACTACCTAGCTGCAGATGAAACCTATACAAAAGTGAAAGGTGTCCGCCACTATGTCTGGTTCATCGTGGATGCTATTAAAAAGTCCATCCTCGGATATCAAATATCCAGTACCCGTGATGTAGGTCCTTGCATCCTTGCAATGCGTATGGCCTTTGCCAAGTTCAAAGAGTTCCCTGGTATGGCCCTCAAGTTCGCTGCTGACGGCTATACTGCCTACAAGCTCGCTCAGCAACAATTCATGCTGCAAGGTATGGATTTCAACCTGATCCAGGTCATCGGGCTTACCAATGATGATCCAGTATCAACTGAATACCGCTGGCTGAAACAGATAATCGAACGCCTTAACCGGACCTTCAAGTTCTCTTATCAGGTCACGAATGGTTACGGTAGTGCAGAAGGCTCCAATACTCATGTTGCTCTGTTTGTCGCCTATTACAATTTCCTGCGGCCCCACTCCTATACTTACTGGCAGCCTTTGAACTCTATCCCGGAACTCGAATCCATTCCCAACATTCCCGGTAAGTGGCAGAAGCTAATCGAGCTCTCTCAACTACTCATACTTTCAAAGCAAGCCTCCTAGCAGCGTTTATGCTGCGAAAGCCTCTTGATAATGAGTATCCGGCATGTTAGGCTATCCTGCCTAGCATCATCCATCCTCCAGAGCCCTACACCTTGTTCAGCATGGGTGAGGCCGTGACGCCTTTCATCATGCCGGAAGAGGTTCATTGTCAAGAGGACCATGGAATAAATGCGGAAACTCAGTACATTTTTCACTTTTCAATGTGCACTTTTGTCTTGATAGTGGCTGCCTGCGTTTTTCATAAGCTACTTTACACTATCTTTTTAAAAAATTTTCGTTGCACCAAGTGAAACACTGACGTATAATAGGGTTAAAGGTTCTTAAATATCCACACAATCATAAGACTTTTGAGGGGTCAAGATATGGGGATATGCAAGAGCCTTTTTAACTTGTCAGGTGACCTTATATGTAACATAGCTTGTCCACCTCCTTGTACAATTATTTTGTATTAAATCAGTGACCAAAGCCACTGTTCGACCCATTAAAAGTCATAGTTAACATAACACTTCAAATTTTATTCTTTTCCAAACATCAAGCACATCATCCGGCTTCACATCTTAGCCATTATGCCAGCGTTTGTTGGCCTGAACTTTGACAATCATGTATAATATCATCCGGACTTGGAAGGTGTTTGCGGCACCTCCTGGGACGGGCCCTAACGGGCCGATTACCCGTAAAAAAGAGTATTTATCCATTCCGGTAAGTCTACATGATTTGGCTGGTTGAGGCCAGCTTTATAGCTGGTTCCTCGTGTCACATGCAAGGTTGTTTGCTTACATGGGAAGGAATGGAGACTTTTAAGTCCATTCATCTTGTAAAGGAGGCATTTTTTATGAATTTCAGACCTATGGCAGGAATCGATGTAGGTAAATTCTTTAGTGAGATGGCAATTCTTTCTCCATCCAATGAAGTAATTGCCCGCATGAAGATCCGCCATGATTCCAGTTCTGACGTTGAAAGAGCCGTTAAATTACTGAAAAAAACGGAAAAGGACTTTGATTCTAGGCCTTTCGTCGTCATGGAATCCACCGGGCACTATCACAAAATCCTTTTCCATTCACTTTGTAAAGCTGGATTTGAGGTTTCCATCATAAACCCCATCCAAACTGATTCTATCAAAAATATTGGAATCAGGAAAGTGAAAAATGATAAAGTTGATGCCCGGAAAATTGCCCTGCTATACAGATTTCAGGAGCTTAAAACTACTAATATCCCCGATGAGGATATTGAATGTCTGCGAAGCCTTTGCCGACAGTACTACAAGCTCTCTGACGAACTTACTGCCTACAAAAACAGGCTTACGGGTATTGTTGACCAACTCATGTTAAACTTTAAGGATGTATTCCCCAACATCTTTTCAAAGGCTGCTCTTGCAGTATTGGAGAAATATCCTACGCCTGCGCATATTCTTAAAGCGAACAGGAACAAGTTGATTGCACTGATCCAGAAGAATTCTCGCAGAAGCCTTAAGTGGTCAACTGCAAAGTATAATCTTTTGGTCTCCAAAGCCAGAGAGTTTGCGCCTTTGACTGTTCATAATTCCTCGAACGTTGCTATGCTGGGTGTCTACATATCCATGATCAGAACTCTGGAAGATAACTTGGCGAAGGTCCTAAAAACCATTCATCTATTGATCGCTGAAGATATGGCAAAGGACATGCCCATGCTAGCATTAACTCTTGAACTTTTGCAGAGCCTGCCAGGTATTGGCCTTCTTACTGCTGCCACCATTCTTGCAGAAATCGGCGATTTTTCCGCTTTCTCTAAGCCGGGAAAACTGGTTGCTTACTTTGGCATTGACCCCTCTGTGATGCAATCTGGAGAATTTACCGGCACACGGAATAAAATGTCCAAGAGAGGTTCCAGGCTACTTCGCAGGGTTCTTTTTACAACTGCTCTTGCCAATATCCGAACTAAGCGGAATAAAGAGGCTTGCAACCCTGTATTACTTGAATTCTACAAGCAAAAGTGCCAGAGCAAACCTAAGAAGGTAGCTTTGGGAGCAGTTATGCGTAAGATCATCATTTACATCTTTGCTGTTCTAAGGGACAGAAAACCGTACCAGTTACGCAGTCCTCAGGAACATGCTCAGATGTTAGCAGCAAAGCATATAGCAGCTTAGCAGTACTTGCACTTGATGTTTAGTTTTCAAGGATCAGTATTTCATTTTAGACCAGCTATTTTATGTCTACTTCGCAAAGGTGGTCTTGTTGTTATGCATTTTTTCTATGTCAGGAGTTTTCAAAAATTCATAAAGCTTTTTCTTAAAAACTCTTGACTTTAATTAGCTGGTCTTTCGCTTGTAAAGAGAGTTAATTTTTTTCTTTGTTATATTATAAGACAGTCTAGAGGTAAATTTTGTTACAGGTTTATTGTAAATTTCCCCAAATTGATTTTCGGAAAAAGTGTAACATTTTTAGTGTTAATTCGTCTTAATATAATTGAAAAAATATTTTTATACACGAAAGGGGAAGTTTAAAATGCACAAGTGTATCAAAATGGTTGTTTTTACTGTACTAGTAGTCCTATCCCTCCAACAGATAGCATTTGCAAATGAGGAAACAAAACGTCCTCCAAAGCCAACTGAAGGTATTGAGTCCTCTGATCCCAATCATGGTAGTAGTACAGATAGTGATAATGAATCTGTTCAAAGAGCAAGCGGCCTTTTTTATAACTACTATTGCTCTATAGACAATACGGGAAGCGATTTATATCTTGAAGGCTCAACGGTAGCCAATTATTTGTCAGACCAAGTAAAACTTACTCTATACCTTCAAATATGGGATGGTTCACAGTGGATTGACGTCCAAAGCTGGCCTTTTACTCAATATAACTCCAAAAGTGTAACTGAAGGTGCCAATACAAGCTTCCAACATGGAAATTATTACAGGACAAGGGCTGTACACTATATCAAGTATGGTACACAAACTGAAACACAAAATTCAACATCCTCTTACATATATGTAGATTAGGTAAAAAATAGGGTGTACAACTTGTACACCCTTATTTCATTGACTTTGCTACCTTTATTATTTCATCCTTGGTTATATTACCATTGATTTCGCACCCAATTTCACCGCTATCCCATAATAACCCATTAAGATGTTCTTCATGATTCACCAAAGTATATTCTATTCCATCAATGACTAAATTTTCAATCTTTGTATTTTCATCCTTCTTAATGTTTAATGCTACATTTGTCCCATTCGGGAAGCTCCGCTGCGTAATTTCAAAACAATCTTTATTATCACTGTTAGTATTTACATATAAAAAAGTAACGGTTTCTTTCTTCTCATACTTATTTAAAACATCAACTTTGTCTAATTTGAAATCTTTCGGTATATATTCCGGCATAAACAGTCTAAAATGTACTTTCTTTTGTGCTTCACCAATCCTTGGATCGTCAATATCCCTGCCGAAAAGGTAGTCAGGAGTCTTTCCATCTGTAGGAGAGTTAACCTTTTTGTAGATTTTAATAGTATCTTCTGTTATCACTATTATGCTTTTTATAATTCTATTAGTAAACGCCATAACGGGAGTTTGAAAGTTAACAAATAATCCTGTTAACAATGCAATTAAAACACAGGCAACAAAAGCCAGGCGTAACCGTTTAAAGGCACTCCTTTTTTCTTTTTTCTTTTTTCTTTTTTCCGTTCTTTTCTTAACCTGCTTTTTACTTGCTCCCACACTTTCTCTTTTGGAGGTCGCGGCATTTCCTCAATTCTTTCCTTTACTAACTCTTTTATAAAAGAATCGAAGTCTTTAGACATTTTTACTCACTTCCCTAGAATCAAAATGCTTTTCCAGCTTTTCTTTCATTCGATGCTTTGCCCTATGAAGTTTTACCTTTACAGTATTAACACTTATATTCATATGTTCGGCTATTTGCTCATAAGTAAGATCCTCATAAAACCTCAAATTTAAAATCTGTTGTGAGTCAATGTCCAGTTCACCCATGCATTCTTTTATCTCTCGTCTTATCTCCAAATCTTCACATATTTTGTCTGGAACGTTGAAATCACTTAACTCCACTATATTTTTAACATCACCGTCTTCATCATAAATCGATATGTTTCTACCTTTCTGTATACATATTTGCCGGAGCATGTCTTTACTTATATTTTTAGTTATTGAGCAAATCCATGAATTGAATTTGCTTTTATCATTAAGCGTTTTTATTTTTAAAAGGGCTCTAGTAAATGCCTCTTGCACTGCATCCTTAGCCAATTCTTTATTAAAAAGAATAGCTATTGCCGTATTGAATGCTCTATCGTAATTTTCCTCAAACAATACCTGTATAGAGTCCTCATAGCGTTCATCGTCCCTATCATTCGTAAAAATAAAAATCATATCTTCGACTCCTCAATAAATATATAAGATATTTAATGTATTCAAAATGTTACAGCAAAATTAAAATTTTTTTGCCATAATAATATAATACATTTTATGGAAAACCCCATCAAGCAATAGATATGATTTGTAATAGAAAATTAACATTATTAGCATATAGATGGAACACTAATTTATTCATTCTGAACAAAAAATCCAGATAATCTCCAATAAACGAAATCTTGCACGATTGATACCAAATCGGAATTCAATCAAGTGGGTTTCTCGTTACTTATGAAAGTGCCAAATAGTCCTCACTATTAAGAAAGTGAAGTCTTAATTTCCATTTTTTCATTTTACATGCTCCCGGTAGGATAAATTATCTTGTCGTAACTTTTTAATCAGAGGGGTCAACAAATGTCCAAAAGTCTGCTGATTATTGGGAAGAAATATATTTTGATTTAAGCCCTGTCCGGTTTAGCTAAACTAAAAAGTGAAATGGATAGTGAGAGGTATTTTTCAGAACAATATGGCAAACCAGCCGAAAAGGATAAGGCTTTGCATCATACCACTTATTCTTTTCGGCATGTGCACTGCTGGAAGACAGTGTGTCTCATATTGTAGTTATCCCGAAAAAAGAATTATACCGAAAACAAAAATAAAATCTCTGCAACACGTGTAACAATAAGATTTTCAGTAAAAGTGCATTTTCAGAAGTCGGGATAATTTCATACACGTAGCGGGTGTTCCAAGGCAATTAAATTTATGTTATCAAATTAAAAGTCGGGATAACTTCCAAAAAGTGTTTATCTGGTTCATGAAATACCCATAATGGAAATGGCAGAATGGCAAATAGCAATTCTGACTCTATTTCTTAGGAGTGGTATTTATGAACATGGAAACAACAGATATTAATCAGATGATCCCTCAAATAATGGATGCATTAAGGAATTTCGGTTTGACAGAGCACAGTATCTGGAGGTACCATCATAATTTGTACTTGTCCATCAGCAAATATTATCACAGCCGCAGAGCAACTCAATATAGCGCAGAGATTATGGCAGATTATATTTCTATGGTCGAAGAGAAGTTCAGAAACGGTGAAATCAAGCGTGACCGGTATTGTACTCTACTGAAGGCAGCAGACCGCATGAGTGAGTTTTACACCACTGGTAAGATTCAGTGGACCTGTAGGTTAAGAGGCTCTAAATTCAAGTTAAATGACTATTTTGAAGAGCTTCTGGAACAATTCCTTTCCTCGACTTCATATCATGCAAACACCAAAGGAGATGTCACCTGGGCTATCCGAAAATATTTAGCTTTTTTGGAGGCACAAGGGCATGACGATCTTGTAAACATCAGCATCAAGGATATACAACTGTTTCTGATAAGCTGTTCGCATCATTTAAAATACGGAAGTCTGTCAAATGTGAGAGGGTACATCAAGAGCTTCCACATATATCTGCAAAAAACCGGGAGACTTTACTTTGATTGTGAGAAGGTTTTTTCCCAACCCATCGTCCGGGAAACAAAGATATTTCCTTACATTACTTACGATGAACTAGATAAAATACTGAATCAGATTAACAGAACCACAAACATTGGCAAACGTGATTTTGCCATCATTATTCTAGCAATACATACAGGACTGCGTGCTGTCGATATTGTAAATCTTAAGCTTAGGGACATCGACTGGAAGACTGGTGAAATCCACATTGTACAGCAGAAAACGTAAAAAGTATTAACTTTACCACTTACACATGCTGTCGGTGAGGCAGTTAAAGATTACATTATTCATGGCAGGCCTAATTCCGAATCTATGTATGTTTTCCTTCGAACAAAAGCACCATACCAAAATCTGAGTAACGGTGTATATATTGCTGATATTTTCAATGATTATCAAAAGAAAGCCGGAATTATCCGAAAACCTTTTGATGGAAAGGGTTTTCATGCAATCAGACGCGCTATTGGTAGAAATATGGCTGTTGCCGAAATTCCGGTTACAACAATCTCACAGGTGCTTGGCCATGGTGACATTGAATCTGCAAAACAATATATTTCTCTGGACAGCGTACATGATATGATTACCTACAAGGAATCCCTTGGTTATACGCGTGTATCGTATGAACCCCTGTTACGTGATTTTGACCGCTTTTGCCAGGCGCGTTTCCCTGAAGAATCCTTATTTAAAAGGGAGATAGTATTGAAGTAAGCGGTAAATAATACCCACATTTAAATGCAAACAGGCTTATGAGATAATCTCTCCAGAAAATATACTGGAGGTATAACTTTATGACCAAAGCAGATCTTTATCAAAAATGGGCATCCATAATTGCAGAGTACAAATCCAGCGGACAGACGCAAACTTCATTTTGCAAATCCGCGGGGATAAGTCTTCGTCAGTTAAGCTACTGGTTGAGAAAAGAAAGACAAAACGGAATCATACAATCAGAATCTCCCAAATGGATTCCGGTAGAAGTAGATCATAAAGAGCATACAGGCAAAGGCCAATCAATCGAAATCAAATTTGGCCCAGCTGAAGTTCAAGTCAAACCAGGCTTTGACCAGAAGCATCTGTTGGATGTGCTAATGGTGCTGAGGGAATTATGCTGAGCATAGCCGGCACCGACAAGGTCTACCTTGCCTGTGGAAGTACCGACATGCGTAAGTCTATCGATGGCCTGGCTGCCATCGTCCAGCAAAGCTTCGCATTAGACCCCTTCTCGTCTTGTCTATTTGTGTTCTGCAATAAAAAACGTGATAAGCTTAAAATCCTCCAATGGGAACATAATGGTTTCTGGCTATATTACCGGAGGCTTGAAAAAGGCAAATTCCAATGGCCTAAAGAAAGTTGCGGCACTCCAATGAAGGTTGGTGTCCGTGAACTGGGTTGGCTGCTGGATGGACTATCCTTGGAGCAGAAGCAGGCACACAAAAAAGTGACAGTAAGTGCAGTAATATGAATACTTTCAAGACAAAAATATTTATATTTTTTATCATTTTCCTGGAAAAAACCGTAGAAAAATGATATAATAAAATTATGGAAAACACAGTGAAATCAACGGTTACAATAGAAAAACTCCAAACAGAAATTGAAATATTGAAGCAGGAAAAAGCCGAGCTTGAAGCAAAACTCAAATGGTTTGAAGAACAATTCCGGCTGCATCAGCATAAGCTTTTTGGGCGTTCAAGTGAAAAGACGGAAGTCCCTGAACAGCTAAATCTTTTCAACGAGGCGGAATCAGAAGCCAAGCCTGCAGTTCCCGAACCAACATTAGAGGAAATTACATATAAACGTCGTAAAAAGCAGGGGCACAGAGAAGAAATGC
Source organism: Clostridium thermosuccinogenes (assembly GCF_002896855.1). NCBI lineage: Bacteria > Bacillati > Bacillota > Clostridia > Eubacteriales > Clostridiaceae > Clostridium > Clostridium thermosuccinogenes. Next base: position 1,458,008 of record NZ_CP021850.1, on the reverse strand, counting down.
TTAAAGACATTCCTGTAGAGACCATAGAGTATCGCTTGCCTGAAGAAGAGCAGGTTTGTGATTGCTGTGGCGGCAAACTGCATGAAATGAGCAAGGAAGTAAGGCGGGAAATAGAAATTATTCCGGCTCAGGTGCGTGTAAAGGAACATGTGCAGTATGTATATGGCTGCCGTAATTGCGAGAAGAATGAAATATCTACACCGATAGTAACAGCCCCAATGCCAAAGCCGGCACTTCCTGGAAGCCTGGCTTCGGCATCCGCCATAGCTCATGTAATGACGGAGAAATTTGTAAAAGGGCTTCCTCTTTATCGTCAAGAGCAGGACTGGGAGAGGATGGGGATTGAAATATCCAGGCAAACCATGGCGAACTGGATGATACAAAGCTCCGACAGGTGGCTGCGGCCGATATATGAACGAATGCGGGAACACTTGCAGCAAAGGGACATCCTCCATTCCGATGATACTACCCTCCAAGTACTCAAGGAACCCGGGCGAGCCGCAGATTCAACCTCCTACATGTGGCTATACCGGACCGGCCGGGAAGGGCCTCCGATTATTCTTTATGACTACCAAACTACCAGGGCTGGCAAACATCCTAAAAAATTTCTTGAAGGATTCAAAGGTTACCTTCATACGGATGGGTATGATGGTTATAGTGGCATGCCCGGAATCATCCAGGTTGGTTGCTGGGCACATGCAAGGCGTTATTTTGTCGACGCCTTAAAAGCCATGCCTCCAAAAAAAGATGACAAGCCCACAGTAACAGAAGAAGGTTTGGCATTTTGCAATAACTTGTTTGAGATAGAAAAAATGCTTCATGATGTTACACCGGAAGAAAGATATGAGGGCCGATTGAAACACAGCCGACCAGTGCTTGATAAATTCAAGGAATGGCTCAAATACTGGAGTCCAAGAGTAACTCCCAAAAGTTCATTAGGAAAAGCAATCCAATACTGCCGGAACCAGTGGGACAAGCTGGAGGCCTTTATGCTGGACGGCAGGCTAGAGATTGATAACAACCGAAGTGAACGGTCGATAAAGCCTTTTGTAATCGGGAGGAAGAATTGGCTGTTTAGCAACACGCCTAAAGGAGCCAATGCCAGCGCAACAATTTACAGTATTGTGGAGACGGCAAAAGAGAATGGGTTGAACCCGTTTGAATATCTTACTTATCTCTTTGAACGTCTACCGAATATAAATATCAAGGATCAACATGCATTAGACACCTTGTTGCCATGGTCAGCAAATCTTCCGGGTCATTGCAAAGTGCCCAATAAATAATATATATTATGCCCCTGCTAAATCAAAGGTGGGGGCTATTTGACGCTTACAAAGGACCATTGCCGCTGTAATGCTTATAGCCCAGCAAAGTCTGTATTGTGTCTTCATAATATACATATTTCCTGGATGTTGAGCTTTCATCGTCTTCCTTTGGCACTTGCTTATCAGTTTCTCTGCTTTGAGTATCAATATTTAGTTTTTTTTCAATAATAACTTCACTGTCAGTACTATTGCTTTCATGAAATAAAACATATCCATCTGTGCTTTGGTCGCTAAGCATTGAATCGATGTATGTTCGACTGCAACCTACCGACAATGACAAATAGAGAAGTAAAATTACAATAACTATTCTGGTTTTCATTTACATATCCTCCAGTTACAATGTTACTGTAATAATATTGCGTGAAACGAAGTAACTTACATAAATAAATAAGTGTCAACACGAAATAACACTTTTATTTTCATGTTAACACTTATTTGAAATAACCTATTTTCTGTCATAATCTGTTGTAAGTAAACCAACTGCCGTTACGATAATACCTATAAATGGTATTACTCTTTCCATAAATAATAGAAAACCTGATTCTATATACTCAATAAACATTGCTTTTAAAGCAATTCCAAACAGAATAAGAGCAATACCAAATAACATAATTTTGATATCTTTCATTTATAGCCTCCACTGATATAAATGACTTTAATTCACCTTTTACTATGAAAGTATTGGATTTACATGCTTTTTCGATAGCAATATATAATTTATTTTATTAAAAATACTATATCATGTGTTTGTTACAATCTAATTACATCTAAGTAACAAATTGCTAATTATTACCTTATTTTGAAAGATACCTTTCACGCACAACTTTGTAATAATGTATATGTGGTATATTTCTATCAGTTCATTTCTCTTTCACACAGTTTCACCAGTACACCGGAGCCGATGAGATCATGCTGCCAAGTTAAATCAACAAACTCTGTTTTATATTTGTAAAATTCACAATCACTCATTCTAAAACTCCCTTAGCTATTGCATATCCTTTTGCAGCGCAGATGTCTTTTTATTGCTGCGCTCATACGCAATCCCCACCAGTGCCAAAAGAACTCCGGTTATAATCAATATGATCTCTACCGACACAACATCAGCCAATGGTCCAAAAAGTAAAATGGCTACCGGCATAGCACTGGCTCCGATAATCTGTATTATGGAAAAGACCCGTCCCATCATGGTTGGCTCGGTGTTTTCCTGGATTAACACTGTCTGTGCTGTGGCGATAATCGGCATAAAGAAGCCTGAAGTCCCCATGATAATCAGATATAGCACAAAATTTCCTGCCATACCCAACAGTCCAAAAGTTATGCCAAAAGCCACAAGACACATGGCAGTAGTACGGACCTTGTCTTTAAAGCTGCCATACAGCGCAACAAACATGCCTCCAACCAGGGAGCCGACTGTCCAAACCATCTCATTTGCAGTCAGCCTCCATACATCATTGCCGAAGCTTCTTTCCACCAGAAGGGGAGTTAGTACCGCCGCAGGAGTAATCAAGAAGAAAGAGCATGCATAGCAGATAACGATTCCCCGTAATAATGGGTGGCGGAATGTATATTGGATGCCCTGCTTAAGCTCAACAAATACAGATGTGGATTCGTCGGTCCGTTCGATTCTTTCCACCTTGATAAAGCTGATAATCAGGACAGCAAGTGCTGCTGTAACTACATCCAGCATAAAAGTCCACGCAATATCCATCGTGCCAAGCATGGCACCTCCCACAGCAGGAGCAAGAAGCATTAAAACAGAGCTCAATGTCTGGTTTATGCCCTGTATCTTTGTTAATCCCTCCTGAGGTACAATCTGCGGATAAATAGCATTCACGGCAGGAGCTTGAATACCGGAACCAATTGAACGCACTACTGAAACCGCAAGCAGAAGTTCCATGCGCTGAAATCCGGCCCAGAACGAAATAGCCAGGCCAAGGGTTGCTATGGCTATAAATGCGTCCGAAAGCATGATCAGATACTTGCGGTTATACCTGTCTGCCCAAACACCGCCCCAAAGGGATATCACCACTTGCGGCAGCATGGAGCAGATAGTGGACAACATCAGCCATAGCCCGGATGAAGTCTTCAGGGTAATATACCATATAATGGCAAAACCCACAACAGAGGAGCCGAATAATGATATGTTCTGACTTAGTAAAAATAGTAAAATTTTTTTATTGAAAAGGGTGTTCCCCTTATGTTTAATGTCTGTTTTCATAAATTGCGATTCATCCATCCTTTCATTTATTATCCAAGGGAGAACGACACAAAAAAATGACAGAGGCACATAACCACTGTCACTTCATATACAACGATACAGAATATGTTAACAGCAAGAATGTGTCTTCTCCGGAATACTATTTAATTGAAAAGGTACATGCTTATCCCTTGTAACATATATTATTGGTATAATACCTGCAATATTTGCTTTTGCTCCGGCAAAGCAATACATTCCTGCGCACCTCCTGCCACAAAAACCTATATAATTATAAATCAGTCATTCTCATATTTCAATATAAAATCACTTCTCATCTTCGCGTTATGCTGTAAATAAGCTAATTGCTGCTATAATTACTCTTATTACCCGCATAGTGATTAGCCTTAATGATGATACATTTGTAATTATAATATGGTAAAAATTAGATATAATGTAAGTTCATCTTGGAAACCATGAGAATCTGTGCTAGTATTATTAAATCAGCATGCCAATCAGGATATTTCCTTATCTCGTTCATAAACTTATGCCACATATGACATTATTGATTAATCTATTTCTATGCAAAGAAAGTGACTAAGCTTGGTAGCAGCATACTTATACCTGATTAAAATAAGAATATTGACTTCACTGACATATCGTTTTGAGCTGATTTTTGCTATACCAAAACAGATTATATTTATTTCGCTGAACTTATTGCTATGGAAAACCCTGTATAGCGATAAAGCTGCTGTTTCGGACGTTACCTACGAACAGATGCTTACCTTTACAATTTTAATAGCCTTTCTTAACAATGTTTACGTGCATAGTATAGAAGGAACCCTGCGCGGGCGGATCAGGATGGGGAATGTGGCAGTTGATTACATAAAGCCCATCAATGTGTTTGCCATGTATTTAGCTGACGACTTAGGTCTAATTGTCGTAAACCTTGTGCAAAGGTTTTTGCCTTTATTGCTCATTTACAGCATTTTCATAAAAAGTCTGATGCCTGCATCAATAATAAACTTTATACTATTTTTAGTCAGCGTGGCCCTTGGGTTTTTGATTATATGGCTGCTGTCGGCAATTTTTGGGCTCTTATATTTTTGGGTTATAGATTTAGGCCTACTGGGAGAAATTAGGGATTATATAGTAAATTTCCTATCCGGCAGCAGAATTTCTAAATAAAGATATGGGATTTGCTTTCCCACCATCGGTCTGGATGTGGATGGAAAGCATTCCATCCGCAAGTTTATCAGGGATATAAACCAAAGCAGCAAGACCACCATCATATTGACAACCCACGACCTGGTGGATATTCAGGAGCTTTGTGAAAGAATCATTGTGATAAACAAGGGTGTAATCGTTGAAGACGGTTCGTTGGATTCCATCATAAAAAAGATAGCACCGGTTAGAAGGCTCATAGTGGAATTTTATAACGCTCCCCGGGACATTCATCATGAAAAAGCCAGAATTGTGTACCAGAACGGAAACCACATCTGCTTTGAGTTTGAAAAAGAATCCATATCGGTTCACGAGCTCATCACCGATATATCCAAAAAATATCCTATTAAGGATTTAACCTTGGAGGAAGCAAATATTGAAGACATTATCCGGCAGGTATATAAACAGCAAGCAGAAAAGGCTGTTAGTTGACACCCAATTTTCATCACCTTGCACTGCTGAAAAGGCATTCTTAAAAACTCTCAAAAGGAGTTTTTGACAGGAAGTGGGTCATATTTTTACTGGGAAACTTTATCAGCCACCATATTTAAAATAACATCAACATGTGTTATAATCATTTGTAAAGCTATTCTCTGTTTTCCCATTGTGCATATGATTGCTAAAGGAGTGAACCTGACTTGCTGAAAGCTTTAGTGGTTGATGATGAGAAAACTACCAGGGATATATTGGTAAATTTCCTTCCTTGGTCTTCTCTTGGTATAGCAGAAGTAAGAGAAGCCGATGATGGTCTAAGCGCACTCAAAATAGCCTCAGATTTCAAACCTGACATGGTTTTGAGTGATATAAAGATGCCTAAAATGAATGGTATCGAATTAGCCGAGAATTTACAGAGACGGTTGCCCGAATGCAGATTTATATTTTTAAGCGGATACTCAGACAAGGAATATCTTAAGTCGGCCATTAGACTCAAAGCAGTCAATTATGTTGAAAAACCGGTTAATATTGAGGAAATAACTGATGCTCTTAGAGAAGCTGCCTCAGAATGTATAATGGCAAGAGAAAAAATGCTGTTTAGCTTACCGCTCATAAAGCAAAAGCTTTGTATGATGCTTACAGAGAAAGCACCTGCTGGCAAAAGCACCTTTGTAAGTACTCACATTACGGAGTTCGAACTCCCGGAATGCAGTACTTACATTTCATCGCTAATTTGGTTACAGTCTGCAAAAGACGGAATAGAAAAAAACTTGGAACAGATAAGAGATTATATTGAACAAAACATCAATAATGTCACACATTCTACAAATGAAAGATGCCTTACAGCTCTAAAAGATGAGGAATATATAATAATCCACTTTAAAACAGACAGCACTTTTAATAAGGAGTTTTTTATATCCCTTATGCAAAAGCTGCAGTCGGATATTAAAGCATTCCGTCCCGATATAAAAACAGTGCTAATCGGTATCGGATGCGAAGTTCAGGGCAGGGATAATATTTATAATTCCTTTCAAAAGGCTGTTATTGCACAAAAAAGGTGCTTTATTACCGGAAGTATAAATGTTTATAATACAGATAACAGCCTCCCCTATTCTTTCAATGAAAGTAGACTAAATGACTTACTGGAAAATATCAAATCTGGCAAAAAGGATGAGGCTATTCTATTTATAAAAAGGCTGAGAAATGACATTCAATTATATCCTAATACTCATTCAGAGTACATTAAAAAAATTTTTACAGATATTATACTGTTATTTTTACGCTTTGCTGAAGACAGAAATATTTCTGTGCTTACAAATATGCGTACTTCACTGTTGCAATACATAAACAACGCACCGACTCTGGAAGAGATTATAAACTGCCTGTCCACAGTAATTGACTTGCTTTTTCAAGGAATTGAAGATAGTAATGATAAAAACATAATTTCAAAGGTTACATCTTATATCTTGGCGAACTACCATGACGAGCGGTTAACCATAGATAAAATCGCTAAACATATATATCTCACTCCTAATTATTTAAGCTTTTTGTTCAAAAAGGAGACCGGAAAAACGATCAATCAGTACATTACCGAAGTAAGGATTGAGAAGGCAAAGCATTTTTTGAAAGACAGCAGCGTGAAACTAAATAAGGTTGCAAAAAATGTCGGTTATCATGACGCCAAATACTTTACGAAAGTATTTGAAAAAGTTGTGGGGATAAAACCCAAACATTTCAGGGAGAAGCATCGCAATGAAAACAATGCTCAATAAGATAATTACCAATATTATTGATAGTGTTTCGATAAAAACAAAAATCGTTTTTATATTTATTGCGTTTATCATTATTCCTTTGATTATTTTCACACTCATTTCATACAGCAGGATAAACGAGCTTGTTCTCACGCAGACAATAAACTCTGCGTCTCAGTCCTTTGATGAAAGTGTGTCGATCCTTGAGAGATATTTCCAAAGCATGAATAATGCAATGCAAAACATATTATTTGACGAAGATATCTATATAATCGCATCCAAGGATACAACAGATTACTCCCCTATAGAACAGTTGGGAGATTACAAAATGCTGATAAAACGCTTTGATTATATTCAGAAAGTGTCAGATATTGATATTATCCGCTTTTATATAAATATTAATTCCTATTACTCAGAAAACAATGTTAATATATTCAGCCTTGCAAAAATATCAGATAAGAGCTGGTATAAAAATTTACTCAGCAACGATCAAAACAAGTTATGGGCACCTCCATTCAAATTAGAGGATTCAGACACATCCAGCCTGGATTTTTTCTCATATGTAAGAATCATTTACAGTTTGGAATCGCTTAAGCAGCCCCTTGCGGCTTTAAGGGTGGACATTAAGACAGAAAAGGTGGAAACTGCTTTAAAAAATGCTGCAATAACTGAAAACAGCGCTGTATTCATTACCGATGGCGACGAAATTCTGTTTCCTATACCGAACGCTAAGCAAAACTCTTTTTGGGACAAAATGAAGACTGTTTCCGGCAAATCTGGATTACGGCAATGGGAATTCATAACAGTCGATAATAGCAAATATGCCATCACATCAAAGAAGCTTAATTTTACAGACTGGTATGTTCACGCAATCATCCCACAAAGCGATATAGTCGTACTTCAGAACAAGTTAAGAAATGAAATGATAATATTATTAATTCTGATTTCTTCCGTATCTTATTTTCTTGCATATTTCACTTCCAAATCAAGTCTCAAAAGGATATTCCTTCTTAACCGTGAAATGAAAAAGGTTGAAAACGGTAATTTAAAAGTATCGCTCAGGCAGATAGGTAAAGATGAGATAGGTGAGCTTATAGGCAGTTTCAATAAAATGGTGACACGTATGTCTGATATGATAGAAGAAAAATACATCATGGGTCAGGAAATGAAGAGTGCGGAGCTAAGAGCCCTGCAGGCCCAAATTAACCCCCACTTTCTATATAATTCACTGGATCTTATAAACTGTCTTGCTATTAAGCACAGCATTCCAGAAATTACACAAATGGTCGCTTCCTTATCAAAGTTTTACAAGCTGAGCCTCAGTCAGGGAAAAGATGTAATTTCTTTTAAAGATGAGTTGATGCATGTTCAGTTATATGTGCAAATACAAAATCTACGTTTTGAAAACAAGATAAAATTAATATTGGATATTGAACCATGTATATATGAGTATTCAACATTGAAAACCATTCTTCAGCCGATAGTAGAAAATTCAATCATACATGGTATATTTGAAAAGGAAGAAAAATCAGGAACAATAAATATATCTGCAAAAAAAGAAAACAATATTATCATTCTAGAAGTCAAGGATGACGGAGTGGGTATGCCTGAAGAAGTGGTCAACCAGATACTTCTTGAAGACAAATCAACCCGTAGGCACGGATATGGAGTAAAAAATACCAACGACAGAATCAAACTGTATTATGGTCAGGAATACGGTCTTAGCTACAGCAGTATCCTGGGTAAAGGTACAACTGTACGCATAAAGCTCCCCGCTGTAATAGCATAATACATATAACATATATCTCTGAGCGCATTGTTCCTGAAATAAAAATCATAAATACTTTATGCTTTTAAGATAAATATTACATTTTTTGCTCTCATCACATTCTATGGATATAGTGTCTATACGTTTTTTCGGATAGGGATTTCTGCAAATAAATCTATAATAGGTGTCTTCACCCATTTTGACTGGCAATGTTGTCATTGAAACCTCAGCAAGGTGTCGGTCAATCTTATAAACCGGTTCAAATTCGCTTCTCTTCCTATCCCATGAGACATCCCTGCTACTGATATTTTCCCCATAAACGATAGGAACAACTGCCTTTGTGCCATCATCATATCGAATTACATATTGTCCTATAGTATAAATGTCTGATTCAGTAAAAACTCCATCCACAAATGATTTATAAGCTACATTATAATCGGTAGCATGCAGAAACTCAATGAACTCGACCTGTTCCTTTCTATCTTCTGTCATATCCAAATCCAATATGTTTCCATACTTGTAGTTGAATAACTCAGATAAAACCCTGTCTCTTACTTCCTGGAACATGGAATCGTTGTACTTATCATTCCAGAACATGAAATAAGCATATGCTATGCCGAAAAGTATCCCATTTCTCTGAAGGATGATTTCATTGAGTGTACTCCAATTGGATATTATTGCACCCTTAATGCCTTTTTGTATATGCTCGCTCCAACCAGGAAATTCATATCCCTCAAAATTGCCATATGTAATTTCCATTCCCCTCTCAAGGAATTGATCCTCCAGTTTTTCTCCCAAGCCCCAGTTCCAGTGCAAGATCTTTACGTCTGCCGGAATTAAGTCAATAGCTTTATATGTAGCTGGGATCATTCCTACATATTCACCATCGTTAATATGCCAGGCAGGATGATACATTTTTATCTCAGCTCCACCAAAAGGGCCTGCGTCCTTGACATAAACATCTTTAAGAAGCTTATCGCCCCATATCATGGTTCTTATTCCCCGCTTTGAGAGGTAGTCATGAATCTTTCTTATATCTTCCGCAAAAATGTCCTCTGCCTTTCTATCCTTGCAATTTTCGCAAATACCGATGGAATAATATTCATCGTGTCCTATATTAATTACCGAAGGCTTGAATACTTCAATAACTTCATCCAGTATATCGAACAGAAGTGCATAGGATTTCGGGTTTGATGGACAATAGGTATCAGGATAAGGATCATTCTGCCTTTCTGCAATCTCCCGGTGGTTCAACAGCAAATAATCGCAATGGCTTAATGACGGCACTTCAGGAATTACTTCCAACATTCTTTCCCGGCAGTACTCCACCAATTCTCTCACCCTGGATTGACTTAAGAAGCTACCCTCTCCGTTTTCCACATGTATTGAATTTTTATACCATTTATAAGTATGATCCTGGATTTTTGTGGTTTTTCCCGAATACTCGGACATCTCTTTACAGTACTCAATCCAACCGCTGTTGATTTCAGGGTGCCTCTTATATTCCATTGCTCCCCCCACTTCAATCATTATGGTGTTGTACTTGAAATAACAGATCATATCAACGAATTGCTTAAAATATTCAATATTTCTTTCCGATGGCAGATATACTTTTACACCTCTTTCAGGGCATGACGGATAATCAAACGCCAGCATTCTGTCCAGGTATTGATCTTTCATCATCTGAAGCAGTGTTATGCAGCCATAGAACAATCCTCTGTCTGATCGTGAATAAATATTTATATCTCCGTCTATATCAATAACAAAGGCCTCTTCATTGTCAACAAAAGACAGGTTAAACTCTTTTGTCACTTCTTCTTCAATATTTTTTGGAATATCAGACATAAAGGAAATCTTTGAAAATTCAGCTTTACTGCAACAAGCTCCTACAGAAGCCTGTTTAAACATTTCTTTTACAATTGGTATGCTGCATCTTATTTCTGTATTGCCTGTTACGTATTTACCGTTTCCTTTAATTTTAATGTATTGTGGTCGAATATCAGACATTTTAACCTCCCTTTGCCGAATGGCAAACTTAAATAATTTAAACCGAATTCACTGCATTTTCTGTTATGACGATCAGCTTTACTACAATCTAATTGAATAATGGATTGTTGTTCCGAACTATTCTAATCCCCGCCTCTGAGCCATGCTTTAATCTGTTCTTCAGTGGGATCCACAGGATCGGCTTTCAGACCAGGGATATAATTGCAGGCCTCATATAATGCAGGTATAACATCATGATGAATTCCCGTACAATGATGAACATAGGGTCCCTTTACCAGTTTTTCCTCCCAGAGCGGCCAGTCATTAACTTCAACCCACAAGTAGGTTCCCCGGGTGAAAGGTCCTTTGATCCCCTTTGCCTTACCCAAAAACAATGAATATTCGCCATGGTCTCCATCAAACCTTACAACAGATATATCTCCGCCTCTGATTTCATTTTCAACCGTACCCGGAGCATGGGAATCTAATGCAAACTGTGTTCCGAATTTCGGTGTACATCCGTTGGCGACTAATGAAACAGGGAAATTTCCACAATGAAACAGCAATTCTCCATTATCGTTTTCAGGGTGTCTCACTGTCAGATCAGCAAAGAAAGGGGCTGCCTTTCCCATTGCTGCAGCCTGTGCCATGACTGCCGTTATTGCTCCATGTATATCCGTCTCACAGGTAACAGGAATTCCTTCGTCTGTAAGAAGCGCATTGCAAAGACAAGGCACAATGCCTATGCTATCCTGTAAAGCCGTCCAGCATTGTATCGCTGCAGCGGTGCATCCATTTTCGGTGACAAGCTTCTTTATGGCTACCTTCAGTGCTGCCACTTTGCTAATAGCAGAAGCAGTAGCTTCACTGCAGTCCAATTTGGAATTAATCAGTTCTATGGTCTCTCTGAATTCAGACCCATTTTCCGTTTCAATTTTCTCCAATGTAGCCTTAATATCCTGCAAAGTTGTGGGAATTACGCTTATGCCGAACTTCTCCAGCAACATTCCTTCATCATACATCATTGTTAAAAAGCTGGCTGGTCTTGTTGATATTTGAAGTATGCGTAAATTGCTCATAGCTTTTACAACACTAGCAGCTGAGATAAAATTTATATATCCCCTTTCAAATACCGGATCTTCCAACGTACTGTTAACAATGTATGTAAAAGGAACATTATGCCTTCTTAATACCTTGCCTGTGGCAAACAGCCCACATTGTGTGTCACGAAGACGGTTTCCATCTGGAAGAGGAGCCTCGTCCCGTGGACCCCATATAAGCACAGGCTTTCCAACCGCTTTTGCCACCCTGGCTACAGAATCCTCTGTGCCAAAATTGCAGTGGGGGAAGAACACAGCATCCACTTCCTCGTCCTTGAATTTCTTAATTACTCTTTTAATATCATCATTATCGTCAAAAAGCAAACCTTCCTTGTTTATTCCTTCGATATCAACAATTTCAGCATCTGTAAAGCTTTTAATTTTCTTAAGTGTTAATTCCTTATATTTGTATGCATCCTCCTTGCTGAATATAAAGCGTCTTGTCGGAGCATATCCGAGTTTTATTCTATTTTTCATAAATAGGCCTCCTAACTTTTTCAAGGTTCATTTTTATCTTGATAGTGTTTTGGGGTGATTTTCATAAGTTACTTTACACTGCGCCTTTATGGTAGCGTCAATTAAAATTACGCTTGTTCCATATTAAATGCTATCTATCAAGGGATTTTAGGTTTTATTGATACAAAACAATGCCTGCTTTTCTCACGTCGATTAAAAAACTTTCCTTTTATATTGCTCGGCCTTTTTCATCAGTTCTTTTGCCTGATCCTCTGAGTCAGCATTAATCACATACATCACTCCCTCGGGAGCAAGGTTCTCAAGCATAACATCCAACTCTTGAGGCTCTACTGCCACCTGTATCAGCTTACCTGCATTTTGTATCTTCTTTAAAACCTCCAGCCAGTGAGATGCAGTCGGCTGTCCTGCCCCGTAAACCCACTGTATACCTTTCAATTTTTCAATCTGCAGAAGCCTGTCAAGATGCCTCAGTGCACCGGGCCCATCCAGATGGAATATACTGGCATCCAGGAAATCTAGTTCCTTTTCCAGTTCTTCCATAAACAGATCTTCAAACATATCTGTAGAAATCATGCAGCAAAAATCACAGCTTGTCACATACCACCTTTTGGGATGCCAGATACCCATCCAATTAGTGGTCCCCTTTTGATACTTTGTAGTAATATCACACAAATCGGTGAAAATCTGCTTAAAGCCTTCAAACAGATCTAAAGTGGCCTTACGGACAAATTGAGGATTATCGATTGTATCAATACATAAAGTCTCCGGCCCCCTAAGTGAAACCAGCGCATCTGCAGCAGGATGTAAGTCGGTAACTCCCACAACATACTTGTCTTTTCCATCCTCCACCGCTGCACGAGTCATTTCGAGTATTTTTTGATAGTAAAATCCCTGCTTCTCGATTACAAGACCTTTGTATTCCTCAACTTCGCTGTCGGTCATGCTGTGGATTGCCCAGCTGGTATCCTCTCCGAATTCCAATTCCGTGCCGTAGCAAGCAGCAAACAGATCCGGCCCGAGGTTGGGATTTAAGGCTGCAAAAGCTTCTCCTGCATAAAATGTGTTTTGAAACTGTAGATTAGCTTCCTGCAGCATATACTCCGTATCCAGCCACCGTTCCTTTAAAGTTGCAAAAGAAGGAAGCTTGCCGGCAGTTTGTCTGTTTTTTGGTGCTTTAATACTAATAATCGGCCTGTCATGATTCTCCCTGGCCCAAAATTCCTCAAAACGCTTTTGAATTTTATCCCAGTTTTCAATATAATACATATGGCTTACCTCTTATCAAATTAGATTTATATTATTTATCCATAAAATTACTTTTTTCAATCTCATAAATCTTTTCAATTTTAGGAGATGAACTGCCAGGCTTGAACTCCAATTTAAGCCATTCCTTCACAATTTTTTTTGCCAGTTCACAGCCAATCACTCTTGCTCCCATCGTAATAACATTAGTGTTATTGCTCAAACGTGCCCTTTCTGCAGAATATATATCATGACAAACCGCTGCATAAATTCCCCGATACTTGTTGGCAGTGATGGCCATACCTATACCTGTACCGCACAGCAGGATACCTTCTTTCTTATATCCGCTTTCGATTATTCTTTCCGCTACTTCTTTTGCAATCAACGGATACATTTTTTCATCGGAAACAGAATACACACCTACATCCTCATACTCCACTCCATCCTGCTTCAGCATTTTAGTGATTTGCATTTTCAAATCAAAGGCTGCATTATCACACCCAATGACAATATGCTTCATACATAATCACCCCCGCTCGCGTAAATGCTAAACTCCTCTTATATACTGCAATTTCCCTTAAATAACAAAACCCAGTCCTCATCCCCATCAGAATTTTTACCAGGTGTTTTGAACTTTTTCTCCCCTTGTATAGTGACATTTCCGATGTCAATATACATTCCACTGGTTGGATCGAACCAATACGCTTCTGTTTCACCTGAAAATTTATCAGTATCTATCGTAAGTGTACATGCCGTTGGAATGTAAACAATTGCTAAACTGCCATCCTCTGAATAGCATGCAGGAGCGAATTCCTCACCAGAGCCGTATCCTTTGGTAACCAGAACATGGGTGGTGTCCGGAATCATCTGATACCATTTCACTGATGTAAACAGCTCTTTTAAATGACTCATATGGTGTGCTGCAGGTGCATCCATTGCTACTCGCCAGAAGCATGTCGCAATCCAGATATCCTTATTTCCATAAGTTTGTCCTGCTCCTCCCAGTATTACACTGGTATAGGCAAATTTACGAAGAAGAGAGCTGGAAATACCTGTATTATACTCATAATGGGTCTCTCCCAGAATTACAGGTCTGACTGGATTTAGATGATAGGCTTTCGTCATCTGTTCAACCATATTGCTGTAATTATAGGAATACGCCATGTTCATGTCATACCATGTGTCATTATTGAAAAATTCCCATCCGCCTTTTTGATTCGCATGAAAAGTGTTGATTTGCCATGGAGCAACTTCTTTAAATATTCTGCCGAAGATACGGATGCAATTGTGCAATTCCAGCGCATCATCGTCACCGCCATGTATCCACCCGATAATACTCTTGAAGTCCTTATAGCGGTTTGCCAGATAACGGGAGAAGATTTCTGCATTATCTGTGTTAAGGTGCTTATACCAGTCCTGCTCCCACTTGCTTGCCCAAACAGGTGCAATAAGCAAGCCAAGACCTTTTTCCATGGCAATTTTTATCACCTTATCTACATGAGCAAAATATGCAGGGTTTGGAGTTGTAAGATCTCCCCGTACCATAAATGGAGTATTGCCTTCCCTGTTTGCCTGATAATTCCGGTGGGGTAGCAATTGCACTTGAATCACAGTAAAGCCTTTCTGCTTCCTGTCCTCAAGATACAACTCCGCTTCTTCTTCAGTAAATTCCCAGAAGAGCTTCCAGCAAGTATCCCCATGATAAAAGAAAGGCTTATTATTTTGATCAACCAAATAACGCCTGTTTTCACTAATTTTTAGTGGGAAAGCAGGAATTACATTTTCAGTTTTGCTTTGTATTTTTATACAGTTCATAATCCTTTTACCTCCAAGTCTATAGCTATGAAAGCAAACAGCAAGTTTTTATGGTGTTTTTTAATTTTTTTATATTACACCTCTGCTATTTTGGATATTTTTCTGAAATCTTCTTTAAGAGACCCGTACAACTGCTTGTAAATCGGGAATAATGAATTATATTTAACAGTGTTTTCGTTTTCAGGATGGTTTTTCGTTTTCACTTTCATTACCATTGCTGCTTCTTCAACTGAAGCCCAGGTATTAGTTCCTACGCCAGCGAGCAAAGCAGCCCCGTAAGCACCACCAAAAGCCGCAGTATTCATAGTGTATACATCCATGTTTAAGATTTCAGCAATTATCTGCCGCCATAAATTGCTGTTTGCTCCTCCACCAGATGCATATATTCTTTTAGGAGTTATTCCCAGTTCCATTATCACTTCAGACAGATCTCTAAGCCCAAAGGCTACCCCTTCCAGCACACTTCTTATAAGATGAGGTTTTTTGTGTCTTAGATTCAATCCCACAAAAGCCCCCCGCGCATATGGATCATTATGCGGACATCGTTCCCCGTTAAGGTACGGCAAAAAAAAGAGTCTTTCTGAACCAACCGGGACATTTTCTGCTTTTTTGTCCATCATTTCAAAAACATTTCCTGTTCTACTGTCGATCTCTTTCATGTCTTCATAAAGCAAATTCTTCAACCATTTAAAGGCACCGCCGGCAGTGAGCATAACACCCATAGCATGCCACTTTCCGGGAATTACATTGCAAAATATCTGAAGCTTACCCTCAGGGTTGTTACAACAGCTGTCCAAATTTGCAGTGACCTGTCCTCCTGTACCAATGGTAGCTCCCATCACACCGCTTTTCACCAAACCTGAGCCTATGGATTGGACAATTGCATCCCCTCCACCTCCTACAACCGGCAGACCATAAGGCAGTTTTAATTCCTCTGCAGCGTTGTTAGACAATCTACCACTTATTTCAATTGATTCATAGCATGAAGGCAGTAATTCCTTTGAAATTCCCAGAATTGATAAGAGCTCATCTGACCACTTCCTGTTTTTTACATCAAACAAACCTGTTCCCGACGCATCGGATACTTCAGTGGCATATTCTCCGGTAAGCCGGAATCTAATGTAGTCTTTCGGGTTCAATATGATTCTGGTTTTCTCAAAGTTTGCTGGTTCATTCTCCATCGTCCATAAAATCTTACCACCGGTATACCCAGTTAGCATTTTATTGCTTGTGAGTTTCAGAAGTCCAGCTACTCCACCGACACGTTCCTGAATATCCTGGCATTGTTTTTCATTTCTCTGATCACACCACAATATGCATGGTCTTATTACATCCCCTTTACTGTCCAGTAATACCATACCGTGCATCTGTCCGCATAAGCCTATACCTTTTATACTTTGAACAGAAGGAAAATCTTTCAAAAGTCGACCAACAGTGATCTTAACTGCCCGCCACCAATCCTCAGGGTCCTGTTCACACCATCCCGGCTCAGAAGTGGACATGCCATATTCATAATAAGCTTCTGAAATTATTTTGCCTAATTCGTTAACAATAACCGATTTGCATCCTGATGTTCCGATATCAATTCCTATTAAATATTGATGCTGCATAATTCCCTCCATGCTTCCATCATCCAATCTCTGATAATGCCTGCTGCAATTGCTCGTAATTTAACGGTGCTCCATGGTATTTCACCTTGTCTTGCTCCATAAATGAGACACCTTTGCATTTGACCGTATGGCAAATAATCACACTAGGTCCTGACCTGCATTCCTGCGCCTTATCAAAGGCTGCTAAAATTTGCCTTAGATCATGGCCGTCTACTTCCAGCACTTTCCATCCAAAAGCCTCCCATTTTGCACCCAAAGGTGACATATCCATTTCTTCCTTTGTTGCACCGTCATTCTGATATTCATTAACGTCAACTATAGCAGTGAGATTTTCAAGCTTATAATGCGCTGCCGTCTTTGCTGCTTCCCAAATCTGGCCCTCATTTGTCTCACCGTCTCCTATCAGAACATATACCCTGAAGTCCTTTTTCTTTATCTTCGCCCCTAAAGCCATACCACAGCCTGCCGAAAGTCCGATACCCAGGGAACCTGTTGACATGTCAACTCCCAGTGTTTTCTTCATATCAGGATGTCCCTGCAGTCTGCCATTGATTACTCTATAGGAAGTCATAAGATCTTCATGAGGAAAATAGCCCATGTCTGCAAGAACTGCATAATATGCAGGAGTACAGTGGCCTTTGGACAAAATAAAACGATCCCTATCTTCCCACTGTGGAATCTTAGGATTCACCTTAAGTTTTTTATGATAAAGTGCCACCAATATTTCCACAATTGATAACGATCCACCGCCATGACCTGATTGAACGTTGTATATCATATTTAATATATCCCGTCTTATTTCTTTACACTTTAGCTGCAGCTGTTCTATGTCCTTATCACTATACTCCATAGCAAAACTTCCTTTCGTATTCTTGTCTGATTCTACATACATATTTGCTAAACATTTTTTCTTGCCATTACTTTTTTAACTGCTTCAACAATCCTGTCAGCAGTTAACCCGTATTTTTGATAAAGCTCATCCTGTGAGCCTGATTCTGCAAAGCAATCCTCTACTGCAACCTGCTCCATTGGTACAGGACAGTTTCTAACCAGCATTTCTGCTACAGCTCCTCCCAGTCCGCCGATCCGTGTGTGGTCTTCGGCTGTTACAATAGCACCGGTTTCTAATGCAGCCTTCATTACAGCCTCTTCGTCCAGTGGTTTTATGCTGTGCATATTTATAACCCGGACATTTATCCTTTCCTCACGCAGTGCAGATTCCGCCTTTAAAGCCTCAGCGACCATGAGCCCGCAGGCAATAATCGTCGCATCTTTCCCCTGTTTTAAGACATCACACTGCCCGATGACAAATTCCTTTTCTTGGTTATAAATAGTTTCTGCCTGATCCCTTCCAAGTCGCAGGTATACTGGACCCTTATGCTTCAAAGCAGCTTTTATAGCAGCTTTGGTTTCTGTTGCATCCACCGCTGTTATTACCGAGAAATTCGGCAAAGTCCTCATAATGGCAATATCCTCAATGGCCTGATGAGTTGCACCGTCCCTCCCAACACTAATTCCTCCATGGGTTGCAAATATTTTTACATTCAGACAGGGATAGGAAATGGAATTGCGTATTTGCTCAAAAGGCTTTTCTGCAACAAACATGGCAAAACCTGTAACAACAGGGATTAGACCTACAGTTGCAAGCCCTGCTGCTACTGATATGCAGTCTGCTTCACTGATTCCCACCGAAATAAATCTTTCCGGATATAATTTCTTGTATTCCGTAATACGTACTGCTTTAGCAAGATCAGGGGTTATAACCACCATAGACTGGTATGCTTTTCCCATCTCAACCAATGCTTTTCCCAAAGCATCCCTAAAAGAAGCGCTTTTCAAAATAACCACCAACATTCTGAAAATTATAGAAGTTTGTTTTAATGACTCTTTTTGCAAAAGGTAAGTCCACAAAAAAGATTATCCTCATTGCTAATTACCAAGTTGCTATGATTTTTTCCTTAATCCTATCATCAACATATCTTCAGCATTAAACTCATGCATATTTATCATTGAAATTCCATCTTTATAACTTGTTTCAGGTTTACCCACCAGCTTTTTTCCAGGCGGAACATCGTCCAGTAATACAGGCCTGCATCAAAATCCACTTTTGCATCAATGTTGAACGGTACATATATAACGACTTTCTCCATATTCACCAAAAACGGCTTGATATTCAGATTCGATTCACTTTGATCATTGGTTATCGGTATTATTATCATCTGCAAGGCATTGAACCCTTACATTTTTCTATAGTCGAGATATTCCTGCCAATCTTCCATGGGAGCATTATATAAAGCAGCCCAGACAGTGTCTGCCTGATAAAAAAAGGCCTCCCATCTACCTCAAAGTAATCTTTGGTTTATGATATGGTAATTCTTTTCACACACACCTTCTTCTTTTATATGGTTAACTTCCTATCCATCATAGTGCCTCCTTCTGCTGCTTTCTTAAGACTTTAAAAGCCAGTTCATTATACATGCCATTTGGAGCTTCCAAGTTCAATACACCATCGTCACTAAATCTTTCTTCAGACTTCAATATACTTCCGGACACAGGGTCTATCCATTCTACTGTATAAATTCCTGCTGGAACATCAAGAGATATGGAGATGATACCATAAGCTCTTATATACCCTGCATATTGATTACCATCGTCATGCATCATATACAATGATGGACAGTTTGCATAAAGCTTTATTACCGGTGAGTTATCAGGTGTCATATGAATAAAATCAAGAGAATCAAGAAAAGTCTTCAATATTCCCAATTGTTTTCTTAATTGCTTGCTTCCGCCTCCAGGCTGATTAGGTCCATACTTAAAAGTTCCGTCCTCGAAACCGGGGGAAAAGGAATAATCAATGTTATTGAAAAGAGCTCCTCCTGAAAGCATAAACTCCCAGGCTTGAGTGCGGTAGATATAATCATCCTGTCCGCAAAAACCGGTCTCATTATAACCTATGACCTTGTTCAAATGCTGGTTTTCAATAGCCGTCGACGAAGAAGCATAATGAAAATTATATATTGATACATTTTCATATGGTTCCTTGATTTTCTCAAATCCGCAGGCTACATCCATTGATATTAAATGTTTCTTCGGAAGCATTGCTTCTTCAGAAACAATCAGTTTTACAATATGCTGCTGCCATTCCATGTCAATATTATCGTTCCATGGCTCATTCAGAACTTCATAGAACAGATTATCAAATTCATTCAACTCATGTACAAGCTTTGAAACCATCTTTTCTTGATATTCCATCAGCCTTTTATTTCGGAGTTTATATACTTCATGCGCTTCTACTTCCTCAGTTCCGTTTATGTTATTGCGATTATTCAATGGACATATCTGCCATAGGTCATTACCAAAGTAATTAAAATAGAAAGTGCAAAACAGGACAAATTCAACTATAATTCCTTTGTCCTGGGCCTGTCGCATAAAATCCTTTAGACGCTTAAAATACTCTTCATTCCAGACATCCAGATCATACAGATTTCCTCCGTCATCCGCGCCAGGTTTGCTGCTGCGAGCCCAGGGGCAGATGTATCGTCCTTTCAGAGGTGCGATAGCATTTCCCTCCACATTGAAAGAAACACCCGGTATTTCCCTGTAAACACCTGAAAATACCCTGGCATGGTTTAATCTATGACTTTTAAGTTCGTCAAGATAAATGGAATAATTGAAATCAAGGTTCAATATTGAACCATAATCTTCACCGGATGTGATCAGCACCATCGGCTTACCGTTATAATAGAAATACCGCTTGTTCTCAGGATGTAACTTTACAGGCTCCCCAATCGTCTTTTCACATTTCAGCACCTCTAATCCTCCTACCATTAAATAAATACATTCATTAGTCACTTGCATTCCCAATTGTTTATTTCATACTTCCACCTTTGGTACAAACTTTTCAAAAAGTTTATCAGATTCTATGCTGCAGCAATACATTGGCATCACATCACAACCAATGTAATTTTTTATTTTGCTGTTTTATGCACTTTTCACCACTGAATGATCTGATTTTTCTCGTTTCGTTTTTGATACGTATACCTTTCAATTAAATAATATTTCATTTCAACTATGTAAGTAAGATGAATAAACTATAAAAGGTGGAAAATTAAACGGAGTTTCCTATTCAGACATGCTTGAAGTAAAATGCATTTGCCAATTGCATTCACTCAATCTATACGAACTTTAATTTATAGCGTTAACGTTTCAAAACCCTCTTTATAAAAAGGAGCAACAGCCATATAACTACAATGTGGCTGTTGCTGCATAAATATTTACCAAGTTGAGTACTAATCAGAAACTCTATTATACGCGAAATATAAAATACTTTTTGTACTTGAATAAGTCAGCAGAAAGATGCCATCATGGTTAAGGTATATTATAAGCGTCTTTTCCGCAGGCAATGTAAACAATACCTTTACTACTATTGCATGTATCTTATCAATCCTGCCTCAAAAGAAAATCATCCATATAAACATAACCCGATGTGCCATTTTTCCATGTCCACACAGCAATTTGCGTCGTGCCGGCAGGTGTTGTAAACTGTAAAGAATTTTTCACATAGGAAGTCGAATTGAAAATCGGCATCGTAAAGCTTTGAATAGTAGTACCGCTTGAGTTCCTACAATCAACATACACATAAATGTTGTTCCCGCTATCTGCTTTTCCCCATGCTTCAATGTAATAATTTGTATTTTCATAAACTCCTGAAGTTATCGTACTATGTGAAAACCCGCCTATCCCCGTGCCAATTCTTACACATCTTGAACCACTGTATGCATTATTGGTAACGATAGAAGCGTTTTCCCAAAGATCCCAGTCTTCGCTGCCGGATTCAAATCCCGGATTGGCTAACAGATTGCCTGATACTGGCGTATCAGAATTTAGATAGAATTTTATCCAGTCAATGTCGGCCACTCCACTTCCGCTGCGTTTGAATACTACATAAATGTCCTGAATCCCTGATGCGTCAGAAAACTCTGCAGAAGCAGTTGCCCACTTGTCCACAGCCGCCCAGCTGCCTGTATTGGGTACGTTTATGATCCCAAGGAGTGTTCCTGTGGGGCTTCCCGCTCTGAATTCAATGGTTGAATCGTCATATATTGTTGCTGTTCTTGTTTCAACCGAGTCTATTTTCGAAAGATCAATATTGCTGAATACCAGATAATCATTGTTTTGTGTCCATCCTACATATGCATCTCCGCTTGCCCCTACAGTCGTACTGTTAAGCGCAATCAAGTCTCCTAATTTTGAATCGTAGCTTTCCGCTTCCTTGAACAGGTAATCTGGTTCAGGGGATACCCCCTGTCCTTCAACTTTTATGTCATCGAAGAATGCTTTCTGAAAGTGTGTATAGCAAGCTATGTTTCCAGTAGTGAATGTGTCGTCTGTTGCCGTAGCCATCAGCTGGCCATCCAGATATGCTTTTAGTATGTTACCGCTGACCTCGAATTTGTATGTATGATAAACACCTGTGGACGGTGCTGGAATCACATTTGAAGATGCCAGTAGTGTATGATTTGCACCCTGCAATTTATATATGCTTATTTTAGAATCACTTTTGCTATAAAACATATGATAATAATTACTGGAATTCTGGCGCCTTGCTACTATACCAGCTCTTGAGTTGGTGCCCTCCCAGCTGTCGACTTTTATCTTTGCCTCAACTGTATAATCATCCCACGTACTCTCGCCGGCATATGAATTTGCTCCTCCAACAGATTCACTGGAATAATACGCTTTATTGCTTCCGTCATTTACAACTGAAAATGTACCATAATTTGTTGTCCAGCCATTAGCATATCCGTCCTCGAAATCATCACTAAATAGCATTACTGGAGTAGGTGTTGGTGATGAACCATTATATTCGTGAGCCCCAATGTCCGGATCTGACCTTAAATTATTGAAGTAGTCATACGGCACATCCGAGGTAATTTCTTTCCCAGCACCAATACATGGAGAATCGCTCTTAAGTTTGAAATAGTTTTCTCCTAAGGCTCCACCTGTTAATTTAGGATCACCTATAACATCATTAGCACTGGATGCAATTCCTGAAACACTTCCGGACCAACAGTTATGAGAAAAATGCAGTTCCGGATCCTGTTCGGTCCTCACTAAATTGCCGCTGCTTTGCTTTATGATGTTGTTTTCAATTCTTGTATTTATATGATCAGCTGCAGCAATGTATATGCCGTCATTATATGCATCAACCAATGTGTTGTGAGCAATTAAGTCGTTATTTAAAGCTGATCCTTCAACTCCCTGATACCAGTATGCTATGTTGGAAAGGTTGCCTTTTGCAAAGTTATTTATAATTTTTCTGTGATGACCTACAGGGGGTGTACCGTCTCCATAAAGCTCATCGGATATCAGAATTCCGGCACAAGGCGCACCATCCCTGTAAAAGGTTGTATCGCCGGTTTTATATACCAAGTTTCTCTGTACTGTGACATACGCACCATGATCTATATATATTTCAACGGCATAGTTGTCAAAAACCTCATTATCCTGTACGGTTATATATTTCGATATCTGTGAAGGCGTTCTGAAGTTTGACCAAATGCCTATTGCTTCACCCCAGTTGTTATAAATCTTGTTATTCTGGACAGTAGTATGGCTGCAGGTTGCGATCAATAAAATAACCGGCCATCTTACATCTTCCGGCCTTCTGTCGAAGGGTGCAAATATGTTATTCTGCCATATTTCATTGTTATCAGCCAGGGAGTTGTCAAGGTGCTCAAATTCCAGCGCGGTAGCCCAGTTATGATGTATTTTACAGTTCTTTACAGTAATATCCGAGTATCTTATTTCACCTGTAACATTACCTGCTTCGATACCTTTACCATATGACCTCGTTATTTCAAGTCCATCAACTACTATATGGCTTGCCAGGATCTTTATCAACGGTTCCCAGGAATGTTCATAAGTTTGTCCGTTATAAGTATATGTTGCAAAATTGAAATCAGGATATTTATTCTGTCCGTCGATCACAGGAGTCTCACCAGGATATGCAGCAAGCGTGATAGGTTTACCAGCTTCTCCTGACTTAGTAATGGTAATCGGTGAGGTAATATAATATGTACCTCCCCTTATGTATACAGTGTCTCCTGGAGATGCCACATCCATTGCCTTCTGTATGGTAAGAAAAGGCTCGTCTTTTGATCCTGAATTATTGTCATTACCTGTTGTTGCAACATAGTAGATGTTCCCTTCTGCTTTTGCCTGTTGTGGAACTAAAAATGAAAACACCTGGAATACCAATGCGGCTGTCAATAAGACCGCCCATGTTTTTATACTTTTTGACATATTAGCATCACACTCCTTTCGTTGTACTCAAGGCACGAAATAGAATAAAATTTTTATTTAAAATTACGCATTATCATGGTACACAACAGCAACAGCCACATCACTATAATGTGGCTGTTGTTGGAAGTACTAAGTTATTGTGCTGCATCAAATATGACTTTAGCCTGATTTGTGATCTCTTCATTAATTTTGTCTATGCCTGCTGCTTTGATCTTTTCTATAAACTCATTCAGAGTCTTTTCAGGATCATCATTAAAGCCCATGTACATTATAGGTATGTACTCTTGAATAATTGGTGTAGTATTTGCAATTTCAGTATTTACCGCATCTGTCACAAATGGGAAACCATCAAGTGGATGGTATGAAATTTGATCATAGAAATAACTTGCAGTAAGCTCAGCATACCCAGGGAAGGATTCAGTCGGGAGCACCGGAGCATTTGCAAAGCACCAATTACTGATACCTCCAAAACCATTGGCATCAATCGCTTCAACCTTAAGGAACTCACGTTCTCCAACTTTAGTGGTTCCTGCTATTTTATGATGTACTCCTGGAATACCATAGTTGATTAAGAAATTGATGTCGGGATCATAATTCAATAAATCAGCGGCCATTAAAGCTCTTTCTATATTCTTGGTTCTTGCGTTAAAAGCACAACCGTTGCCTGTAAATCCTGCAGAACCAAGTTTCTTTCCTTCCAGAAGGTTTACATATTCAATTTTCCAGTCAGGATGGTCTTTTTTTGCCATCTGCCAGAGAGTATTAGCAGCTCCTATATTATCAAACCTAACTGCACTTTTGCCTGCCTCGAATCTTTCTGTGTTGGCAGTAGTCAGATCGCTTTTTGAAAGATAGCCTTTTTTATTCCATTCATGCATCCGCTTCAGAAAATCTACATAACCAGTCATTTCATAATAGGGCTTAAGATCAAACACCTTAGGATCAGTAATGTCATATGTTAGAGTTCCTGTAGTTCCTCCGGCGATATAGTAACGTTCATTAGGATACATTACCATTGCACGCATCAGCATCTCGCAATTATCCCTGGAAACATTAAGAGGAATCATTCCCTTTTCGTTCTTTAACACTTCATCCATGAATTTTTCAACGTCTTCAATTGTTTTAATCTCAGGGAGCCCATACTTTTCACGCAGATCCCCTCTTATTATGACGCCATAGTGATTGGCAAAGTAGTTATTATTGGGAATCATGTAATTTTTCCCTTTTATTTGAGTTCCGGACCATGCAGCACTAGGAAGGTTTTGCATTGTCAGTGGGCAGTAGGTTTCAAGCATCTCCTTAGTAAGCTCGTAAAAGCCTCCTTTTGAAGCTGTCTCAGAATAAAACGCCCAGTTTGCTGTATAAATCATATCAAAGTCTTCACCTGAAGAAAACAACAATGAATATCTCTTATCCCAATCACCCCATGAAAGATAGGCCGGCTCAAGTTCTGCATTAATCTTTTCCGTAAGTTTTTTGCTTATTTCTGCAAATACTTTTTCATTGTCCGGCTGAGGTTCTCCCAGGAAATACATCTTGAGTTTAACATGTTCTGCTGTTATGTCTTCAGTAGTTGTAGTTGAAGTTTCCGTAGTTGTACCGGTCTGGTCTGCAGTTCCTTTCGTATCCGGCTTTTCATCACTTTTACCACAGCCCGTAATAATAAGTGAAAAAGACAGAAGCAAAACAAGCATTAAACTGATCACTTCCAACTTCTTCTTCATAAAAAATCCCCCTTAACTTTATTTTAATTTATATCACGACTGCTCAACGCAGTGCGTCATTTTCCTTTTATCCTTTCACGGCGCCTATCATAATTCCCTTAACAAAGTATTTCTGCAAAAAAGGATACAAGAATATTATAGGTCCTATGGTCACCACAGTCATCGCCATTTTGAACGACTCTTCCGGAGGCGTTACAGAAACGCTGAGCTGAGGCACCTTACTGATAAGAGTTCTCAGCATGGTAATTTGCGAAAGCAACTTATACAAATAATATTGCAACGGTAGCATGTTACTTTTATCAATGAAAAGCATTGCGTTGAACCAGTTATTCCAATACCCTATTGCTATGAACAGTCCTATAGTAGCAAGTACCGGCTTTGATAACGGAAGGACCAGTTTAATGAAAATCTTGAAATCTCCAGCACCATCAATCTTGGCTGACTCCGAAATTGAATCCGGAATTGAACTGTAAATAAAGCTACGAATAATAATAATGTAAAATATATTAAAAAGTGAAGGCAGTATTAAAGCTAGAATATTGTTCTTCATATTCAGGTACCGTACCATCAAAATATACCAGGGAACCAATCCTCCACTGAACAAAGAGGTAAAGTAAAAGTAAAACGAAAATACGTTTCTGTACTTAAATTCTTTTCTCTGCAACACATAAGCAGTCATTGCTGACAGGAAAAGACCCACTAACGTACCTGTCACTGTAATAAATATCGTTACGCCATATGCTCTAAGAATACTTTCCGGCACTGCAAAAACCGTCTTATATGCTTGAAGCGAAAATTCACCTGGTATAAGGCTGAAGCCGTTTTCAATAATAGAGCGTTCACTTGAAAACGAACCAGATATAATAAACAAGAATGGTATCAGGCAACATAACGAAAAAATAGTTATAAACGAATAAGCTAATGTATTAAAAACTATCTCGTCCTTTTGCATTTTGTTTATTCTTGACATGTGTTAATTCCTCCATGTGGCAGCTTATTTTTTGCAGGCTATCTCAAAACAGGGCATAATTCTCCTGATATTTTCTTACCAGAGTATTGGCAACTATCAATATTACAAAACATACAATCGATTGGGCAAGACCGGCAGCCGAAGACATACCTATGTCCTGAATCTGGAGAAGCGATCTTACCACAAAGGTATCAATTACATCTGTGGAATCATATAGCAGCGGATTATTTCCTGTCACCTGATAAAACATGTCAAAATCGCCTCTGAAAATATTACCAATGCTCAGTAGAATTAAGATTACAATTTGAGGTACCATTAATGGTAATGTAATGAAGAATGTCTTTGCAAATTTCCCGGCTCCATCAATTTCTGCAGACTCATATAATTCTTTATCAATGCCTGTTATTGAGGCCAGATAAACAACAGTTCCGTATCCCACATTTTTCCATGCATTTATTGCTATAATAATATATTTCCATATACCAGCATTGCTATATATATCTACCGGTTTGAACCCAATGGATTTTAATAATGTATTCAGTGACCCAAAATCATAATTAAAAAAATTATACATAAATCCACCAACAATAACCCATGAGATGAAATACGGAAAAAACATTACCGACTGTGAAACCTTTTTAAAGCTTTTTGAATTTATCTCAGACAAAAAAATAGCAGAAGCTATCTGTAAAATCTGATTGACAATTATAAATGCTATATTATAAGCAATTGTATTGAGCGCAACTTTGAATATTTTTCCGTTAGCGAAAAGAAATTTAAAATTATCAAACCCTGTCCATGGACTTCCGAATAATCCATCGGTATAATTATATCGCTTAAATGCCACTACTGATCCGATCATTGGTATATAGGAAAATATAAAATAATATATTACGGCAGGCATGAGCATGAAAAGCAATGTTTTGTTTTTTGCTAAATTCATAAAAAAGTTGTTTTTGCGTAAATCTCTTTTAGCAGCCATTTTTTCTCCTTCTTTGTATATAATTTTCTGATCTTGATGATATAATAATACTTCATTTAGCCATAACATAAAACGCAAAAAAACTATGAAAGGTGGAAAATAGTAATGTATTTTTCTCTCAATCGGATTCTCAATCTTTCAGATGAAATAGATAGGCTGTAACATGGAAGCAAAGTAAGTCTTTTATCAAAAATTTTGATTTGAAGCTGATCGTCAAGAGTAAAAGCTTTTAGTACTTTAATTTTTCGATATAAATATACCTCTTTGCTATATCCAAACCCGGTGTAAAATCGTTATCGGATAAAATGGGCAAAAGACCACTCTTTTGGTAAAGTGTAAGTTGCCAAACGCACCTTTTACCAAGGAGGGTCTCTTATGTATAACATTGCATTATTATCAACTCAAAGCAATTATCTTTTCAAATCAAACAGCCTGAATACCTTATCCCCGCGCACATATGACAGGGTGCTGATCGTCCAATCTTCCGTATGAAGGTATCCGTATTCTCCTGTGTCAAAGAGTACTGCGTGGTGACTGTAATTGCCAAGCATCGTTGAATTTATCACCTCTTCTATGGGAACAAACTGATTGCCAAATCGGTTGTCCATTGGCTTATAGATTGTTTCCTGCAATGTGTTATCTGAAATGGTATACACGAACATGTTTTTGCTGCTCATGGGATGCAACTGCACCGTATTGCCGTCCATGCTAACCGAAACCTCACAATAATTGTCTCCTTGCGTCTGATGACAGTTTAAAGGTTCCAAGTCCAAGCTGCGTATAATGCCAGATGAGTTTAGATCATATACAAACAGCCCGAAATAATCATGAAAGATTAATATATCATCAGAAGCATAGTCGAGCTCAGCCATATCAACTCCCAAGGTTTGCTCAGGAGATAATTTAGGTGCAGCAGGCACTAAGGTGGCAGATTCAATGGTGGTAAGACCAAGCAAAGACCTAATTCGGGATTTCATTTCTGTTTCAGTTCTAACCTCAGCCGTCCAAAGCGTTCCGATAAGAGTTACTGAATCGCCATTTCGCAATACAACCATGAGCGGTTTGCCCATGCTGCTGGTTTCTTTAAGCCAACCTTCCTCATCCACCTGCATTCCACCGGCTAATACAACTTTGCTCAAATCTTCAGGAAGCAGCCGGTATTCCAGCGCATAAACTTCAACAGGCGCCTCTGCCAAATTGTCAAAGCTTTCGATTAACTCCAACCGGGTAATTTTGCTGTCAATAATTTTTACTCCCGGGCTTAATTCATAGTTAGCGATATCTTTATTTATATACTCCCATGCCAATCTGGTGATTTCATCTTCATAGCCGGCATCCCTGTCTTGCTCAGAGTCCTTAACGCCAACGGATAAGCTTTTATAAATACCTGCGAATTTTACAGCTTGTTTGTAAGGCATCTCATACCAATCACTGCCGGATTCTTTAAAAAACCTGTTGCCAAAATGAATATACTCCATGCTTGTGTCATTGCTATAGTAAATTGTTATTATATAAGACATACCATCGTATTGACTGGGATCTTTGGCCGTCTTTTTTAAATCCAAGCCATTAATATAATTTATGACATCCATTATATGTTCTTTGTCTTCAATCATTTTAAGACTGCTTTCGTCGCCTGGCTGTGTCTTGACAGTGATTTTTAAAACATCCCTCACGCTGCTTATAATTGACTTATCACCAGTTACTGTCCTTGGGTTTGCCATTAATCCAATTCCAACTGCCGCAACAAGGATGATTGATAAAGCAATTGCCCAAAACCCAGGTTTCCTGTAATTCAATACATTTTTAATCCTGCCCTTCATAATTCCCTCACCAAAAGCAAGAGGGCTTCCGTTTATAGCATGCCTTCCGGTAGCAAGGGATAATAACGAATAGGCATAGGGTTTTTTAATATCTTCTTGGATTTCTTTCAATACTTTTTCATCACAGGACATCTCCATATCTGAGTTCATTAACATAAACGCGATCCACACAAGAGGATTAAACCAATGCAAGGACAATATTAAGAAGGCCAGTATTTTTATTATGTGGTCTTTTCGATGGATATGGGTCTGTTCATGCAGTAAAATATATCTTCTTTCCTGAATGTTAAGTCCCACCGGCAAATATATCCTGGGCTTTATCAATCCAAGCACAAAGGGTGTTTTCAAATTATTGGCTTCGTATATGTTGTGCTCTATCAGCCGTGAGCCTTTGAGCCGTCTTTTTAAATGTAAAGTTGATATCACACTGTAAAAGATTAATGCCACTATTCCCAAAATCCAAATGTATGCTCCAATTCCTATGTAAATCTGTAATGGGTTGGCGCTTGCTTCGATAGTCGGTGCAGGAAGGGATTTATTTACAAATGAATCGACTACCTCTATTCCGCTATTAATACGAGGGCTTTGCTGATAGATGATGTCTGGGGTGATTGGAGCAGTGTTCATGCTGCGTGGCAAAAGGCTGAACATACTTTCAAATGAAAATGGAACAATCAGGCGAAAGGCCACCACAGCCCATAAGGCATAGGAAATCACTTTTGGCGCTTTTTTGAGCAGCATCCTGACGAGTATCACAAAAAGGATTACATAGCTCGCCGTAAGGCTCATATTCAAAACGGAAAGGAACAATTCCTCCAAGGTTATCCCTCCTTATACTCGTCAATAAGCTTTTTAAGCTCTTCAGCCTGGCGCTCACTGAGCTTTTTTTCCCCGATAAAAGCTGTCAGGAATTTAGGCAATGAACCTCCGAAGATATCTTCAACAAATCGCCTGCTTTGCTTTGCGTAAAACTCATCTTTTTTTATCATAGATGATACAACTGCATTTTCATTTTTAAAGATACCTTTCTCGCACAGCTTTTTTAAGACTGTATATGTGGTAGATTTCTTCCAGCCCATTTCCCTTTCACACAGCTTCACCAGCTCACCGGAGCCAATGGGCTCATGCTGCCAAATCAGATCGGCAAATCTTGCTTCACTTTTTGCAAGTTTATAATCCTTCATGCTATAACCTCCTTGGTCTATTATTTATAGACCTCATATGTTAAGTCTATACTTAATAGACCAAAATGTCAATAGCTGGAGTAAAAATCAATGTTATTTTACAACCGTGCCTCCCCATTCTATAACGGTAAAGCCTTCCCGCTTAAAAGGCACAAGATTTTGCTCCTCGATGGAAACAGCCTTGTCAAGGCGTTTATATGCCATAAAAACTCTCAAAATTCTATCAGGCTCAGGTATTATTTCCAGTTTTGCATTGTCCGTATAGACTTCATTTTGAAAAGTGATAAGATTGTATGGATTGTTTTGCATTTTGGGAAGCCAGTAGACGATAAACTCATTATATTCTTTTGGCGTCAAACCGATATACTCCAGTTTGTCCCTTAAAAAATCAGCCGTATCCTCGCCTTTCACAACAAAACCCTTGCTCATATCATATTCAATATTGCTTTTGCCTTCCCAAAACAGATAAGAATACTCTTTTCCGTCTCTTTTATTGATTAACGTTCCATCCGGATGAGCGGTTACATTCCAGCCTTCATAATATGTGGGATAGGTGCAGGTAACTTCTCCATTGTAATTTAGCTTAACTGTCACATCCATCGTTTTTTCCGGATATAGATAGATTACCGGTTTTTCGGCTTTTGGCTCATCATCCTTATGATTGTCTTCACACCCTGTCATAAACGATACTACAGAGATTATTAGGACAGCACACAATAGGGTATGTTTAAACTTTTTCATACCAAAATCAACTCCTTTATATCATCAGACGATGAATCTTACAATTGGTTCCATCATTAGTGATTTTAGGATTGAATTTAAAGAGCAATTTTCTGTATATATTATCTCAACCTTATTGCAAAACTACGAAAATATGTTACAATGTTTTTATGTTTTACAGGGAATGAAGTTCTCCCATGGGTAAATCCCTAAACCGCTTATAAGCTGATGACTTCTGTGATTTTACAATCGCAGGCTCATCAGTTTTTTATTTTTGCAAAAGATTGGAGAGAAAACTATGCTTTTATCACTTGCATTTATATTCCTTTGTGGAATGGCGCTGGGAAAAGTACTTGAGAAACTAAAGATGCCGAGTTTGCTTGGAATGCTTGTCACAGGCATTGTTCTTGGTCCATACGCACTTAATATATTAGATCCTGCCATCCTAAACATATCTACCGAGCTGAGGCAGATTGCTTTAATAATCATCCTTACACGGGCAGGACTGAATTTGGATATCAAAGACTTGAAGAAAGTCGGACGTCCGGCCATATTAATGTGCTTTGTGCCTGCATGCTTTGAAATTATAGGGATGCTGATATTCGCTCCGATGCTTCTTGGCATATCGCTTTTAGATGCCGCCATCATGGGAACAGTTGTAGCAGCGGTTTCCCCTGCGGTTATCGTTCCAAGAATGATTAAGCTTATAGAAGGCGGATATGGCAGAGAAAAGAGCATTCCTCAAATAATCATGGCAGGAGCTTCCGTTGATGATGTATTTGTAATTATTCTATTTACTGCATTTACTGGATTAGCCCAAGGTGGTACCATCACACCTTTGAGCTTTATGACCATACCCACCTCCATTGCTTTTGGACTCATGGGAGGCATTGCAATAGGTCTTTTGCTGTCCGCCTTCTTTTCAAAGGCACATGTTAGAGATAGCAGCAAGGTAATCATCGTACTATCAATCTCCTTTCTCCTCGTTACTTTGGAGCACAGTTTTACTGGAATAATTGGATTCTCTGGGCTTCTCGCAGTAATGGCGCTGGGGGCTACTCTGCAGCAAAGAAAATATGAGCTTTCAAAACGTTTATCCAGCAAGTTTTCTAAGCTGTGGGTTGGTGCAGAAGTTTTATTGTTTGTCCTTGTAGGAGCTACTGTAAATATAAACTATGCCATAAAAGCAGGACCCATGGCGATTATCCTCATATTATGTGTCTTAGTTTTTCGCATGCTTGGCGTTTTTGTATGCTTCACTAAAACCAAGCTTAATAAGAAAGAGCGGATTTTCTCCGCCTTTGCTTATGTGCCAAAGGCCACAGTACAGGCAGCAATCGGAGGTCTGCCACTGTCTATGGGACTTGCCTGCGGCGATATTGTTTTAACTGTAGCAGTGTTGTCCATTCTAATTACTGCCCCCCTTGGCGCGGCCTTTATTGATTCAACATACAAAAGGTTGCTTTCAAGGAGTGATGAGTAGAAGGTTCAAGTAATCAATTTCCAAAAGAACCATGCTGTTTCCTCAGTGGACAGTTGAAAAAGGAGTTGACTGCTGTGCACTTTTCCAGTGGTCTTTTACGAGAATACCTTTATCTCACATGTATGATAAAGGTATTCTCAGGCTCAACTATAGTTCCTTTAATCCCGATGGGGTACCTACAGCAGCCTTCCTATTGGTAAACAGAAGCAGCATTATTAGTTGCATGAAAGCAATGCTCACCAACTCATCTTTACGCATCAGAAAGTTTTGATTACATGGAGCGACCATATATTGGTTGACTGATTGTAGCTCAGCCACTATGAGCTAATTTCTACTATCTTTGCATGGCAGCAAGCTTTTATATCATCTATTGTTTGCTGAAATAATTCCATCAATTTTTCATCGGTGGCAATAACAATCTTTTCCATTTCCGCATTCATTGGCAAAGCGTTCTCGGTCTTGTATTTTCTTGTTTCCGAAACAATGCCCTTTAGCTTTTCTCCGAAAACGAGTATTTCATGGTCAGCAATCTCTTCAGTTTCCCAACACAGCCTGTGCAAGGAAATGCTTTTCTCATATTGCCTGAAAAAGCTCTGGTAAATGTATTCGGTGATGTGCGGTACGTAAATAGCATACAGCTTCAACACATTAAGCATGCAATAATACAAGGCATGTTGGGCTGATTGCCGCTCCCTGACCCCGCGTTTCTCAGGCTGATACAGGCGTTCCTTAACAATTTCAAGATAATAGTCGCATAAATCCTTCCAGAAAAATTCGTCAATTTTATGGCGCGCTGATCCGATTTCGTATTGCTCTAGCAAGCTTCGGGCTTCAACGATGGTCTGTTTGCAGCGCTCGATTATCCATCGGTCCACGGGCATCAGCTCGATATCTGCATTGATGTCGATATCCTGCAAATGAGACAGCGCGAACCTGGACGCATTCCATAGCTTTGTTATAAACCTTTTGGCTATCCTCAAGTCATCAACAGAGAAAAATGTATCCGTCCCGAGCTTGGAATTGGCAGCCCAATACCTTATAACATCGGCAGAATGATTTTCTATAAGCTCCTTGGGCGATAACTCGGAATTACCTTTTGATTTGCTGATCTTTTCTCCCTTTTTAGCGAGAACAAAACCGCAAACCATTATATCCTTCCAGGGAATTTGGCCTGTATGATACAGGCTTTTAACAATAGTATAAAATGCCCATGTGCGTATGATCTCATGAGCTTGTGTTCTCAAACTCATCGGCAAAAGCCTGTCTGAAATATCCTTTTCTTCTCCCCACTTCGCATTTATTTGCGGAGTGATGGACGATGTAGCCCATGTATCCAATACCGAGCTTTCAGGCAAAAACTCATCACACCCACAGGAACAAGGCCCATCTGGTTTTGTCTCAAGGGGATTTACAGGTAACATATCCTCCCTTGCGATTATTACCTTTCCACAGCTCTTGCAGTACCATATCGGAAAAGGAACACCAAAATAACGCTGACGGGATATGCACCAATCCCATTTGAGATTTTCTACCCATGATATATACCTGCTTTTCATGCTTTTCGGATACCAATTGATTTCATCGGCTGCTTTTAAAAACAGCTCTTTATTGGTAAGAATATCAATATACCATTGTTTTGAGGGTATAATCTCTATTTCCTTACCGCAACGCTCATGTACGGAAACAGTATGCGTTATGCTTTTTGTCTCTGCTAAAAGTCCATTTTCCTCAAGCAGTCTGATGATCTCTTTTCTGGCTCGCTTGACCTCCAATCCTCCGATCAGAGGAACACTTTTATCTATTGTGCCGTCAGGCAGAATGACTTTTCTGTACGGCAGCTTATGTGACTTATACCATTCTGCATCGGTGCTGTCACCAAAGGTTGCACACATAACCACACCTGTTCCTTTACTGATATCAACTTTGCTGTCTGCCAATATGGGGATTTCATAGTTGTACAAAGGAACAGTGGCGCTTTTGCCGATATATTGCCCAAATCTATCATCCTCCGGATTTACAAAAAGGCAAACGCAGCCATAAAGCAGCTCAGGCCTCGTTGTGGCAACCACTAAATCTTCTCCGCTGGTCTTAAACTTAACATAATTAAAAGTTGTTTCCTTTTCAATGGATTCTAAGTCAGCCTGAGCTATTGAAGTCTGGCATTCGGTGCACCACAAAACCGGCGACTCCATCATATATGCCTTCCCATCCTGTAAAAGTTTGATGAAGGATTTTTGCGATATTCGTTGAACCATTGGGTTGATGGTTTCATATTGAAGAGACCAGTCAACCGAGAAGCCCAGAGACTGCCATAAATCTTTAAATTCCTTTTCATATTTCGCAGTAGTTGCGATGCATTTTTTAATAAACTCATTCCTTTGAAAGTCCTTGGCAATAATACCCTCTTCCTTTTCCACAAGTCTTTCGGTTGGCAAACCGTTGTCGTCAAAGCCAAAGGGATAAAAAACATTATAACCCTGCATGCGCTTGAAACGAGCGATCATTTCCGCCTGCGTATAGGAAAAAATGTGCCCGATGTGCAGGCTGCCACTAACAGTCGGCGGCGGCGTGTCAATAGAATAGATTTCGCTATGACTCTCCGGGTCAAAGCTATAAATGGAGTTTTCTTTCCAAAAATTCTGCATCTCTTTTTCTACTAGCCTGAAGTCATATTTTTTCTGCATGGTAATACCTCCTTGAATTTTACGAACACAAAACAAAAGGTTCGCCTTAAGCTTTTTTGTAATTGCTTAGGGCGAACCATATGCGTCCGTGGTACCACCTAAATTCAGATATGACTATCTGCACTCTGCCAATACGGGATGATGTTAATAACCATCCGATATTGCTTTCCTTTTAACGGTGGAAACTTCCGTTGAAGCCTACTGGGACAATATCCTTTCGGTTCACAGCTCAAAGGCTACTTCCATGCTTCCGTCACGAAGATTTTCACCACCCATCTTCTCTCTCTGCTTCAGGAGAGCATGTACTCCTCCTTATCAACGCCATTTTGCTTGTGTTCGCTTGTTTTTTTATATGATATTATATTATACTCAGGAAGTCAACATTTATGTTCCAGATTTTGTATTAAGCTGCCTTACCGGCCTTGCTTCAATGTAGCCTCTATATCCCATAGGTGCAAGCTGGAACCGGGGGCCATCTTCATCTGCCCATCTGAATCCATAAATCTCAGGATTATAATTCTTCATAGCTTCCCACAAGTCGCCTATCGCCTCCTGGAATTTATCATCCTCATAGGGCTGTCCTTGGAAAACCATCATTTTGCATGGTGGAAGGTCAATTATTTCAAATCCTTCCGGAACCTCACCTGAGTAATCCTCCGGCACTTCTACACCCTGGGCATATATGGATGTTCCAGGCTTTCTTAAATTTTCAGGCAGCCACATGCCGATAGGCTCATAAATAGCCTCTTTAATGCTGCAAAGCATGCTCCAAACATCACATCCTACTTCTTCACAGTATTCAAAGTAATGGGTTGCTTTTACACCACGTTTTAAAATCAATTTTCTTGCAGGGCGCTCAATAACTTGAACGAAAACAGTGTTTGTGTTGTTGTTCTTTGTCATTTTATTCACTCCTTTTTGCAACATGAGGTAGTAATCACAGATACGCCTTGGCATAAAAAGCTTCAACGGCGGCTTATTTTTGCAATAATCTTGCGGCGTCATGCCAAATTGCTTGGAGAAGGCTCTTGTAAAGCCTTCGTGGGAATCAAAGACGAAGTCAAGCGCTACATCAATTATTTTCACATTGTCGTCCCTTAACTTGATAGCAGCTCTTGACAGCCGAAGTTCCCGAATGTACGCAAAGGGCGTCTTACCTGTCAATTCCTTGAAAATTCTCGCGGAATGCCAGGGTGAGTATCCTGCAGCTTTTGCAAGCATATGAAGAGATATCGGATCCGTAATATGCTCATCAATATAATCCTGCATGCGCTGAACAGCATTTATCTTTTCCCAACTATCCATGATTTCTCCTCCTGTATATAGAGTAACAGGAATAAATAATAATTACTTGACTTGCTTTGCTGAACTTATATGAAATTGTATTACAATTTGAAAAAACTTACAATAAAAATGACCATCATGTGAAAAATTACACATATCAAAAAAGACACTGATTTCTCAGTGCCTTATACGATCTCAATATCTTTACTTCAAAATTACCTGTATCTCTTTCCCAAGACATCGAGCAACCTTAATTAGAAAGTCAAGAGAAGGATTATACGTTCCACTTTCTAGGCGGCTGATATTGGACTTCTGAGTACCAACCCGAAGTGCTAATTCTTCCTGGGTAATGTTTTGGCTTGTTCGCGCCTCAATGATTTGAGAAATTATATCATAGCGCGGCTTTAGTTTCTCGTATTCTGTTTTGAATTCTTCATCTTTCATTAAAAGTTCTTTTACTTCTGAAAACTTTATTCCAGCTTTACTCATCATCACACCTTCTTTCATAATCTTCTTTATAACGCAGTGCCCGGTCAAGCTCCCTTTGTGGTGTTTTTTCAGTTTTTTTCGTAAATCCATGGAGTAGTACAAAGGTATTTTGCCGGTATGTAAAATAGAATATTCGGCTAATATTTGACGCAAATTTTACTCTCAGTTCAAAAAGCCCTTTGTACTGTTCACCTTTTATAGCCTTTACGTAAGGCTCTCTCAACTTAGGTCCATGTTTTTCAAGCAGTTCTATTTCACTAAAGACTTTTGCTCGCATTTTAGTATCTAATGAAAGCAAATAATCAAGGACAGGTATACTTCCATCTTTCTTTTTGTAGTATTCCACTTGCCACTTCATGATACACCTCCAATATTAGTGTATATCATGCTATATAAATATGTTATCATATATGATAACTCACATCAAGAGGCTTGACATATTTATTAGACACATTTATTAAATATAATAAAACAAAAATAAAGTATCAATCTTTTCAAAATATTTCGTTGCAGTATTTTTACCGAAAGAAATGCTCCTCATCATATTCCAATTATATCTTCTTACTTGATACTCTTATCAAACATTTCTTGCATAAATCTGCAATCTATGCTCTTTACATACGATCGTATTACATATTTTTGTATTTTACTTTTCCACCGGTCTTATCTCTAAGTAGTAATGCTCTTTCATAAGATCAAGCTCCACCTTGGTGATCCCTTGAGATAAGTTGAAACCGAAATTCTGACGGACAATTTCGATATTTTCTGTGGAGGTTAACTCCGCAGTCAGAGCGTTAAAATGCAAGTTGCTTCCCAACCGGGTCACCATATCGTAACCCTGTATGCCGATGTTTTCAGACCCGGAACAGGCAAAATCGTAGCTTGGTTTCTTATACATATCTGCTACGACAGAAATACTGCCACCGGCAGGTATCGTCACCTCAAACTCCAGATAGAATACGCGTTGAAGAGTTCTAGTTTCTGAAATTATAACCTCCAGCATTCCATACTTGTATCGGTCACGAACCGACTCAGAAAGCACTCCGTATTGAAGTAAAAATTCTGAAACAGCGCCGAGGAACATATCCTTGGGTACCATAAGAAAGCTTTTATCATCATATTGTTCATAGAAATCATCAATGAGCTCTACTAAAACATCAGAAAGAACACGCTCTGTTCGTGTGATTGTCGCCGATACACCATCCAGCTCATTGCCTTTTTCACAGGCACCGGTTTTGTATCCCTGCAAAGTATAATCGCCTATGTCGTCTCCAATTACAATGAGCATTTTTGTACTTTTTCTCGAAGCTTCATTCTTTGGTACAAAGTAGTCAAACTGCCTGAATCCGTCTTCACCAATAGCACTACCTTCAAAACCATATTGCAAAATGGTGGTCTTATCAGGGTCAATATTAAAGGATATGGCTTGTGTTGCCGCTTCATACTCTTCAGGTGCCTTAAAATCTGAAAAGCTGTACACAATAACTTTCTGGGATAGCACGGGATATGGTTTGAAAGCGTCCCTCTGGTAACTGCCATCCTCCAAAAGCGCTTTATATCCCTCCCAGCTGTTTAGCAATAGCAAATTGGAGCTTCCATCCGGATCGTTTGCGCCATACACACCGGTAAATCCTCCGGAATAGCCTCCTGCATATAGTGTGCATGGAATTTCCCGTCCATTTACGGTAATGACAGGCATCAGCTGCTGTAGTTCATTAAAGCTTCCGGCAAAAGGGTAAATAACTTTTACCTTTTTTTCCTCAGGGGAAGAATTGCTTAAGGTGTAGCTGTCCTTTACCTTTGCCCCCCAGACACGAACGCTATCTTCACTTTTTAAAGAAAAATCATAGCTAATGTTACGAAGGGCAGTTATTGTGCTGTCCTCCTCACTCAAAATCAGTGGGAATACAGGTCCCGCATAGGACATAAAAATACTGCCCTCTCCGTGTCCTGCACCGCCGCTTCCTGATCTTCCGCCAAAAGGAAGGAAATTTTGCTGTATAAGTGCAGCTATAATGCTGACAGCCATGACTGTGCAAGCAGCGATAGCTGTCCATTTCCTCCAACCTGCGGACTGCTTTTTTAGCTTCGCTGTTCTTGCTTCTTCAATATATTCATCCCGCACTTCGGTTATAGCATCAAAGATTTTCTTTTCTTTCATATCGAAATCCCCTCCATTTCCAAGGCCTTTTTCAGACTCTGCCGCAAACGATACAAGCGTCCTGCCATCTTATTTGCCGATGTTCCACATTCCTTGGCCAGCAAATCTACAGCATCTCCAAACCAGTAACGCCGCAGAAACAGAACACGGTTGTCGGTGGACAATGTGCCCAGCCAACGGTCAATTGCCCATGCCAGCTGCTTTACTTCGACCGCAGCTTCTACGGTTTTAGTTGCGGGGACGCATTCACTAAGCTCGGAAAGCAGCATTTCCGCGCCATTGTACCGCTTTTTGGCTCTTTGCTCATGCCAACGGTTAATTGAAAGGTTACGGGTGATTCTCCCGAGGTATGCACCAAGAGATTTTGGTTTTTCCGGAGGAATGGCATTCCATGCTTTTACATAAGTATCATTAACAACTTCCTCGCTGTCCCAATGATTGGACAGGATATTCAACGCAATCCCATGAAGCATCCGACCATACTTAGAATCGGTTTCACTGATCGCGGTTTCAATGCGAGCATTATACAGCTCAATAATTTGCAAGTCCTCCATATGCATCCCCCTTTCACCGAAAAATTGAAGGCCTTCATCTAAATAGACAGGATTTTAATGAAAATATTCGCCACAAAAATTAAATTTGAAAATATTTCATCTATTTCCACCCATGCTTACATCAAAAGCTGCTGTAAGATTTCAAATATTACTTCGGATGAAACACCTTTTGCGTTAAGTTCCACCAGGACATCCCCATACAACACACTGAATTTCATTCGCTGGCCAGGCTCATCCCCTGAGTCTGAAACCTCATAAGTCCGTGCCAGTACCGCGTCAAGGGTCAGTTCATCTATGAGAAAGATGGGGTTGTCAAGGGCAGTGCGATACAGTCTGTTTTCATGTTTTGTCACAACCGCTTCAAAGTCCTCCGGCCGATAGGACTTATATGCCATTCGCTTCACCTCTTTCCACCTATATACGCTTTAGACGACGGAAAGGCTGCAAAGTTTGCCAAAAATATAGCAACTTTTTTAATACATGATATAGACATATAAGTGGACACATTGGAAAGGCATATCCATCTTTCCCATAGCTACATTTTTTATCATTATTTTACTATAGGCCAAATAGGAGCAAATCAACGATTTTTCGATTGAGTTGCTAACAGGGCATTCTTGAAAGCACATCAAAAAATAATGCTGCTACTGCCGAAGCTATATTTTATTCAATCTCATGAATAAAGAAAATTTCTTACCAGGCATACTAAAGCTAGGTTTTTAGGTTGGTTTATTTACATTAAGAGTTTTATTTGAATACTGCTACCTTTGTGCCGATACCCTGTCCTTTATTCTTAGTTTACATAAATATTTCTATTGATTTATTGTCCATCTAGTGCTATGATGAACTATAGATTGACAATATTTTAACAACCCATGGAGGTCTTATATATGAAAGGATTTGGAGTATTAGAAAAAGGCAAAGTAGGTTGGATGGAAAAACCAGACTATGTTTGTGGTCCTGACGATGCTATAGTTCGCCCTCTTGCGATTTCACCCTGTTCTTCCGACGTTCACTCGGCCTATGAGATGGAAGGACCACACTTGAAGAATAGAATACTCGGTCATGAATGTGTTGGAGAAGTAATAGAAGTCGGCGCCAATGTAAAAGACTTCAAGGTTGGCGACAGGGTTGCGATCCCATGTACCACTCCCACATGGAAGCATCCCGATATTCAGGATGGAACGCACCAGGATGCAGGTGGCTTGTTTACTGCCATAAATTTCTCAAATTATGAGGATGGAACTTTTGCAAATCAGGTAAAAGTTCGTTCTGCTGATATGAATCTGGGATTGATCCCCCAAGGTGTATCTCTCGAGTCCGCTGTTATGGCAACAGATA
Organism: Clostridium thermosuccinogenes; assembly: GCF_002896855.1. Classification (NCBI taxonomy): domain Bacteria; kingdom Bacillati; phylum Bacillota; class Clostridia; order Eubacteriales; family Clostridiaceae; genus Clostridium; species Clostridium thermosuccinogenes. Next base: position 1,416,374 of record NZ_CP021850.1, on the reverse strand, counting down.
TGATGACCACCGGATTTTACGGCTCTGAGCTGGCAGACGTGAAATTTGGGGACACTGTGGTGGTCTTTGGAATCGGACCTGTTGGTTTGATGGCCGTAGCAGGCGCAAAATTACGTGGGGCCGGAAGGTTAATTGCTGTTGGAACAAGACCTAATTGCGTGGAGCTTGCAAAAGAGTATGGAGCAACAGACATAGTAAGCTACAAAGATGGTGACCTTATTGAGCAGATTATGAAGCTTACTGGCGGTAAGGGTGCTGATGCTGCCATTGTTGCAGGCGGAGGTGCTGAAGCTCTGAACAATGCCATAGCTGTAGTAAAAGCCGGAGGAGGAAATGTGGCAATGCTTGAGGTTATCACTGAAACTGAAGTATTGAGCATCCCTAATGCATATATTGCAGGATTCCTATCCCATAAGACCATAAAAGGAGGCCTCTGCCCTGGCGGAAGAAAGAGAATTGAAAGACTCCTTTCCATGATAAAGGCAGGAAGGGTTGATCCCAGCAGAATGATAACTCATAGATTTAAGGGACTTGAATCAATTGAAGACGCCTTTTATCTCATGGCGAAAAAGCCAAAAGACCTTATAAAACCAATTGTGATAATGGAATAGGCTATATGGAAATACATGCAACTTTTTATGCAAATTGATTTTCTACGATAATTTAATGGGGCTTGTGAGCCAGTTTTGGGCTCACAAGCCCTTGATTTCACTATTTTCCCATATGCAATTCAGTTCTTTTTTTTTCATCCCAGATCACTCCTTGCTACATCGTCCACCAGGTTCAGGACGTTTAAAACATGTGGCATGAAATGAAAAAGGCAGTCTTTATTTTGAAGACACAAACATGCCGGCTTCCTTTGGGATTTTGATTACTCCCCTTTCGTCCTTGCAGTTTTCGAAGAATTCATCAAGGCCTTCCAAATCATTCTTATCAATCCTCAACATTAGCAACGAGGAATATATCCAATTCATCAAGTCTGCCGTTTCTGTTATTTCCAACGAATCTTCATACTCATACTTATCTACCTTTGAAAAGCTCTTGCCTAATATCTCCTTTCCGTTTTGCAGATTAAAGGGAAACGGCTGGCTGAAGGCATTTAACTGAGGTTTAAACTCCTGAAACCTATCATATAGATATTTTTGCATTCCATTCACTCCTGTAGTTGTGGCATAAAATTTACCGCCCGGCTTCAAGACACGATAAACTTCCGATATCGCCTTTTGCAAGTCAGGAACGTGATAAAGCATGGAATTTGCTATTACTATATCAAATGTATTATCGGGATAAGGTATATCCTGAATATCTATCAGCTCCGTTGAGACAAAAGAATAATCTTTGAATTTCTCTTTGACAATCTCTATCATACCTTCGGAAATGTCGGAAAGGACAAGGCTGGTTCCGGCAGGCAGCTTCTCCATTCTGTTCTCCCACATGCTTCCGTTTCCGCATCCCAGCTCCAAAACCTTGCATCCATCGAAAAATTCATATAAATCGAACATCCAATTGGTGTACCCATATTTGTTGGTGCTGTATTTTTGGTGCAACTTAATCCTGATATCTAAGTTGCTGTCATCCTTATATTGCTGTCTTAACATTGAAGCATTATTAATATTGGACATCATCATCACCTTACCTCACAATATAATCACTAGGTGTATCCCCTTTTACTACTGATCAATATTCAACCTCAACTTCGCTAGGACTTCTTATACGCACTCCTTTATACCCGAATACTCTGCACCTATTGCATCTGCAATTATGTTGTCACCGACTTATACTTAACTAATTTTCTGGAACTCCACCCTAATTAATCATCTGGTAAAAAGAAGAAGCCATGGTGTATGTTACTATTCTATCCCAGCAAATTTATATAATCAAGAAAAAACACAGGAGAACGTCAGTATTGTTTCCTGTGCTTTAATTCATGATAATTGAAGAAATCAGTCGATGTAATCCCTTAAATCATATATCCTAAGCTTAAAGCTAAAGCCTTTGATTCTTGTAGATAACCTGCATTCCGCATAAATCACAATTATTCAAAGAGATTACTTATTGAATTCTTACTTATCTCATATTTAGCTATAACGAAATATTTGCTCCTAAATAGCCTCTTTACCCGGCACAGCAATATCTACCATCCGGTTAATTCAGCAAATCCTCGGCAGCTGATCCCCCGTCAGCATGTCCACTATCCTGCTGCCGCCGGTCACAGTTTTCATAACAACCCTTTTGGCCGGGGTATCGATAACCTCCCCTATCACACAGGAGTCAACCCCATACCTTTGCTTTTTCAGGACTTCCAAAATGGTATTTACAGAAGCTTCCGGAGCAATGATGATCATCTTTCCTTCGTTGGCCATATACAGCGGGTCCATTCCCAGCAGTTCACATACCCCCCTGACTTCATTCCTTACAGGTATTTTTTCTTCAAATATACGTATGCCCACATTGCTCTGGATGGCAATCTCATTTAATGTGGTTCCCAGGCCGCCTCGGGTCGGATCTCTCAAAACATGCACATCGCTTGCCGCTGCCAGGACTTCTCCCATCATCCCGCTTAAGGGAGCACAGTCACTTTGAATATCCGACGAAATATCCAGGCCCTCCCTTTCCAAAAGGATGGAGCAGCCGTGATCGCCTATATATCCTGTTATTATGACTTTATCGCCGGGTTTGGCATTGGACCCGGATATATTTATGCCGGCAGGAACAACTCCGATGCCGGATGTATTTATGAAAACCTTATCCGCAGCGCCCTTCTGCACAACCTTGGTGTCCCCGGCAACAATTTTCACGCCGCATTCCCGGGCCGTCTCTCCCATGGATGCCGCTATCCTCTCCAGGTCTGCAAGGGGAAATCCTTCTTCTATAATAAAGCCGCAGCTCAAATACATGGGGTGGGCTCCGCAGGCAGCCAAATCATTCACCGTCCCGCATACGGAAAGCTTTCCTATGTTTCCCCCCTTGAAGAAAACAGGACTGATGACAAAGGAATCGGTGGTAAACGCAATTTTCCCCTGCGGAACATCAAAGCAGGTTGCATCATTACCCTGCAGCAGGGTATCATTGGCAAAATGCTTGTTAAATATTTCTCTTACTAATTCATGGGTAAGTTTACCCCCGCTTCCATGGGCGAGGGTGATTATATCTTTCATGTTTTTTCTCCTTATCATTCTCCTTTGCTGTTATGACTGCCGTAATCTGACGCAAGCTTCCATCAGCCTTTACAGCAGAATGTGGTTAGGTTATCACCTGGCATTGCCGGTTAACAGTGCTGGTTAACAGTAATGTTCCCCAGCGCAAACGTTGATGGTAATATTTCCCACTGTCAACAAAGCAATAAAACCCGGAATTTTATTGTCGGCTCTCAGCTCTATAATAGCATCACCGCTTCATGTCATACTTGTAATAAGCCGCGCAGGTACCCTCGGAGGATACCATGCATGCGCCCACCGGATTTTCAGGCGTACATATAGTATTAAACAGTTTGCACTCCTTCGGTGTCCTCTTTCCTTTTAAAACCTCTCCACACAGACACCCTTTGGGATCGCTGTGATCCGTAACTTGTATGTCAAACACTTTCCAAGCATCATAATCTGCGTATGCATCCCTCATCTTCAGACCGGAACCGGGTATCAATCCGATTCCTCTCCACCTGGCGTCACATGGTTCAAAAACTTCATAAAGCCTGGCCAGGGCCACAGGGTTGCCTTCGGGATTAACAGCCCTTTTATAGCCGTTCTCCGATAGTACCCTGCCGCTCATTATGTTTGACACAAGCCTTATTATGGCATGGAGGATATCCAGGGGCTCAAATCCGGCTATTACACCCGGCATGCCGTACTTTTCGGCAATTTCATCGTACATGGCGGTACCGGTTATTACACTTACATGACCGGGATAAATAAATCCGTCAATATTTACTTCAGGGTCCAAGCATAGGGTTTTCAGGACTTCAGGCATGGTTTTATTGGCCGACAGCAGGTAAAAGTTATTTATGCCTTCTTCCTTTGCTTTTATAACAGTCAGAGCAGAAACCGGAGTGGTGGTTTCAAAACCCACGGACAGGAAAACCACCTTCTTATCCGGGTTATTAGCCGCTATCTTCAATGAATCCAAAGGTGAATAGACAATCCTTATGTCTTTTCCGGAAGCTTTCTGCTCAAGCAGCGAAGAACCGTTGCCCGGTACTCTCATCATATCCCCGAAGGTGGTGATTATCACATCATCCATCTTTGACAATTCGATGGCTGCATCTATAAAATAGTTTGGAGTAACGCATACAGGACAGCCGGGTCCGGAAAGCAGCCTGACGCTTTCCGGCAGCACATCCCTTATACCAAACCTGAATATGGACATGGTGTGGGTGCCGCATACCTCCATCAGGTTTACGGGTCTTCCTTTGTATTCCGACAATATCCTTACCATTTTGCGGGCTGTATCTGAATTTCTGAACTCATCTATCAAATTATTCATGGGCAATATCCTTCATTTCTTCAAACATCCGTATCGTATCCAACGCTTCCTGCTCGTCCATTTTCTGTATGGCGCAGCCTGCATGAACCAATACATAATCTCCCACTTTCACACCGTCAAGCAGCTCTGTTGAAGCCTCCCTTTCAGCACCCATGATATCTACAACGCAGGTTTTTTCTGTGATTTTAACCACCTTACCGGGTATGGCAAGACACATATTAAACACTCCAATACTGATAATAAATTTCTATATTATTAATATCTCATTCCTCAACCTATAATATAAAAAAGCAAATTTAATGTAAACATTGATTTAGGCGCAAAAATCGCTTTTGCGCCTAAATAACCTTCAACCATCCTGTATTATTTTATCATGCCGGATTCATCATGTCAGCTTCATCATGCCAATGCTTTGGCTGTTTCCTTAAGCTGCTCACGTATTTTTAACTTCTGCGGGCACTTTTCCTCGCATAAGCCGCACTCTACGCATTCTTCAGCCTTTTTACCCTTCATCCAGTCCACGGTACCGATCTTTTTGTATTGCTCCCTGGCATGCTCGGTCAGTCCGTAAACCCGGTGATAGTTCATAAGCTGGAAGTTAAGAGGTATATTTACTTCCTGGGGACATGGCATGCAATAGTTGCATCCTGTGCAATAAAGCCCCGCCATACGCCGGTTTTCCTCCATGGAAGCTTTTATAGCCGCTACTTCAGCTTCACTGAGCGGCGATTCATTGGATGCTATCCTAGCATTCTCCTCCACCATCTCTATAGTGCTCATGCCGGACAATGCGCATGAAACACCGGGATTTGAAAGAACAAACCTTAAAGCCACTTCAGGACTGCTGGACACTTTGCCTGGAAGCAGATTCCTTATAACCTCTGAAGGGCTTCCCAGTCTTCCTCCTCCCACCGGGCCCATTACCACCACACCTAAACCTTTTTCCTTCGCATAGGCGATGGCTTCCTCATTCGATCTGTCCAGAAGGTTGTACTGACACAGCACGGTTTCGAAGTTCCCGGTATCAATGATCTTAATCATGTTTTCAGGCTTGTCATGGAAGGAGAAGGAAATATGCTTGATCAAGCCTTCCTCCTTGGCCTTGAAAGCAGCCTGCAGCGGGCCATTCTTCACATCAATCTTGTTTACATAAGTATCCCAATTTATGCCCCACATGTGGTAAAAATCAATATAATCCACATCCAGCTTTCTCAGGGATTTTTCCAGCCTTTCACGGTAGTGGTCTCCGGAATCATCTTCTATGGGGTTCTTGGTAGAAAGATATACCTTGTCTCTCCAGCCTTTAAGAGCTTTTCCCACAATTATTTCGCTTTCACCATTGCAGTAGCCTGGTGCGGTATCAATGTAATTAACTCCCAGTTCAAAGGCCCTGTGTATCATTTCTATGCTTTTCTCCGTGTCAAAAACACTCTTTCCGTCAATATTGGTCTGGGGCAGCCTCATGGCTCCGAAGCCGAGGGCGGAAATCTTTATACCGGTTTTTCCGAAATCTTTATACTGCATGTACACTCATCTCCTCTTAGAATTTTTATTTGATTATGCCTCACCTTATGCGTCATTCACAGGTATTACTCAAAAATTATGTCCTCTTAATAATAGTACATACAAAGTTTTTTATCAATTCTGCTTTGAGCTGTCCTATAGATGTAATTGCAAGCATCGGGACAATCCGGACCCGCAATTGCAAAAACCGTCATGCAACGATGCAACCACCGCTCTGCGCTTCGCACAGCTGACTGTAAAGCCCTTTCAGCTCCAGCAGCTCTTCATGCTTGCCTTTTTCTGTTATCTTTCCTTCCTTAATAACAATAATCTGGTCAGCTTTCTGGATGGTAGACAGGCGGTGGGCAATCACAATAGTAGTCCTGTTCTTCATCAGCTTCTCCAGTGCTTCCTGAATCAGTCTTTCCGTCTGGGTATCTACCGAAGAAGTGGCTTCATCCAGTATCAATATGGGAGCATCCTTAAGTATTGCCCGGGCAATGGATATCCTCTGCTTCTGCCCACCGGAAAGCTTCACTCCCCTTTCTCCCACCTGTGTGTTGTAACCATCCGCCAGCTCCATTATAAAATCATGGGCATTGGCAGCTTTGGCAGCAGCTATCACTTCTTCATCGCTGGCATCGAGCCTGCCGTAAAGTATATTCTCCTTTACGGTTCCATTGAACAGGAACACATCCTGGGATACAAAGCTCACCTGCTTTCTGAGGCTCGTCAAATCCATATCTCTTATATCTTTACCGTCAATCAAAATCTGTCCGGCATCAGGATCATAAAACCTGGGTATCAGATTGGCCAGCGTGGTCTTGCCCACTCCTGTAGGACCTACCAATGCCACCGTTTCTCCTGCTTTTGCCTTGAAGGAAATATCCTTGAGGACTGTAATTCCTTTTATATAGTCGAAGCTAACATTTCTAAATTCCAAATCCCCTTTCACCCTGTCTACCCGGATGGAATTCTGCTTGTCATAGTCTTCCACGCCTTCATCCAGTATTTCCAGCACTCTTTCCGCACTGGCCAGAGCCTGCTGGAGCCCTTCATTTATCCTTCCCAGGACGATAACCGGCTGATAGAAGGAGTTCAGGTACAGCAGGAAAGCCACCATGTTCTCCAGAGACAGCTGGTTTGAAAGGGCGAGAATGCCACCGAAAAATATTACTATAACTGTCCCCAGGCTGGATACAAACTCTATTCCGGGATGGAACAGATTGCTCAACCTCACTGCGTTTAATATTGACCGTGTATGGTCATATATGCTCTTACCTGTCCTTTTCAGCTCATACTCTTCCTTGGTGAAAACCTTTATTTCTTTGATCCCTGTAAAATTGTCCTGAAGTATGGAATTGACCTCCGCAATTTTCACCTGGGCATCCTTGAATCTGGGCCTGGAAATCTTGCTGAATTTAGCAACCAACCATATCAGAATAGGTACTGGAATCAAGGTATACAAAGTCAATTGTATGTTCAGGGATAAAAGTATTGAGGACACACCGATCAATGTCAGAGCATTCACTATCAGTGTCGGAATTGCATGAGCCAGCAACTCCTCAAAGTTTCGGGTATCATTCATCACCCTGGACATCAGCTCTCCGGTTTGCCTGTCCTGGAAGTATTTAAGAGGCAGCTTTTGCATGTGCTCATACATATAGCGCCGTATATCATTCAATATATACCAGGCCGAATAGTGGGATATGTAATCGGAACCAAACTGGGAAGCAGCTCTTATGAGATATGCAGCCAGGGCTGTGAGAGCAAGGATGGTAACCTGCTTCATGTCAATCTGATTGGAAGGCCCGTCTGTTATTATCTTGACAATATTTCGGATCATCCATGGAGCTACCATGTTCATCGCAGTGACTGTAATCATGCACAGTGTAGCCAGTGCAATATACCATTTATATGGCTTTGCAAAATGCAGCAGTGCTTTTAATTCTTTCATTATTATGTATCCTCCCTATCATTGCGCTCCAATTTTTCCAATAACCTTTTCAACGTCACTAATTCTTCTTCACTGAGGGCAGACATGCGGTTTATTATGTTTCTGTTTTGCTCCGGGATAAGCCTTGCCCTAAGCTTCATCCCCTCCTCGGTAAGCTTGATGAGCCATATTCTTCTGTCCTGTGCGCACCGTTCCCTGTATACCCAGTTATTTTCCATCATCCTGTCAATAAGCCCCGTCATGTTGCTGGCATTGCAGCTAAGCTCCTTTGCCAGCTCATTGGCAGAAATACCCTCCTCTCCTATATGATAAAGGGCATGGAACTGCGGCCAGGTAATTCCTCCCTCTGCCAGCTTATTCATTAAATCCTTTTTGACTTTGAAGCTGGTACGCTTTAGGGTATAGTAAACATCCAGAATCATATTATCATCCATCCCATCCCCTCCTTTCTTGACCGGTGGCAAACTTTGCAGCGTAATAATAACAAGAACAGATATATGGCAGTCATTTTGGTGAGGGTTAAAACCCTTTTGATTTTTAGAAAGCAAGCTTGCTGTGATGTACCGGTAAACTTACAATTTTAAACAACGGAAGAAATCGCGTAGTAATTTCAACACATCGTTTCAACGAGGCAGGAGATTTTAACTCACCGTCTATTATGAAAATTAAGTCCACCTATAAGAGGTGGGGGACACCTATAGCCTCGTTATAGCTGTATATACAATTATCATATGTAGTATTAAGGTATAAATATTTCACATGTGAATTATATACTAATAAACTAATTCAGTAAAGAGAAAAATGCCATTCCGAGAAAAATATTCTTTTATAGATATTAAAAAGATGTGGAAATTGAAAACAGGATATAGAAAGGGCATGCAAAAAGGATGTTCTTTTTAAGAACATCCCCTCATATTACACATCTTATATAATTATAACTTTATATAATGTATACCTTATAAATCCATACATTTACGGCAAATTTGTGTTTCCCATTAAATACCTGTCACATTCCCGGGCAGCGGCACGCCCTTCGTTTATTGCCCATACGACAAGGCTTTGGCCGCGGCGCATGTCACCAGCGCAGAATACCCCCTTCACATTGGTGGCAAACCTTCCGTATTCGGCTTTCACATTAGTCCTGCCGTCCTGTTCAATACCCAGCTGCTTTAGAAGCGTATCTTCAGGGCCTAAAAAGCCCATACAGATAAGAACTAACTGTGCAGGCCAGACTCTTTCCGTTCCTGGTATCTCCACAGGCATCATTCGTCCGGAATCATCCCTTTTCCATTCTATCTGCACGGTATGAACTTCCTTTACATTTCCTTCGGCATCCCCTGTGATCTTTTTGGTCATGATACAGTATTCCCGGGGATCCCTGCCATATAAGGCCGCAGCTTCCTCCTGGCCGTAATCCATTTTGTAAACTTTCGGCCATTGGGGCCAAGGATTATCATTTTGCCTTTCCTTCGGCGGCATCGGCATTATTTCAAACTGAACGACACTGTTGCATCCGTGGCGAAGAGATGTAGCCACACAATCGGTGCCTGTGTCTCCACCACCTATGACAATGACATCCTTACCTTTAGCGCTTATATATTTACCGTCTTTATGTCCGGAATCCAAGAGGCTCTTCGTATTCCTCCCCAGAAAATCCACTGCAAAATGAACGCCTTTCAAGTTTCGGCCTTCCACCTGCAGATCTCTTGGCTTTGTAGCCCCTCCGCACAGAACGACGGCATCAAACTCCTTCAAAAGCTTTTCAGCGGGATAGTCCTTTCCCACCTCCGTGCCTGTCACAAATTCCACACCTTCAGCAGCCATCAGATCTATCCGCCTTTGAACTATCTTTTTGTCCAGCTTCATGTTGGGTATGCCATACATCAAAAGACCGCCCGGCCTATCGGCACGCTCAAAGACAGTCACCATATGCCCTGCTTTGTTCAGCTGGTCCGCACATGCCAGACCGGAAGGTCCCGATCCCACGACTGCAACTTTTTTGCCTGTGCGCTGCTTTGGTGGTTCAGGCTTAATCCAGCCTTCCTCATAAGCACGGTCGATTATGGCACATTCATTGCTCTTGATGGTCACCTGCGGCTCATTTATGCCCATGGTGCACGACCCTTCACAGGGTGCGGGGCAAACCCTCCCTGTGAATTCGGGGAAATTATTGGTTTTATGAAGGCGTTCAAGGGCTTCCTTCCATCGCCCTCTATATATCAAATCATTCCATTCCGGAATCAGGTTATTTATAGGGCAACCGGAAGCCATCCCGTTAATCAATAGTCCGGAGTGGCAGAAAGGCGTGCCGCAGTCCATACAGCGGGCACCCTGTTTTCTCTGCTTTTCCTCATCCAGATGAAGATGAAATTCCTCCCAGTCCTTTATCCTTTCAAGAGGAGCCCTGTCAGGCGGAACTTCCCGCTTATATTCCAAAAATCCTGTTGGTTTACCCATAGCACTTCCTCCAATTTATCTTGATTTTGCAGCTTCAGTTAAATAAATCCCATATAGGCTGCAAAGTTGGCTTTTATAGTTATAAAATGTTTAGTTGCCGCTGATTCGAGCAAGATCACGGTTATTTGCTTCAAAGGCCGCCATAAGCGCTTCTTCTCCGCTGTATCCGCTTCTTTCCATATCCTTTATCGCTTTTAGCATGCGCTTGTAATCCTTGGGTATTACCCTGACGAATTTGGATACCATCTTATTCCATTGAGAAAGCACCCTTTTGCCGGTTTCGCTGCCGGTATAATTCACATGCTTTTGTATCATTTCCTTGACCATATTTATTTCTTCTATATCTTCCAGGGATTCCAGCTCTACCGACTCCATATTGCATTTTTTGCTAAAACCACCGGCTTCATCCAAAACATAGGCGATGCCTCCCGACATGCCTGCGGCAAAGTTCCGTCCTGTGGAACCAAGCACCACAACCCTGCCTCCAGTCATATATTCACATCCGTGGTCTCCGACAGCTTCTACTACCGCATTCAGTCCGCTGTTTCTGACGCAGAACCTTTCACCGGCAGCTCCGTTGATATATGCTTCACCACTGGTAGCTCCATAGAAGGCAACATTGCCGATTATTATATTCTCCTCCGGCGCAAAGGTTGAACCTTTGGGCGGATATACAATAATCTTGCCTCCGGACAGTCCTTTTCCTATATAGTCATTGGAATCCCCTTCCAGTATCAGAGTGATACCCTTTGGAACAAAGGCTCCGAAGCTCTGGCCTGCCGAACCTTTAAAGTTCAGGCAAATAGTATCCTCCGGCAACCCTTTGGATCCATATCTTTTTGTAACCTCGCTTCCAAGGATCGTACCTGTAACGCGGTTCGTATTGCGTATAGGCAGTATGGCGCTGACCTTTTCACCCTTTTCCAAGGCAGGCTTGCATATATCCAGGAGAACGTGGCAGTCAAGAGCTTTTTCAATCCCGTGATTCTGGGGCTTCACATAATGCCTTTCATCCTTCGATTCCGGCTGGTATAGGATGGGAGAAAGATCCAATCCTTTTGCCTTCCAGTGGTCAACAACCTTTTTGACTTCCAACTTATCGGAACGGCCTACCATCTCATCTACGGTGCGGAAGCCCAGCTTAGCCATTATCTCTCTCAATTCCTGAGCTACGAAGCGCATAAAGTTGACCACATGCTGGGGATCTCCTGCAAATCTCCTGCGCAATTCGGGATTCTGGGTGGCTATACCCACAGGGCATGTATCCAGGTTGCAAACCCTCATCATCACGCATCCCAGAACCACCAGAGGAGCAGTGGCAAAGCCGAACTCTTCAGCGCCCAGGAGGGCAGCTATCGCCACATCCCGGCCTGTCATAAGCTTGCCGTCGGTTTCAACAACGATACGGCTTCTCAAGTTGTTTAACAGGAGGGTCTGGTGGGTTTCCGCCAGTCCCAGCTCCCATGGAAGACCTGCATGCCTTATGCTGGTTCTCGGAGAAGCTCCGGTACCACCATCATAACCGCTTATCAGAACCACATCGGCATGTCCCTTGGCTACTCCTGCGGCTATGGTGCCTACGCCTACCTCAGAAACCAGCTTGACACTGATGCGGGCGTCCCGGTTGGCATTCTTCAGGTCATGGATAAGCTCCGCCAAATCCTCAATGGAATAAATATCGTGATGCGGTGGCGGTGAAATCAGACCTACTCCGGGTGTTGAATGCCTTACCTTGGCAACCCAGGGATAAACCTTGCGCCCCGGAAGTTGCCCGCCTTCGCCGGGCTTTGCCCCTTGAGCCATTTTTATCTGTATCTCTTTTGCATTCACCAGGTATTCACTGGTCACTCCAAAACGCCCGGAAGCCACCTGCTTGATGGCACTATTTTTGGAATCCCCACTGGCATCGGGAATGAAGCGCGCCGGGTCCTCTCCGCCTTCTCCCGTATTGCTCTTTCCGCCGATTCTATTCATCGCAATTGCCAAGGCCTCATGGGCTTCCTGGCTGATGGAGCCGTAGGACATGGCTCCGGTTTTGAAGCGACGGCAGATGGATTCCACCGATTCCACCTCATCTATGGGAATCGGATTTTCAGAAAACTTGAATTCCATGAGCCCTCTTATAGTGCAAAGGCTTTGAGTCTGCTCATTCAAAAGCTTTGAATACTCCTTGAACATTTCATAATTATTAGTGCGGCAAGCATATTGAAGCTTATGGATGGTCTCAGGGTTATACATATGATATTCGCCATTCCTCCGCCATTGATACTGTCCGCCGCTTTCCAGCGTCATATTTACAGGAGAGCGCTCGCAGTATGCAGCCGAATGGTGCATTGCAGCTTCTTTTGCTATAATATCCATATCAATGCCGCCTATCCTTGAGGGGGTATTGGTAAAATACTTGTCAATCACCGACTGCTGCAGACCTATTGCCTCAAATATCTGAGCCCCCTGATAGCTCTGGATTGTTGAAATGCCCATTTTGGACATTACCTTTACCACGCCTTTTACAGCAGCTTTAATATATTTATTTACGGCATGCTCATAGTCCGTTTTTTCCAGCATGCCCTGGTTTATAAGGCTGTCAATGGTTTCATAAGCCAGATAGGGATAGATAGCTGAAACACCATAGCCCAAAAGCAAAGCGAAATGATGAACTTCACGAGGTTCCCCCGACTCCAGAATTATAGCGACTTTGGTGCGGGTGCCCTGGCGTATCAGGTGGTGATGCAGGCCGGCTACCGCTAAAAGGGCAGGTATGGCCGCCTTTTCCGGACAGATGCCCCTGTCGGTAAGAATCAAAAGGTTTGCTCCACCCTTTATCTCATCGTCCGCATGGCTGAACAGCTCACTCAGGGCTTTCTCAAGACCCTGACCTCCATCCGCAGGATTAAAGAGGATGGGCAGGGTAACAGCTTTGAATCCCGGCTCTTTAATGTTTTTCAGCTTGGCAAATTCTTTGCTGCTTAAGACAGGCAGCTTTATCTTTATCTGACGGCAGCTTTCCGGCGAAGGATTAATTAAATCGCCTTCCGAACCTATCATGGTTTCGGTGGATGTTATTATCTCCTCACGGATAGCATCAATGGGCGGATTGGTAACCTGGGCGAAAAGCTGTTTAAAATAGTTGTATAAAAGCTGGGGCTTGTCGGAAAGCACAGCAAGAGGAGTGTCGGTTCCCATGGAACCCACCGCCTCTACCCCGTCCCTGGCCATTGGAATTATAACCTTGGTCAGCTCTTCATAGGTATAGCCAAAAGCCTTCTGCCGCTGTACGGTAGTCTCGGTGCTTCTGTCTTCTTTTGCCTGAACCTCAGGCAGCTTTTCCATATCCAGAAGATATCTGTCCAGCCACTCCCGGTATGGGTTGGCGCTGGCAATATTATGCTTTAACTCATCGTCGTTAACTATGCGTCCTTCCCTTGTATCTATAAGCAACATCCTGCCTGGTCTGAGCCTTTCCTTGCATAGCACATTCTCTGCCGGTATATCCAGGACTCCTACCTCCGAAGCCATTATTACCATGTCATCCTTTGTAACATAATAACGGGCAGGCCTCAGCCCGTTTCTGTCCAAAACGGCTCCCACCACAATACCGTCGGTGAATGCCATGGCTGCAGGGCCATCCCATGGTTCCATCAGGCAGCTGTGATATTCATAGAATGCTTTTTTCTCATCGCTCATGCTTTCATGGTTGGACCAGGGTTCCGGTATCATCATCATGGCCGCATGAGGCAGGGAACGCCCGGTCAGCGAAAGAAATTCCAGGCAGTTGTCAAACATGGCCGAATCACTTCCATCCTGGTTTATAATCGGCAGAACCTTGGACATATCATCCCCGAAAAGATCGGATTTCAAAGCAGCCTGGCGCGCATTCATCCAGTTGACATTTCCCCTCAGCGTGTTGATCTCTCCATTATGGATGATATAGCGGTTAGGATGGGCTCTCTCCCAGCTGGGAAAGGTATTGGTGCTGTAACGGGAATGCACTAAAGCAATGGCGCTTTCAACTCTCGGGTCCTTAAGGTCGGGATAGAATTCATCCACTTGTTCCGCCGTCAGCATTCCTTTATATACGATGGTCCTGGAAGAGAGACTTGCCACATAAAAATATTCATCATTGTCTTTTTCAGCATAACGGATTGACTTCTCCGCCAGCTTGCGGATCACATAAAGCTTCCTCTCAAAATCCATGTCATCTTTTAAATCTTCACTGCGTCCGATAAAAATCTGCCTTATGCAAGGCATGCATGCCTTTGCCGTATCACCCAGGGAGCTGTCGTCACAGGGCACCGTTCTCCATCCCAGGAATATCTGCCCTTCTTCTCTTATGATATCCTCCAGCTTTTTTTCGCACTGTTCTCTCCGGTCAGCATCCGGGGAAAAGAAAACCATTCCGACGCCGTACTTTCCTGGTTGTGGCAAATCAAAGCCCAGCTTTGTGGACTCATATTTAAAGAATTCATGAGGCAGCTGTATCAATATTCCTGCTCCGTCACCCGTATTTTCCTCCGATCCGCTGCCTCCACGGTGGGAAAGGTTCTTGAGGGCGGTAATGGCATGCCTTACAATGGCATGGGACTTCTTACCTTTTATATTCACCACAAAGCCAATGCCGCAAGCATCGTGCTCGAATTGAGGGTCGTAGAGTCCCTGTTTTTGGGGTACATCCTTTTGATTCATATCCAACACCTTTCTTTCCTTATATGACCTTTTATTTTCCAACAGCATAGTTGTTAGCGTAAAAAAAGACGCACTCAACCAAAGGCTTTTGACTCTTCGTTGAGTGCGTCTTGCAATTTTCTCAGTGTCTTATTGCATCGATTGTTTTTATAAAATCATAATGTTTTCTGTTACAAGTAATTCCACACCGGCCATACCGGCGTTAAGTGGTATAATTATAGCATAGATGTTGCGGGAATTCAATATTTTTATCAAAAAAAGAGAGGAATTTTGCAATTTTAGCAATCAAAACTTGCAAAATTGAAGTACAGAGCATATTTAGCATAGGGGGGGTGGTGTTTGACAGAGATAAACCTATGGTGTTAGATGTGCATAAAAAAAACTCTTTGTGCCAGCACAACCCCTCATACTTGCAAATCGTAACCAATAATGAATATAACAGTTAACACATCTATTTAAGTCCCCTATGAGCATTGGAGTCAGCTGCCACTTGCCCTGGCTATAGCTATCATGGCCTGCCCCAGTGAAATACCGCCGTCATTGGAGGGAACCCGGCTGTGTATGAACACTTTGAAGCCTGAGCCTTCCAGTTTATCCATGGACTTTCCCAGGAGAGTCATGTTCTGAAACACGCCTCCGCTCAAAACAACCCTGTTCAAGCCTGTCCTCTTCCTGATTCGAAGGCAGGCTTTTAGGACTATATCAGCAATGGTTTCATGAAATTTGCCCGAGATTATGCTGGCAGAGACACCACAGCACCTGTCTTTTATGATATTTTCCATCATAGGAGTCACATTTATTTTGAAGCTTTCCCCTACATCCGGCATATCATAAGGATATATCCCACAATGGCTTTTTTCTGCAATATGCTCAAATTCTATGGCAGCCTGGCCTTCATAATTTATCGCGTGCCTTATACCGGCTAAGGATGCGGCAGCATCGAACAGCCTTCCCATGCTGGATGTTAAAGGGCAGTTTACATTTTTATCCAGCACCTGCCAAACAGCTGATAACTTGTATTCCTCAATACCGCTAAAGACAGTGGAAAAAAGCGGTTGTTCCATACTCACCATTTGGGATTTTGCTCCTTTATTCATAGCCATCATGTTCATATGATGAATATATCCGACAGCCATTCTCCATGGTTCCTTTATGGCCTTTTCACCGCCGGGCATCCGGATATAGTCCAGGTGCCCTTCTCTCTTAAAGCCGGCATAGCTTCCTGTAAAAAACTCTCCTCCCCATATGTGTCCGTCCTCTCCAAAGCCTGTACCGTCAAAAGCCACACCTATGACATCCCCGGTCAAATTGTTCTCGGCCATGCAGGACGCGATATGGGCATGATGATGCTGTACCGCGATCTTTTTCATATCTACATCTTGATCAAGGGCATATTTGGTTGATAGGTACTCCGGATGCAAATCGTAAGCTATAATATCGCTTTTTATATTAAACAGCCTTTTTAAGTGCTCAATTCCCTGCTCAAAGGATATCAATGTCTCCTCATTCTCCAGATCGCCTATATGATGGCTCATGATAAACTCATAATCCCTGTTTATGCAAAAGGTGTTTTTAAGTTCTCCCCCGCAGGCAAGCACCGACGGGGTCTTTCCCCGGCAAATGCTTCCCACGGCTTCCTCGCATGATACAGGATAGGGCACGTATCCCCTGGAACGCCGGATAGGATACTCCTTACCCCTGAAGATTCTTATCACTGAGTCATCGGTTCTCATGTGTATTTCCCTGTTATTGGTTAGAAAATAATCGGCTACATCCCCCAGCCTTTCCATAGCTTCTTGGTCTTTGTAGCAGATGGGCTCGCTGCTTATGTTCCCGCTGGTCATCACCAGCAACTCCGGAGCTGTGGCTAAAGACTTTGTATTCTGACAAGGGATATCATGATGCAAAAAGTCATGATGCAAAGCCTTTATGTGCGCATTATCTTGCTGATGCAAGGCTTTCCGACAAGGGTCATCATAAGGGTCATTCAGACAAGGAATATCCTGGTGAAAAAGGAGAATGTGAAGAGCCGTATAGGGAAGCATTATCCCGATATACGGATTTCCCGGCGCAATTTCCTCCGGCAGTCCGCTGTTCTCCCGCTTCCTCAAAAGCACTATAGGCTTCTTTTCCGACATCAGGAGTTCCTTCTCCTGCTCATTGATGTACGCATACTTCAATGCGGTCTCATAATCCCTGGCCATGACGGCAAAAGGCTTTTCATCCCTAAGCTTCCTCTGGCGCAGCCTGCTGACGGCTTCCCCGTCCAAAGCATTGCACGCCAGGTGATAGCCTCCCAGCCCTTTTATAGCCACAATTTTGCCGTTCAGCAAAAGCTTCTGCGCCTGGGCTATGGCATTTAGCATTTCCTTTGGCATAAACCGGCTTTTTTTACCACCATCGTCCTGTACTTCCGGACAAATAGCTGCATTAGAGCTTATGGAATCCTTTGCCTCGATTATCGTCTTTTCTGTTCTGATATTTTCATGACAGTATGCCGAATGACCACAATAATCCCCATGAACATCTCCCTGTGCCAAAACATGCTTCGGCTTCCTGCCACAGTGGTCGAGGAGTTCCAGCTTTGGCCCGCATTCGTAGCATGATACAGGCTGGGCATGGTATCTTCTGTTGGCAGGGTCGGTATACTCGTCTTTACACCGGCCGCACATTTCAAAAACAGACATGGTGGTGTTTATCCTGTCATAGGGAATATCTTTTATGATGGTAAACCTGGGCCCGCAGTTGGTGCAGTTTATGAACGGGTAAAGATACCTCCTGTCGGTTCTGTCAAAAAGCTCCCTCTCACAGTCCGCACAAATGGAAACATCCGGGGAGATATATACTTTTTCATCACTGCTCTTCTCGCTTTTCCTGATCTCAAAACCTGTATACCCTGCCGGCTCCCTTTCCGTTACCTTGATGCTTTTTATATGGGAAAGCACCGGAGCCTCTTTCTTTATCTTTCCAACAAAAGCGTCGAGGACGTCCTTATCTCCTTCCGCCTCAATAACCACACTGCTGCCCCGGTTGTTTACCCATCCACATAAAGAAAGAGATTCTGCAAGGTTATGTATAAAAGGCCTGAAGCCCACACCCTGCACAATCCCATCTACAATAATCTCATATCTAGACATGTTAGCCATTTAATTTCAAAAACTCCCTCGTATTTTGCACATCCTTTTTCATCTGCGCTACCAGTTCATCCACGCTTTTGAACTTCATCTCTCCCCTCAGCTTTTTGAGGAAGAAAACTTCGATGTCCTTTCCGTATATGTTTTCATTGAAGTCCAGTATATGAGTCTCCACTGCCGGTTTTTTTATCTCCCCAAAAGTCGGGTTTAAGCCAACATTGGTGACACTGTCATGCAGAACTCCGTCCAGCAGCGTCCTGGTCACATATACACCATAGCTGGGCATGATGAGATAGTCCTCCGGGTCTATGTTGGCGGTGGGAAAGCCTATGGTATTTCCTATCTGCTTTCCTCCGCAGACCTGTCCGGTGATGGAGTAATATCGGCCCAGATACTTAGTGACATTATCCATTCTGCCTTTTGAAAGCTCATTTCTGATAAGCGTGCTGCTCACAATCTGATCATCTATTTTGACAGGCTCTATGATGATCACCTTAAAGCCATGGATTTCACCCAGCTTTTTTAATAATTCCGTATTTCCCTGTCCCATATATCCAAAGCGGTAGTTAAAGCCGGCTACTGCCAGCTTTACATTCAATCTGTCCACCAGCACGGTTTTGACGTACTCCTCCGGCTTAAGCCTTGAAAAAGCTTCATCGAACTTGTCGAAATAGAGGTAATCCAGAGGAGTTTCCTGAAGAAGCTGAATCTTTTTCCTGACGGTGGTAAGCAGCGGAGTAATCAACTTTTTTCTGAGGATATTTTCCGGATGCTTATCAAAGGTATACACCACCGATTCAAGGCCATTTTTCTGTGACTCCTCGATAAGGGTATTAATCAGGGCCATATGACCCACATGGAGTCCGTCGAAATTGCCCAGCCCCACTCCGGTAGGCGTATCAAATTTAAACTTATCCTTCTCATTATATATAACCTTCATTTTGTCCCTCACGCAAGAAATAGTTTTCTTGATCTCAATAGAATAGAGTCTTCGTATTTTTCCGTTATACCCAATGCGACAAACCTATGGTCCTGATCATATATCCTAAGCTGCACACCGGGCTTCATACCTTTAAACATCCTTACAGCTGCGCCATTTATGATTTTCCTTATTTCAGCTTCTTTCAGCACCACCTCATCCAGGTCGGCAAATACTCTGTCCACATGAAACATCTTCTCCTTCAGCCTGTCTGCCGAATAAAGCTCTTCAATTTCATCCAGGGTAAGGGATGACTCCAGGTCAAAAGGCCCGGATTTCAGCCTGATAAGAAAGGACATGCAGCCTCCGCATCCCAGCTTTTCCCCGATATCCGCGCAAAGAGTCCTTATATACGTGCCTTTGGAACAGGCCACATCAAAAAGGACGCTGCCATCTTCCTCCGATATGTCAATTACATTTATATAGTATATATTGACAACCCTGGGCTCCCTCTCTATCGTCTTTCCGCTTCTGGCAAGCTCATAAAGCTTTTGCCCGTTTATTTTTACGGCGGAATACATAGGAGGCACCTGGCTGTAAGTGCCCACAAAGCTCATGATTGCATCCAGCACCTGTTCCCTGGTTACATTAACCTTCCTGGTATCCGTAACCTGACCGGTAATGTCCTGGGTATCGGTGGTTATGCCCAGTTTCAGTTCTGCACGGTATAGCTTGTCCTTTTCTGTCATAAACTCTATGGCCTTTGTTGCACTGCCTACACACACAGGCAGCACCCCCACGGCTCCGGGGTCAAGAGTCCCCGTATGGCCGATTTTTTTTGTCTTCAGGATGCGGCGAAGGCTTGCTACAACATCGAAGGAAGTCATGCCGGGGGGTTTCATAACGTTTAGTATGCCATTCACGTTCCCAGCGGTCATTTTAACACTTCTCCGATCTTATCCAGAATCCTGTTTTTTATATCGTCTATCTGTCCCTCAAAGGTAAAACCGGCAGCTCTCTTATGTCCTCCGCCATTGAATATATTGGCAATAGCAGCCACATCCACATATTCCTTTGATCTCAAATTTGCTTTAACCAGCTTGTGATCCAGTTGCTTCAGCAAAACTGACACTTCGACGCCTTCGATATTCCTGCCAATATTCACCAGCCCATCACAATCTTCTTCCTTCGCCCCTGACTTTTCCAGCATTTCTCTGGTGACGGCGCAGAAGGCAACCTTCCCATCCTGCAGCAATTCCAGTGAATTTATCACTTCTCCCATAAGCCTTACCTTGGGCAGGGAAGTGGAGTCAAAGACCCTCTGGGAGATTGCTGCCACATCAATGCCTCTGTCCACCAAATTCGCCGCAATCCGATGGGTATCCGAAGTGGTATTGCTGTATCTGAATCCACCCGTATCCGTTGAAATAGCAACATACAGGCAGGTGGAAATATCCCGGTCCAGGCTAATTCCCATGATTTCCACCAGCCGGTATATAATTTCACCGACAGCCGAAGCATGCACATCCACATAATTAATCGCGGCGAACTCCGTATTGGTGGTGTGATGATCTATATTTACAGTATTTTCAGTAGAGTTAAATAGGGCAGCCCTTTTTCCAAGGCGATCCATATCACCGGTGTCCAGGGCTATCACCAAATCGAAAGGCATGATATCCATACTGCATTCATCCTTTCCGGATTTGCAGCCGGATACGGTTTCCTCCGCTTCGCAGCCCCCGCTTTTATACACCTTCAGCATATCCAGGCCGGGAAGGAAACCATATACAGCAGGAACCTCCTCTTCGGAAAAAACAGCCACATCCTTCCCTGCTTTCCTTAAGGCAAGGCCTAAGGCGAGGCACGACCCCAAAGCATCACCATCTGCAGAGATATGGGGCAGAATTGCAATTTTGCCTGCTTTAGATATTTTCTCCGCTATTTCCTTTAGCATCATCATCTTTCACCGTCTCATTTATCAGCTTTGTAATATATACACCATGCTCAATGGAGGTATCCAGCTCAAAATGCATTTCCGGAGTATAGCGGAGCTGCACGCGGCGGCCAACCTCGCGGCGTATAAACCCAGCCGCGCTTTTTAGCGCCTCCATCGCATTTTTCTTTTCTTCATCGGTCCCCAGCACACTCACGTAGATCTTCGCATAACGCAAGTCCTTTGTTACGTTAGCTGAAACAACACTGACCATGGAAGGAAGTCTTGGGTCCTTGATCTCATTCCTTATGATGTTGCTTACTTCCCTTTTTACTTCCTCCGATATCCTGTTTATTCTATCCACCATTACAAACACTCCTTAAAGAAATTGAGAACTGGAAATTCAGAATGGTACAGCATTATAGAGCTCCACTCCCCTTTCACAATTCTCAATCCTAGTTTCTGCAATTCAGATAATTTATCGTTTAATTTCTTCCATTATATAAGATTCTATAACGTCGCCTTCCTTGATGTCATTGAATTTTTCCAGGGACATTCCGCATTCATAACCCTGGGCAACTTCCCTAACGTCATCTTTAAATCTCTTGAGGGAAGCCAGCTTTCCTTCATATACCACTATTCCGTCTCTTACCAGTCTCACTTCGGAGTTTCTGACTACCTTTCCATCTGTTACATAGCATCCGGCAATCGTACCAACACCTGATACCTTAAAGGTCTGCCTTACCTCCGCATGCCCCTGCACAACTTCCTTATATGTCGGTTCCAGCATTCCCTTCATAGCTGCCTGAATATCCTCTATGGCATTATATATTACCCTGTACAGCCTTATATCCACATTAGCATTTTCAGCAGCTTCCATGACATTTGCACCAGGTCTGACATTAAAACCAATGATTATCGCATTGGATACCTGGGCCAGGGTGACATCGGATTCCGTAATCGCTCCGACAGCTCCATGTATTATTTTTACCCTTACTTCATCGTTGCTTAACTTCTCCAAGGACTGTTTAACTGCTTCCACGGAGCCTTGAACGTCCGCTTTTACTATAATATTCAGATCCTTGACTTTTCCTTCTTTTATCTGGTTAAAGAGGTCATCCAGAGACACCTTAGCAGTGGATTTAAGCTGCTGTTCCCTGAGTTCCTGTTTTCTCCTCTCTGCCAGATGCTTTGCAACCTTTTCATCTTCTATGGCATAAAAGATTTCTCCCGCTTCGGGCACTTCCGGCAATCCGAGGATCTCCACCGGAGTTGACGGACCGGCTGCTTTAATCCTACGCCCTGTCTCGTCTACCATAGCTCTGATCCTTCCTACGGTAGTTCCGGTTACAACGGAATCACCCAATTTAAGAGTTCCTCTCTGTACCAATACGGTAGCTATAGGTCCTCTGTTCTTATCCAGTTTTGCTTCTATGACAGTACCTTTTGCCTGTCTGTTGGGGTTTGCTTTAAGCTCCAGCATATCGGCGGTCAAAAGCACCATTTCCAGCAACAGATCTATATTGGTCTTTTGCTTTGCCGATACAGGAACAACTATAACATCTCCACCCCACTCTTCCGGAACCAGACCATACTCTGTGAGCTCCTGCTTCACCTTTTCAGGGTTGGCTCCAGGTTTATCTATCTTGTTAATTGCAACAATTATGGCAACATTGGCAGCTTTGGCATGGTTTATGGCTTCAACCGTCTGAGGCATTATGCCGTCATCCGCAGCCACGACCAGAATAGCTATATCCGTAACCTGTGCACCTCTGGCTCTCATGGCTGTGAAAGCTTCATGACCCGGTGTATCCAGGAATGTTATATTCCTGTTGTTAATGGTAACCATGTACGCACCTATATGCTGTGTTATACCACCGGCTTCATTCTCTGCCACATGCTCCTGCCTTATGGCATCCAGAAGTGAGGTCTTACCGTGGTCGACATGTCCCATTACAACAACCACCGGAGGTCTTGGCACAAGATCCTTCGGATCATCTTCACTATCATCGAACAGGATGTCCTCGTCACTTATGACAACTTGCTTTTCAGCCTTTACTCCGTACTCATCAGCAATAATTGCTGCTGTATCGAAGTCTATGGTCTGGTTTACAGTGGCCATTACTCCCATGCTCATGAGCTTCTTAATAACATCGGTGGATGTCTTCTTCAAAGCTTCCGCCAATTCCTTAACCGTCAGACTTTCAGGAATGGTAATGGATGTAAGCACTGCCTTAGGAGGAACATGCTTCTGGATATCTTCCGCAGCAGCCTTATTTTCCTTTTTCTTTGAAGGTTTTTTAGCCTTCTTTGCATCGTCGGCATACAATTCATCCAGCACAAAATCGTCGGACAGGATTTCAGAAAGATCCTTTTTATCTCCCAATCCAACCTTCAAAGGCTTAACCTTTTTAGCTCTTCCTGCGTTTATCTGATTCTTCAGAAGCTCTCTCTTCTGTTCCCGTTTAGCGCCCTTATCCGCATCCTTGTTCTGGTATTCACGCCTTGATTCATTGCGCTGCGAGTTAATTTCCTCATTCTGAACCAGTGTCATATCTGGCTTTGGTATTTCCAGTGGTCTGGAAGCAGAACGCTGCGCGCCTGTATTTCTATTGGCAGCCGGCCTTGAGCCTTGCTTGTCAAAGTTATTTGCCTGCAGATCGTTTTGGCCTCTATTTCCGCCTTGCTGACGGTTGTTATATTGTTTGCTCTGCTGGCCTTTTTGACTATCCCTCTGCTGCTGATCAGCCTGGCTCTTGTTGGCATCCTTCTGCTGGTCGTTCTGTCCTCTGAAATTATTATGAGGTTTATTACCCTGACCTTTGGAATGCTCACCCTGCTTGTGGGCACCCTGTTTTTGCTCGGCCTGGCCTTTCGGCCCGTCATTTTTCCGATGATCATTCTGATTCTTGTAGCTGTCCTTCGCTTTCTGATCCGGCTTTCCTTTGGAAGCTTCACTCTGCTGTGTTTCAACAGCGGGAACATCGGAGTTCCTTGGGCCTTCTGCTATATTACCATCGGTTTTAGAAGAATTATCTGTTATCGTCTTCGTGGTTTCCATTTCTTTAATATTGGTTGATACCATATTTTGCTCTATCTTCTCATCTTTCTTAATTATTTTCTGTTCCTGTGTAATATTCACGGCAGATTTTTGCTCTTCCTTTACTACTGCCTTTGCATCCTCGGCAGTTTGAGTTTCTGGAACGGTCTGAACTTCAGCCTTCCCCTCCTGCTTGATTTCCATCTTGGGCTGTTCTTTCTCAGCTTCCTTTACAGTCTTTTTATCCGGTGCATTGACAGGGGCATTGGCCACTTCTTTGACCGTTTCTTTTGCTGCGTCTTTGGCCGGTTCCTTTACAGGCTCCTTCACCAAATCCTTGGCTGATACCTTATCAAGTTCTTTTGCCGCTGTTTTAGCAGGCTCTTTTTTATCCTCGCTTTTTGTCATAGGTTTGACACCCTTCTGATAAACCGGTCTGGTATCCCGAATAAATCCAGGCCTTAACCCTGAATTGGAATCGGCTGTTCTTATAATTCCATGCTTCTTTTGCTCTGATCTATCCTGATATTTGCCAAAACCTTTTTTTGCATTCCTGAGATCCGAATTTTCATCTTTTCCATCGTTATTTGAATCGATTATTATTTCAGTTTTTCTAATAATCCTTGGTGCATTTTTAACGTCTCTTGCAGTTTCAGCTTTGGGCTGCACCGCTGGAGGAGTTTTTCTTTCCTCGACATCAGCCTTTTTAGTATCATCGCGTCTAATCACACCAATATGGTTATATAAAGCATCCAACTCTTTTTCGTCCAAAAGGCTCATGTGATTCTTGACTACAATATTAATTTCAGCCAATTTCTCCATCAAGCGCTTACTTGTTGTGTTTAATTCCTTAGCCAATTCGTAAACTCTATATTTTTCCATACTACTCACCCCCATTTTGTGCATCCGTGTCATCCATCAACTTCATTAACTTATTAGAAAAACCATCCCCTAAAATCACTATTACTGCTCTTGTCCCCTTTCCTATGCAACTTCCCAGTAAGCTCTTGGCTCCAAAAAATCGTATCGGTACTTTCCTGAACTCGCACATATCCTTGAACATTTTCTTCGTATTATCCGAAGCATCTTCGGCTACAATAACCAGATATGCCTTGCCCTGTTTTACAGCTTTCTCACATGCAAATTCTCCGGATACCAGCTTACCGGCTTTCTGAGCCAGCCCAATGAAGGAGTAAATCCTATTGGCCATTATCTTCCTCCAGTTGTTTGTGTAAGGCTTCGTAAATTTCTTCACTGATGGGAGCCTCAAAAGCTCTCTCCAGCCGTTTCCCTTTCCTTGCCTTTTCAAAGCAGGCCAAGTTCCTGCAAATATAAGCACCTCTTCCGGGTTTCTTGCCGGTGAAATCTATCGAAATCTCATTTTCCTTATTTTTGACCACTCTGATCAATTCCCGTTTGGGTTTCATCTCCTGGCACCCGAGGCACATTCTCATAGGAATCTTCTTCTGCTTTACCACCTTAACACCTCAATCATTTTAATTTTCAGAAAACTCATCCTCATCCTGCACATAGCTGTCGTCATAATTCAACAGACCCTGCTCTATCGTTGTCCGCAGCTGGGACTCGCTCTTAATATCAATCTTCCATCCGGTCAGCTTTGCTGCCAGGCGAACATTCTGCCCTTCCTTGCCTATGGCGAGGGAAAGCTGGTAATCCGGCACTGTTACCTTGGCTGTTTTTTCCTCTTCGTTTATATCCACCCTAATCACCTTAGCCGGGCTCAAGCTGTTGGAAATAAACTCTTCAGGGTTGGTGCTCCACTTTATTATATCAATTTTCTCGCCCCTAAGTTCATTTACAATAGCCTGAACACGCGTACCCTTCTGCCCGACACATGCCCCTACCGGGTCTACATCGCTGTCTTTGGAGTATACTGCAATTTTTGTTCTGGAACCAGGCTCCCGGGAAATATTCTTTATTTCCACCGTTCCGTCATGAATCTCAGGAACCTCCAGTTCAAACAGCCTCTTCACCAAACCGGGATGAGTCCTTGAAACCAGGATCTGAGGTCCTTTTGTCGTCTTTTTAACTTCAATTATATAGGCTTTTATCCTGGTATTGAACTTATATTCTTCGCCTGGAGTCTGTTCGGCCGGTACCAAAAGGGCTTCGGCTTTTCCAAGGTCTATTATAACATTTTTCTTCTCTATTCTCTGTATAATTCCCGTTACTATATCATTTTCTCTATTATAAAATTCGTCGAATATTATTCCTCTTTCAGCTTCCCTTATTCTCTGCACCACTACCTGCTTTGCTGTCTGAGCTGCTATACGTCCGAACTTTCTTGGGGTTACCTCGACTTCTGCGATATCATCTTCCTCAAGTTTTGCATCAATTTTCTTGGCTTCCTCCAGTGAAATTTCAGCCTGATCATTTTGAGGATTGCTGGTAACTCTTTTAAGTGCAAAAACCTTCACATCGCCCGTTTTGCTGTCAATGCTGACTCTCACATTCTGGGTCGATCCGAAGTTCTTCTTATATGCTGTTATCAGTGCTGCCTCTATAGCACTGATCAAAGTCTCCTTATTAATACCCTTTTCCTTTTCCAACTGCTCCAATGCATGGATTAACTCTGCACTCATTTTTTCCTACAACCTCCCTAAATGATTTTTACTAAAACTTAATAATCCGTCTTACAGAGGAAACCTTATCTCTATCAAACTCAACAGTCTCGGCTGTATCTTTTTTAATTACTATTTTGTTATCTATCAGTCCCACGAGTTCCCCTTCAAAAACCTTTTTCCCATCGATGGGAGCAAAAAGCTTCACTTCCACAGGCTCGCCCTTAAACTTTTCAAAATCCTTGTCCTTTCTTAAAGGCCGTTCCAAGCCTGGTGAGGATACCTCAAGAAAATAGCTCTGCTCTATAAAATTCTTTTTATCAAGAATAGGATCAATTTCTTCGCTTATCAGCTGGCAATCATCAATTGTAATACCCCCGGGCTTATCGATATATATCCTCAGATACCAGTAAGGCCCTTCTTTTATATACTCCACATCCACCAGTTCAAACTTATGCTTTTCAGTTATGGGTAAAACAATTTCAGTAACCAGCTCTTCGATATTCTTCTTAACCATATAATCCTCCAGTAACTCTATGCCTCAAACAGCGTCATATACAAATAATGCGAAAGAGTGGGTTACGCCCACTCTTTGAAATAAATGCTATTTGAATAACACAACGACTATATTATATCATTATTGTTTACAATTATCAACAATTTATTATACAAATTTTCATGAGTAGAGAGCCTTTTCGCTAAAAGAAACTCAACTGGTTGCTTTCCGGCAACCCTTCCAGGCATCCGTGGTTCTGCAGTATCTCCAGCACTCCTTTACCCACTTTGCCCCTTATCTTAAGGTCATCTATTGACAAAAACTCACCCTGGGCGCGGGCTTCGGCTATGCTTCGCGCCGCTGCCTCTCCCAAGCCCTGGAGGGCTATAAAGGGAGGTCTTATGCCGTTTTCCGTCACCTGGAATTTGACTGCATCGGATTTGTACAGGTCTACGGGCAGCAGCTTTATACCTCTGGCGTACATCTCATTTACTATTTCCAGCATTGTTATCATGCTTTTTTCCTTGGGCGATATGGTGTTTTCCTTCAGCTTTCTTTCCAACTCCTTAAGCTTGTTCCTGACCTTATCCTGTCCACGGGTCATTATATCAGCATCAAAATCGTCGACAGACACGGTAAAATATGTCGCATAAAAGGCTTCAGGATAATACACCTTGAACCATGCAATTCTGAAAGCCATCATGACATATGCAGCAGCATGCGCCTTCGGAAACATGTATTTTATTTTTTTGCAGGATTCGATATACCATTCGGGTATATTGTTCTCCCTCATAACCTGTTCATATTCTTCCTTCAGCCCTTTACCCTTACGGACATCTTCCATTATCTTAAACGCAGTTTTGGGAGGGACTCCATTATATTTAAGGTACAGCATTATATCATCGCGGCAGCATATACATTCCGAAAGGGTCGCAATATTGTTCTTTATCAGATCCTGAGCATTGCCGCGCCATACGTCGGTACCATGGGAAAGCCCCGACAGCCTTATAAGGTCGGAAAAGGCTTTAGGTTTTGTATCCACCAGCATTCCGATGGCAAAGCCTGTACCAAATTCAGGGATGCCGAAAGTCCCCACCGGGCTTCCTATCTCCTCCGGGGTAACCCCCAGTGGCTCGGTGCTGTTGAAGAGCTGCATGGTTTTCTCATCATCCAAAGGTATTTTTGTAGGCTCAACCCCCGTAAGGTCCTGCAGCATGCGTATGGTTGTCGGCACCGTATGACCCAGTATATCCAGCTTTAGTATACTGCCATGCAGGAAGTTGTAATCAAAGTGGGTGGTTATGGTATCTGATTGGGTGTCATCCGCAGGATGCTGTATGGGAGAAAAATCATATATCTCCTTATCCTTGGGCACAATCATTATACCTCCCGGATGCTGTCCCGTGGTTCTCTTCACCCCGGTACACCCCTTGACCAACCTGTTTATCTCCGCATTAGTAACAACCTTGCCCCTTTCCTCGAGGTAGTTCTTAACAAACCCGAAGGCTGTTTTCTCCGCAACGGAGCCGATGGTTCCGGCTCTGAAAACATGGCCTTCCCCGAACAAAACCTCGGTATATTTATGGATGACAGGCTGATATTCACCGGAGAAGTTCAGGTCAATATCCGGTTCCTTGTCGCCGTCAAAGCCAAGGAATGTTTCGAAGGGGATATCGTAACCGTCCTTTTTCATTTTGGTGCCGCATACCGGACAGTTCTTATCCGGCAGGTCAAATCCGCAGTCAACGCTACCGTCGGTGATAAATTCCGAATGCTTGCAGTTTTCACAAAGATAATGGGGTTGCAGGGAGTTAACCTCCGTTATCCCTGTCATATTGGCTACAAAAGAGGAACCTACCGATCCCCTCGATCCTACCAGATAGCCATCGCTCAAAGACTTGTGCACCAGCTTCTGGGCGATGAGGTACATAACTGCAAAACCATTTTTAATGATAGAGTTAAGTTCCTTGTCAAGACGTTCTTTTACTATCTGGGGCAGCGGATCACCATAGAGCTCCCGGGCTCTGCTTTCGGCTAAGTTTTTTATTTCCTCCTCGGCACCATCTATTCTGGGAGGATGGGTTCCCGGGAGAACAGGGGGAACGTTTTCTATCATATCGGCTATCAGGTTTGTATTGGTAACCACCACCTCATAAGCTTTTTCAGGTCCCAAATAATCAAACTCGGACAGCATTTCCTTTGTTGTTCTGAAATATAAAGGCGCTTGATTGTCGGCGTCGGCAAACCCCTGCCCCGCCATGAGTATGCGCCGGAAAACCTCATCCTCCGGATCCATGAAATGGACGTCGCAGGTGGCCACCACCGGCTTATTAAGCTTTTCACCCAACGCCACTATCCTTCTGTTTATATTTTTCAGTTCCTCTTCACTTTCCACCTTTCCGCTGTCCACCAGGAATCGGTTGTTCCCCAAGGGCTGTATCTCAAGATAGTCATAGAAGGAAGCTATGCGCTCCACTTCCTCTTCCGATTTTTTGTTAACGATTGCCGTGTAAAGCTCTCCTGCTTCACAGGCAGAACCGATTATCAGTCCTTCCCTGTATTCCATAAAAAGCTTTCTGGGAACCCTGGGCTTTTTATGGAAATATTCCAGATGGGACCGGGATATCAGCTTGTAAAGGTTCTTCAAACCCACCGTATTTTTGACCAGTATTACGGCATGGTAGGATGCAGCCTTTGTGAAATCGTAGTTGCCCTCAAAAGCTGTATCTATCTCGCTTATAGCATGTATACCTCTCTCCTTCAGCTTATCAAAGCAAATAAGAAGGATATCGGCCGTCGCTTTTGAATCGTCTACGGCACGGTGATGGTTTTCCAGGGACACTCCCAGATGTTTTGCCACAATATTGAGCTTGTGCCTTCCCAGCTCCGGAAACAGGTTTCTGCAAAGCTGAAGGGTGTCCAAAACGGTAAATGTGGCATCCTTCCCCAGCACCCGGCAATTGTGCCTGATGAACCCCACATCAAAATTGGCATTGTGGGCAACCAGCACGCTGCCCTCCGAGAAGCGCAGAAATTCATCCAAAGCAGCGCTTATCACCGGAGCATCCTTTACCATCTCATCAGTTATTCCGGTGAGCTTTGTTATATGGGCCGGTATCGGAACTTCCGGGTTTACAAAGGTGCTGAACCTGTCGACTATCTTTCCTCCCTTTATTTTTACGGCTCCTATCTCCGTTATCTTGTCTTTTTCCGCATCAAGGCCGGTGGTTTCAATGTCAAAAACCACAAAGGAGTCGTCCAGGCATTGATCCTTAGGATTGTATACCACAGGTATCCTGTCATCCAAAAGGTATGCCTCAACTCCATATATGATTTTTATATTTTCCTTTTTTGCTGTGCTGTAGGCATCGGGATAGGCCTGCACCACTCCGTGGTCGGTAATGGCAATAGCCTTGTGGCCCCATTTTGCCGCCCTCTTCACCAGATCGGCTGCCGATGTAACTCCATCCATCGCACTCATCTGCGTGTGAAGGTGAAGCTCCACCCTCTTGACTTCCGCATCATCTATTCTTACCGGCTTCTTTTCCTCCACTATATCGGAAGCCATTATCACGATCTCCCGCGCAAACTTGTCATACTGCACCTCTCCGCGGAGTTTTACATAGGTCCCTTCCTTCACCAGCTCCTTCATAAGGTCATAATCATTCTTTTTGATAAAAAACTTTGCAGTAAGGGAATTGGTTTTATCGGTGATATCAAAAGTGCATATATAACGTTCTCCCCGTATTTCCTTGAACTCGACCCTGAAAATTTCGCCGCATACGGATACCTTCCCCGAGTCCTGGGTCACCTCCGACATTTTAATAATGCTGTCGCTGAAATTCTTACCCAAAATCACATCAGAGCTTTTTCCTTCCTGCTGTTCATCCTTCCGTCCATTTTGTGAAACCTTGTACTCCGGCTTGTTCTCAGCAACAGATGCTCCGGTTATGACTTTGCTGATAATTTTGGCTTCCACATCAGATTTTTGCCTGATATATTCTTCTTTCAACTGTTCATCCATCTCACAATCAATAAATTCTACCTTAACCTTAAAAGAAAAGCACTCCTCGATGATTCTCTCGATCAGGCTGTCGCAGGCCTTGGACTTCAATATGTTTTCTCCTTTTGTGCCTAGCCGGATCATCAGCTTTTTGTCCGCAAGCTCCCATCTGCTGCCTGCGAGAATTCCGCGGCACATGGCCACCTCTTTGCTGGCCATATGTATTATACTGTCCTGATACAGCTCCAGTTTTTTCTCCGGAGACATATCCAAATCATATTTGACCTTTATTCCCACCGATTCCAGATTAAAGCTTTTTTCCAGATTTCGTTCCAGATTCAGTATGACTTCTGCCGGAATTAATTCCCTTGATAAAGTGAATATCTCAAGCTTTCTGGATTTTCTGTAAACATTTATATTCTGTATCGAAAGATTGGCCAGAAGGTTGTAAACATCCTCTTCCAGCCTGATTTCAGGAAACAAGTCCAACAGCTTTCCATTGCTTGTTGCTACGTTCTGCACCTTAAACTACCCCTTTGATGTTTGTCCTTTGTTTGTTAGAAGTCGTTCTCTATCTCCCTCAGCAACTCCTCAACGGCTATTTCCTGGGGAATCTTCCTTACGACTTTTCCTTTTTTGAAAAGAAGCACCTCGCCTTTCCCTCCGGCAATTCCAATATCTGCTTCTCTGGCTTCTCCCGGACCGTTTACGGCACAGCCCATTACTGCCACTTTTATGTTCTTTTTCAAAGGCCTTAATTTTTCTTCCACCTCGTTGGCGATGCGTATCAAGTCCACCTGACACCTTCCGCAGGTAGGGCAGGAAACAAAATTTATTCCTCCGGTCATAAGTCCAAGAGACTTCAAAATCTCCAGTCCCACCCTGACCTCTTCCACCGGGTCTCCGGTAAGAGATACCCTTATGGTATCCCCAATACCTTCTGCCAGAAGGCATCCCAGACCAACAGAGGATTTTATCGTACCCCTGTTGATAGTTCCGGCTTCAGTGACGCCAATATGCAGAGGATACCGGGACTTTTCCGACATCAGGCGGTAGGCCGCAATAGTCATAGGCACACTGGAAGCTTTGATTGAGAAGACGATATTGTCAAAATCAAAATCTTCCAGAATAGCGGCATGGTTCAAGGCACTCTCCACCATGCCCTCTGGCGTAACCCCACCGTATTTTTCAAGGATGGGCTTTTCTACCGATCCTGAATTTACTCCAATCCGTATGGGTATGCCTCTTTGCTTCGCCTGCTCCACGACAGCCTTGACCCTGTCCCTGCCCCCTATGTTTCCCGGATTAAGCCTGATTTTATCGGCACCGTTTTCCATGCTGGCCAGGGCAAGGCGGTAATCAAAATGGATATCGGCTACCAGTGGTATACTTATTGCCTTTTTTATCTTCGCTATGGCAGCTGCCGCTTCATTATCGGGAACTGCCACCCTGACAATATCACAACCGGCTTCTTCCAGCCTTTTTATCTGTTCTATTGTGGACGCCGCATCTCTCGTGTCGGTATTGGTCATGGATTGAACTGTTATCGGGGCATCTCCCCCGATAAATATATCTCCCACTCGGATCTTCTTTGTAGGTTTGCGTTTTATATAGCTATCATGCATTTTATTACCTTCTTTTCATAAGTTATGTAAAGGGACGAACTGCTGATAAGTCTGGATTCCTGCAGGCCGTCCCCGGTTTTTAGAAATAAAATCTTTTATCTTTTCTTTATTTACCCGGCACCGAATATCCTCATTATATCATTGGATGTCGCAAAAACCATAAGCACAAGCAGAAGCACCAGGCCCACCATTGAGATTATCGCTTCCTTTTCAGGAGGCATTGCCTTTCTTCTGATGGCCTCTATGATGAGAATGATTATCTTGCTTCCGTCCAGAGCCGGAAACGGAATAAGGTTCATAATTCCCAGATTTACGCTTATAAGGGAAGTTATACCCACAAGGTTAACCAGTTTATCCTTAATGGTCTGGCTCATTTCAACTGTTTCACCTATTGTTGTAACTATCCCTATCGGTCCCATCATCTCATTGGCAGGAACCTTCCTTTGTATAAGGTACAAAAAAGAGTAGTAGACACTCCTTGCCGTAGAATAGTTATATATGACCGACTGCTTTATATTCTCCAGCAGGTTGCCCCGGGCATATTTAAACCTGTTTATACCTATGGAAATAGTCTCTTTTGTTGTCTGGAGGGCAGGTTTTATCACAAGAGTGAGCTTCTGACCGCCTCTTTCCACCGTTACCTGAACCGGAGCATCATTGTTTTTAGCCATGAAATCCGCAATATCCTGCCTGCTAGTTATTTCCACATCGTTTAATCCGACTATCCTGTCCCCGGCTTTAAGCCCGGCTTTCTCCGCATCTGTACCCGAAAGCACGGAAGCTACCACGTTGGATTCCGGTCCTTCGCTTTCTTTGGGGGTAAATCCCAGTATATAGCTGGTTTTAGCCGGGATCACCTCCGGAGTCACCATGACTTCAATAATTTCTTTATCCCGCTTGATGCCAATCTTTACAGGTTCATTGTTTTGTGTATAGGAAAAGAGAACATAATCCGACGGATGATATATCCTTTTACCGTTATAGCTTACAATGGTATCACCATTTCTAATCCCTGCCGCATAGGCCGGTGAATCCGGTGCCACACTGGATATTTCCGTCGTGCTGAAACCGCTTGCAGAAAACACTATAGCGACAAAAATCACTGCAATCAGAAGGTTCATTAAAGGTCCGGCGAATATCACAGCCATCCTTACCGGTATCGGCTTTTTGTTAAAAGCCCTTTCATCGTCCGATGCTTCCTCTTCACCTTCCATCTTAACATAACCACCAAGGGGAACGAGGCGTACTGAATACATAGTCTCTCCCCGCTGTATTCCAAAGAGTTTTGGGCCCATAAAAAGCGAAAACTCCTCGACTTTTATCCCTGAAAGCTTTGCCGCGATGAAATGTCCGAACTCATGGACAAGTATCAGAAAGCTCAGTGCGATTACAGCAATAAATATATTCATAAATTACCTCCAGAATCAGTTAATGGACGCGGCCAATTCCATTGCTTTCTTCCTGGCCCACACGTCACTATCTATTATATCATCTATGCTTGGACTAATATTCAAAATGTGTTTATCCATCACCTTTTCATTTATTCGGGAAATGTCGTTAAAACCGATTTTTCCTTTTAAAAATAAATTTACAGAAATTTCATTGGCAGCATTTAAAACAGCCGGCATTGTACCTCCGGCATTAAGAGCCTCAAAGGAAAGCCTCA
Organism: Clostridium thermosuccinogenes; assembly: GCF_002896855.1. Classification (NCBI taxonomy): domain Bacteria; kingdom Bacillati; phylum Bacillota; class Clostridia; order Eubacteriales; family Clostridiaceae; genus Clostridium; species Clostridium thermosuccinogenes. Next base: position 1,381,897 of record NZ_CP021850.1, on the reverse strand, counting down.
GGCATGGAAAAGTCCTATAGCAGGGATCTTCGAAAGTTAAGCTTCCTACCTTTAAGAAATCCAGCTTTGAGAAATCATTGGGCATCCTGGCCGGGTATGTAAGGGCCAGTTGAATGGGAATGCGCATATCAGGCGCCCCCAATTGGGCAATGATCGATCCATCCACATATTCAACCATGGAATGGATTATGCTCTGAGGATGTACAAGAACCTGTATCTTGTCAGCACCTACATCAAACAGCCATCTTGCTTCTATAACCTCAAAGCCCTTGTTCATGAGCGTCGCAGAATCTATGGTGATCTTGCTGCCCATACTCCAGTTTGGATGCTTCAACGCCTGCTCGACAGTAACCTTCTCCAGCTCCTCATAGCTCATGCCTCTGAATGGCCCTCCGGAAGCTGTCAGGATTATCCTGGCGAGATCCTTTTTGTCATTTGCCGCAAGGCATTGAAAAATAGCCGAATGCTCGCTATCTACAGGAAATATTCTTACATTGCGGCTCCTTGCCATGGACATGACTATAGCTCCTGCAGTTACAAGAGTTTCCTTGTTGGCCAGGGCAATATCCTTGCCTTTTTCTATCGCTGCTATTGTCGGAAGCAATCCGGCAATTCCCACAACAGAGGATACCACTGTATCCGTACCATCCATTGACGCAACTTTTTTCAGTCCGTCAACTCCTCCATATACCTCTATATTCAAATCTCTGAGCCTTTCATACAGCAAATTGGCGAGCTTTTCATCCGCCACCGCCACAGCCTGGGGTTTAAACTCTCTCGCTTGTTTTTCCAAAAGCTCAATATTTTTGTTTGCTGTCAGTCCCAGCACTTCTATTCCTAAATTGCGGGCTACATCCAAAGTCTGTATGCCTATTGACCCGGTTGAACCCAAAATTGCTATTTTCTTAGCCATTTATCCTATCTCCCTGTTCGGTTGTTGATACTCATGCAAGTATCACAAAGCTTAAGTAGAAATAAACTACAGGAGCTATAAAGAGTATGCTGTCAAACCTGTCCAGCACCCCTCCATGCCCCGGCATGATCTTTCCATAATCCTTGATCTTAACATATCTCTTTATAGCCGAAGCGGACCAGTCGCCTATCTGGGAAAGGACTCCGCTTAAAAGCCCCAGAATGGCAAAATGGTACAGTGGAATATCAGGATTTACAGGACTATAGGAATTTATAAACATTCCGTAAAGGACCATCATCACCGTACACCCGATAATTCCTCCTATCGAGCCTTCCAGGGTTTTATTGGCGCTTATGGCAGGCAGGAACTTTGTTTTGCCGAAAAAGACTCCCGTAAAATATGCGAAGGTATCCGTCACAAAAGCGCCTATGAACACCATCCATATAAAGTAGCTTCCATTTGGCAAGTTCCTGGTCAGCGGCACGAAGGAGAACAGAAAAGCCACATAAAAAGCTCCAAAAAGCGTCAGTGCTATGTCTGCAATGTTATACCTGTCATGTAAAAATATTGTCATGGCAAACAGAAACACTAAAGCCGCATACATTCCCAGAGAAAAGTAATTTATAGACTTAAATAAGCTGATATAGCTGTATACTTTGGCGGAAGTGACACCCATCCCGATAAAAAGTATAGGCAGGCAGGAAATATATCCGATTATTCTTACCGGCTTGTAGCCTGCCTTCCCAATGGCATTATAAAATTCATGAACACCTATGAGTGCAAGGATGAATATTCCTATTCCCAGGAGGTACTTCCCCGACAGGACAACCGCAAAAAGCAGCACCAATCCTATTACCGCACTTATAATCCTAGTCTTCATCGTGTTAATATCCTTTTTTCTCAACAATTAAATACCCCCATATCGCCTGTCCCTATTTTGGTAGGCATATATCGCCTCCAACATGTTTTCCTTTTTGAAATCAGGCCAGAGTACGTCGGTAAACCAGAACTCACTATATGCACTCTGCCAGATAAGAAAATTGCTCAGCCTCTTTTCTCCGCTGGTCCTTATCAGCAGGTCCGGATCTGGAATCCCTGAAGTATAAAGATGGTCCGAAATCATTTTTTCATCTATATCATCAGCAGAAATCTTTCCTGCCGCCGTTTCCTTGGCAATAGCTTTAACTGCCTTTAAAATCTCATCCCTTCCCCCATAATTCAACGCAATATTCAAAAGCATGCCTGTATTACGGGAGGTGGACTTCATTACCTTCTTCGTCAATGCCTGAATCTCGGGAGAAAGTCTGCTGATATCACCTATAACATTAATGCGCACATTTTTACCTGACAGCTCCTTGTCCGCATTCTTTAAATACTCCTTTAATAAAGACATCAGGGAATCAACCTCACTTTTAGGCCTCTTCCAGTTCTCCGTCGAAAAGGCATAGACTGTAAGGTATTTTATGCCGATCTCTTCACAGAAGGTTACGATCTTTTTCAAGGTATTAGACCCTTCCCTGTGCCCTATGCTTCTTGACAAGCCTCTTTTTTTGGCCCATCTTCCGTTACCGTCCATTATAATTGCAATGTGTTCCGGCAATTTGCCGTAATCAATTTCGTGCTTTTTCTTTCTAAACAAGCCTTTAAAAAACAACACCTATTCCTCCAGCTGCTCCATAGCCAATTTAGTTAAACCCCATCGCCAATATTATAATATAGAAGCAAAATTATTGAAACTGTTTTAACAAATATTGGACCGGTACTAAGAAAATAATAAATAACCCCTCATGTATCAGAGGGGTTTGCAAACAAGCAATTCTACCGTATTATCATCCAGGGGTTTGACCTTAATAACCCTAAATGTATCGTCATGCTCCATAATTGTTTCCTTTGGTTGGGCAGCAATCTTCACAGCCCGTATAGCCACTCCCGATTCCTCAAGAAGCTTGGCCGCTCTCTTAAAAGTATAGCCGGCAACGTCCGGTATTGCCGCATGCCGATTGCTGCTTCCTTCAGCTTTCATACCGCCCATCGTCCGATCTATACCTCAAGGATTTCCTTTTCCTTGATTTCTACAATTTTATCTATTTCACTTATGTACTTATCGGTGATATTCTGCATATCTTTCTCAGCAACCTTAAGATCATCTTCAGAAATCTCGCTCTTTTTCTTAAGGGCTTTGAAATGCTCTATTGCATCCCTTCTTATCGAACGGATGGCAACCTTTGCATCCTCGCCATGTTTCTTTGCCACTTTGGTAAGCTCTTTTCTTCTTTCCTCGGTCAGAGGTGGGAATACCAGCCTTATTACCTTTCCGTCATTATTAGGGTTAATTCCGATATCCGATTTCTGAATGGCTTTTTCAATTTCCTTCAAAATCTTTGCATCCCAAGGCTGTATCAAAATAACCCTGGCCTCGGGAACTGATATATTGCCCAACTGATTGATGGGGGTGGGAGTTCCGTAATAATCAATGGTTACTTTATCCAGTATCGCCGGATTGGCTCTTCCCGCCCTTAAGCCTGCCAGTTCTTCCTTGAGCACGCTGATGGTTTTTTTCATTTTTTCTTCAAAAGGCTTATAATCGTCCTTTACCATAAAATCCTCCCTTTCTTTAAGAAATAATCGTTCCTATATTTTCGCCAAGTACCACCTTCACAATATTTTCCGGCTTATCGAGACCAAAAAATATAATCGGTATGTTGTTATCCATACAAAGGGATGTAGCTGTCGAATCCATGGCTCCAAGTCGGTTTCCGAGGATGTCCATATAAGACAGCTTGTCGAATTTTTTTGCATCCGGGTTTTTTACCGGATCGCTGTCATATATGCCATCAACATTCTTAGCCATGAGTATGACTTCCGCATCTATTTCGGCAGCTCTCAATGCGGTGGTTGTATCTGTAGTAAAGTACGGATTGCCTGTACCGCAAGCAAAGATGACAATTCTTTTCTTCTCCAGATGCCTTACTGCTCTCCTTCTGATGTACGGCTCAGCTATCTGTCTCATTTCTATGGCAGTCTGCACCCTTGTGGGAATATTTCTTGACTCCAAGGCATCCTGTAAGGCCAGTGCATTTATGACAGTTGCCAGCATTCCCATATGGTCGGCTGTCGTCCGATCCATCGACTTGCCGCTTCTTCCCCTCCAGAAGTTGCCTCCGCCGACAACAATGGCTATTTCGACACCTAATTTATATACTTCACTTATCTTATCACATATCAAGCTGAGATAGTTTTCATCGATGCCTGCCTTTTTTTCACCTGCCAGGGCTTCTCCGCTGAGTTTTAAAATTATTCTTTTGTACTTAGGTGTTTGCATTGATAAATACCCCCACTAAATTTATTTTCTACATTGAAATTAAAAATCCTTCCTGTGATATTTAAAATTTGCCCCAGCGGTACTATTCCATGTTGCCACAGGTTAAGCAGCCTTTAAGTTTTTGCCCCGGGACAAAATAATTTTGTTCAAACTCAAAAACTTCAACGCACTGTTCACAATTCAAGTAAAATTATGTCCTGCTATCCACATAATATTCAACGTCAACCACAGCATCCCGCGAAATTGCCCTATGTCCACAATAAAGGGAACATACAAAAATATGTTCCCTTTATCATGATCAACCATTTATCTGTTTCATGACCTCTTCAGCGAAGTTTTCTTCCTTCTTTGCCAGTCCTTCGCCTTTTTCAAATCTTACAAACCTTCTTATATTAATGTTTTCTCCTATAACAGCTATCTTTTCATTCAAGAGCTGCTGTATAGTCTTGTCTGGATCTTTTATAAACGGCTGCTCCAGCAGACAAACTTCCTTATAGAATTTCTCAAGTCTGCCGGTTATCATCTTGTCCACGATGTTTGCAGGCTTGCCTTCATTAAGAGCCTGAGCCCTCAATATTTCTTTTTCCTTCTCTACCACTTCAGCCGGAACATCTTCTCTTCTAACGTACTCCGGCTTGCTTGCGGCAATCTGCATTGCGATATCCTTTACAAAAGCTCTGAAATCTTCATTTTTCGCTGCAAAATCCGTTTCGATGTTAACTTCCACCAAAACACCTATTCTTCCATCTCCGTGGATGTAAGCATCGACAATACCTTCTGCAGCTATTCTTCCAGCTTTCTTAGCAGCTGCAGCCAGTCCTTTTTCTCTGAGCAACTCAATAGCTTTCTCCATGTCACCGTTTGCATCGGTAAGAGCTTTTTTACAATCCATCATACCGGCTCCGGTTCTCTCACGAAGCTGCTTGACCATTTCGGCAGTAATCATGGTAATTCCTCCAAACTTGTATAATTAATATATTAGTTTTCCGTATCTGACTAATAAAATACCCTTCGCAAGGTACAAATATGTATAATTGCAAGCTGCACTAGTAAAACTCAGGGCTTTGATGCCTGTAAAAAACAAGGCTGTGCTCACAATTCATCTTTATAATATGAAACCGGTCTCCAGCCTCCAAAAGACCGAAGACCGGCTCTGTCACTATTATGCTTCTACTTGTGCTTCAGCTGCAGGTTCTGCTTCCAACTCTGCTACTGCTTCTGTCTCAAAACTTTCTTCCTGCTCTACAGTTTCCTCAACTCCGGAATCTGTAAGCTGTTCGCCCTGTCTGCCTTCAATTATTGCATCGGCAATTTTTGAAGCTATCAATTTGACAGCCCTGATGGCATCGTCATTGCCAGGGATTACATAATCAACTTCGTCAGGATCGCAGTTTGTGTCAACAATAGCGACTACAGGTATACCAAGTCTTCTGGCTTCGAGGATCGCATTTCTCTCTTTCCTCGGGTCAACCACAAACATAGCTCCCGGCAGTCTCTTGAGGTTCTTTATACCACCCAGGTTCTTCTCCAGGTCTGCCATTTCCTTCTTAAGCTTGATGACTTCCTTCTTGGGCAGTACATCGAACACACCGGTATTCTGCATTTCTTCCAGCTGATTCAGCCTGTCAATCCTCTTTCTGATAGTCTTGAAGTTGGTGAGCATGCCGCCCAACCATCTGGCGTTGACATAGAATTGACCGCATCTTTCGGCTTCTTCTTTAATCGCTTCCTGTGCCTGCTTCTTGGTTCCTACAAACAGCACATCCTCACCGTTCATTGCGGCTTCACGAACAAAGAAATAAGCCTCTTCTATTTTCTTTACAGTCTTCTGGAGATCGATAATATATATACCGTTCCTCTCTGTAAAGATATATTCGGCCATCTTAGGATTCCATCTTCTGGTCTGGTGTCCGAAATGCACACCGGCTTCCAGCAATTGCTTCATTGAAATAACTGACATTTTTCTACCTCCTTTGTTTAATACCTCCGCAATCTTCATCTTCACAAAGTACCTTTCGGCAACTCTTTGTGAATCCACTTGCGTGCGTATTTTCCGCTAAGTAGTATAACACATGGTAAAATTTTTATCAACATTTTTTTAATAATGTTAGGGGACAAACCTCTTACGAGCAGGATGTATTCCTTTTTCGATGAGGAATGTCCCCTTTTGATACAGTAAGGGGACACACTTCTCTCGGATAAGATGTACTCCTTTTGCGATGAGGAATATCTCCTTCTGATACAGTAAGGGGACACACCTCTTTCGGATAAGATATACTCCTTTTGCGATGAGGAATGTCCCCTAATCCACTACTAACTCTCCGCAACGCTGTCTCAAATTAGCTGGCACAACAGGTAAATTTAATTCTAAAGTATGTAGAATTGCATATTGACCCTATTTTTGTAATAGCCACTTCAGCCTATTCTTCTATCTTAACAGGCTTTCCTGTTTTATATGACTCCATAGCCGCCAACCCTATAATTACCGGCTTTAAACCGTCGATTGCAGTCACCGGAGTCGGTTTGTCATTGAGCACAGCATCAAAGAAGTCTCTGAGTTCTTCAATAAATGAATCTTTGTACCTTTCCAGGAAGAAGTATTTTGGCTTATCACTAAATACGCCTTCGCTTGTGCTCAGAACTGCAGAGCTGGGGGTATCATTGGAAACGGTTATTCCACCCTTGGAGCCGAAAACTTCCACCCTTTGGTCGTATCCATACGCTGCTTTTCTGCTGTTGTCGATCACGCCTATTGCTCCGTTCTTAAATTTCAAGGTTATGACTGCCGTATCTACGTCCCCTGCCTTTCCTATTTCCGGGTCCACCAGCACGGCAGCAGAGGTATAAACTTCCGTCACTTCACTTCCCGAGAGGTATCTGGCCATGTCAAAGTCATGGATTGTCATATCCAGCATCATACCTCCGGATACTTTTACATATTCTATCGGAGGTGGTTCCGGATCTCTGGAAGTTATCTTTATTATATGGGGCTCTCCGATCTTACCTTCTTTCACCAGCTCCCGCACCCTTTTGAAATTGTGATCAAACCTGCGGTTAAAGCCTACCTGGAACTTTACTCCAGCTTCATCCACTGCTTCCATAACCTTTTTTATCCTGTCAATATCATAATCTATAGGCTTCTCGCAGAAAATGTGTTTTCCTGCTTTCGCAGCCTCGTAGGATATCTGGGAATGGGTATTGGTGGACGAGCACACCAGAACAGCGTCAATCTCCGGATCATTTATGATTTCCTTGTAATCACTGCATACATTCTTAACACCCAGGCTTTTTGCCCAATCAGCTATCTTATCGGCATAAAGATCGGATATGGTTTTGATTTCTACATATTTAAAATTATTGGCTATATTTTCCGCATGAAGTTTACCGATTCTTCCTGCCCCGATTATACCAATCGTAATTTTCTTTTCCATTCCATAAACCCCCATTCAAAATTTACAGTCCTGTTTTTTCCCTTATATATTTTCTTGCCTTGATTGCATATTCCAGAGGATTTGCTTTGGCCGGATCCTGCTCAGCCTCTACCACAAACCAGCCTTCATAATTATTTTCAGCCAGTATTTTAAACAGCGGAACAAAATCTATCATACCATCTCCGGGAACAGTAAATACTCCTTCCCTTACTGCCTGCAGGAAGCTCATATTTTCTTTGCCCACCCTGTCCAGCACGTCTTTTCGGATATCCTTCAGGTGTACATGCTTAATCCTATGCACATATTTTTTGAGGACTTCTTGCGGATTCACCCCTGAAAACGTCAGATGTCCTGTGTCGAAAAGCAAATATACCAGCCTGGGGTCCGTCATTTCCATGAGCCTGTCTATTTCTTCAAAGGTCTGTACTCCTGTACCCATATGATGATGGTACGCCACCACCATATCCTTTTCAGCAGCAAGGCGGCCCAGTTCATTCAAGCCTGCCGCAAGTCTTTCCCATTCTTCGTCCGTAAATACCGGCTTATTCGCCATAACAGGCACATCCATCATGCCCTGTATGCTGTGTCCCTGCTCTGCTACGCCTATGACCCTTGCTCCCAACTCATACAGAAAATCCCTTTGCTTTATAAAAGCCTCCACGGTTTCCTCCAGGGGTTTTGTTGTCAGAAAAGCACTGAACCAGGTATTGCAGATAGTCAAGTTTCTTAAATCCAAGGCTTTCTTTAATACTTCCGGGTCCTTGGGATATTTGTTTCCGATCTCGCTCCCTGTATATCCTGCCAAAGCCATCTCGCTGATGCATTGCTCAAAGGTGTTTTCCGCACCCAATTCCGGCATATCGTCATTGGTCCAGGCAATAGGGGCTATACCAAGCTTTACCTTGTTCCTATCAAACATAATTCCATCCTCCCAGCTTTATAGTGAGCTCGGTTAAAACTTTATCCGTCATTAAACATGTGAAATCAATTAAATCAATTCAATCGATACGACTTTAATTAATAAGCAGCAACAAAGAGTCAGCATGAAAGAGAAAGCCAATTGCCTTCCGGCAATTGCTTTCTCTTCATTATTGAATTGCAATTTCCCTGATGTTTTATATTTGATACACGATAAAAGTGTCGTGTATATGCTCCAATACATCAGTATTTTCTGGCTTTCTCCAATTCCTTTTTAACTCTCCTGGTTGCACTCAAAACGCTTTCTTTCTCAGCCACTTCGGCACTTCCGACTCTCCACCAGGACTCATAGTCATGGGTCATGGTCTTGGGCAGAACCTTGATGTCTATAAGAGTGGAAACAGTTTGCTTCTTTGCATCCTCCACCGCAGCCCTTAATTCTTCTTCGGTTCTGACCGTATAGGTTTTACATCCATATCCTTCCGCATTCTTTGCAAAATCAATGTAAATCAGGTCACCGTCCAGCTTTCCTGTCTCAGGGTTGCGGTATCTGAACTCAGTACCGAAGCTTCCCATGCCGTGGCCCATCTGTAGGTTGTTAATGCACCCAAAGGACATATTGTCAAAGACGACAACGTTGATTTTTTTCCTCTCCTGTATGGAGGTAGGCAGTTCCGAGTGGAGCATCATATAAGAGCCGTCACCCACCATTGCGTATACTTCCTTGTCCGGACATGCCAGCTTGGCTCCCAATGCTGCATTGATCTCATAGCCCATGCATGAGTAACCGTATTCCATATGATAGGTTTCCGGAGCTTTTGCCCTCCAAACCCTTTGCATATCTCCGGGCAGACTTCCGGAAGAGCCGACTACGATGGCATCGTTATCCAAAATCTCATTCAAAATGCCCAAAACCCTTGTCTGCGTCAGATATGAACCGGTTGCCTCACCGAATTCTTCCAGGACATGGTCGATATGACCTGCTATCTCGGGTTTAAAGCCTTTGCCCGTATATTGCAGAGTATCAAGCCTCTTAAGTTCTTCAGCCCATTTATCCTTAGCTTCCTTGATTTCATTGGTATAGGCCGATTTGTAGCCGACTTTGTCCAGCTCTTGCATCAATGCCTCCAACGCAACCTTTGCATCGGCGACAACCTTGACGGCATCCAGCTTATAGGCATCAAATTCAGCGACATTTATATTGACAAATTCTACGTTCTCATTCTGGAACAACCATTTGGATGAGGTTGTGAAGTCCGTATACCTGGTGCCTACACCGATGACCAGATCTGCTTCCCGGGCAATCATATTGGCAGCCAGGTTACCGGTCGCACCGATTCCGCCCAGGTTTAATTCATGATCCCATGGTATGGCGCTCTTTCCAGCCTGAGTCTCTCCAAAAGGTATGTTATATTTTTCTGCAAAAGCCCGGAAGGTTTCCGAAGCTTCCGAATACCTTACTCCTCCTCCGCATATCAGGATAGGCTTCTTCTTAGTCCTGATCAGATTAACGGCATCGTTTATCATTTCCTTTGTAGGAGGTCTTCTTTCTATCCTGTGAACGCGCTTTTTGAAAAATTCTACGGGATAGTCATAGGCCTCTGCCTGTACGTCCTGGGGAAGCGCAATTGTTACGGCTCCAGTATCTGCAGGGTCGGTCAGAACTCTCATGGCATTAAGCATAGCGCTCATCAGCTGCTCCGGACGGTTTATCCTATCCCAGTACTTGCTGACTGCCTTGAAAGCATCATTGGTGCTTATGCTTATATCATGAAAGTGCTCAATCTGCTGCAGCACAGGGTCGGGCTGCCTGGATGCGTAAGTATCACCCGGGAGGAATAACACAGGAATGCGGTTTGCAGTGGCGGTTGCTGCTGCTGTAACCATATTGGCGGCGCCTGGTCCGACGGAAGAGGTGCATGCATAGATTTGCTTCCTAAGCTTCTGCTTTGCATATCCTGCTGCCACATGGCTCATTCCCTGCTCATTGCGTGCCTGATGCACCACCAGTTCACCCGGGTCCTGTTCCAGAGCCTGACCCAATCCCAGTACATTTCCATGTCCAAATACCGTAAATATACCTTTTACGAATTTATGCTGCACTCCGTCAAACTCCACATACTGATTATCCAGGAATTTCACTAAGGCCTGTGCCATCGTCAATCGTATGGTTTTCATCTAATACCTCCTTTTACCTTATACCGGTTGGCAGTGCCAACTGGCGCTTATAATAAGCCTCTTTATGCTATATACCTTTATAAACACTAAACATCCTTTGAAGATATGCTATTTGCTGTCAGGCCAGAATTTCGCATTCTTGTCGGTCACCCAGAGGTGTTCCGGCTCAAATGTGGGTATTATATAAGGATTGCCGTCCAAATGGCGAATAGCCCATATATAGAACATCGCATAGCCCGGTGCGGTCACCTGGGGATGGCTGGCATCGTTGAGAATCTTGATGGTATCGTTGTTCTTTACCATGACAACATCTTCGCCCAGTTGAGCAAAACCATATCCATTTTCGGGATTGAATCTATAAAAATAAATCTCTGGCTGGGGATGATGATGAGGTGGGTAGCTGGACCATCTTCCCGGGAAATTTATTACTTCCCCCAGGACAAGGTTCGAATCACCGGAATTTGTTATATCAAATATTGTCCTCACTATTCGGGTAGATGTTTCTCCCATCGTGCCTTCACCCCGGAGTTCGCTCCTGCATTCCTCCTTCGTATATAGCTTCGGCGTAAAGATTTTATCGTTATATGTCTTTGTTATCGCAATTTCAGTACCATCCCTGAGGCATTCAATGCTTACCTCCACATCCTTGGGCACATGAAGACACCAGGGGTTTTCATCAAAGAACGAATCTCTTCTTACCGTGACTTTGTTTCCTTCCCAGTTGAGCACGACCTCGCCTTTGAGAAGCAGATAAGCTCTTTCCTTGCCTTCTGAACTGGTTTCCACCATACCCTTGCTCATGAGCAATATGCCAAAGTCCATCATTGTGTTGTCTTCTTTTTCATCAATTGTTGTTATTGGATTATATCCTATCGAAAACTCCCTATCAGGCCTTATATGAATCAATTCAACACCCTCCCTGTTTTCTTGTAATCACTTTCCTGCATTTTTCAGCAATATCTTCCGGAGTCATGTTATACTCTTTGGCGAGATAATCGACCGGACCCACCTGGCCAAACCTGTCCCTTGAACCTATCCTTTCCATGGGAGTCGGGCAATTCTCCGCCAGGACTTCAGCTACAGCAGAACCCAAGCCATTTATTATGCTGTGGTTCTCTGCAGTAACAACCGCTCCGGTCTCCCGGGCGCATTTTACTATCATTTCCACATCTATGGGCTTTAGGGTAAACATATCCACCACCCTGGCAGAAATCCCCTCTTTTTCCAGCATATCAGCCGCCTTAAGGGATTCACCTACCATGTAGCCCATGGCAAATATGGTTACATCTTTACCGTCTCTTAACTGTATTCCCTTTCCTATTTCAAAAGTTGAGCCTTCTTCATATATGCCCAGGGCATTTTTCCTTAAAAGCCTTATGTAGAAGACACCGTATATATCGGCCACCTGCCGTATAATGTCCTTTAGCATCATTGAGTCGGTAGGCTCCATGATGGTTATTCCCGGTACATTGCGAAGGATTCCCATATCTTCAAAAGGCATGTGGGTTCCTCCATTGAACGCAGCGGTAATCCCCGGGTCGCTTCCGATTATTTTGACATTGAGCTTGGCATAACCACATGAAAGAAATATCTGATCATAGCATCTTCTGGAAGCAAAAGGTCCGAAACTATGAGCAAAAGGCACCTTTCCGGTGGCTGAAAGACCTGCTGCCACCCCTATCATATTGGCTTCCTGTATTCCAACATCGATGGCTCTGTCCGGAAATGCTTTCAAAAACGGCATCATTCCCATGGAATTCATCAAATCCGCATCCAGCGCCACAATCCTGTCATCCTTTGCGGCCAGCTCCATCAATGCGTCACAGTAAGCTTTTCTCATTTCAATACTCTCTTTTACCTTGTTTGCTGCGATAATTGCCTTCATAAGCTCACCACCTTCTCCAGTTTTTTCTCCAGCTCCTCAATCGCTTCTTTCATTTGACTTTCACTGATTTCTATATGGTGGTTGAACAGAAGATTCTCTGCAAAACTGCATCCCTGTCCTTTTATCGTGTCCAGAACAATAACCGAAGGCTTTCCCTTTGTATTCCTGGCTCGCTCTATAGCTTCGTATATGCTGGCTACACACTTGCCATCCGCATCCTGGGCATACCATCCGAAGCTTTCAAATTTCGCCCTGATGTCCCTCGGGTCGTTGATGTCCTTTGTGTAACCATCCAGCTGCTTTTTGTTATTGTCGACGAAGGCTATCAGGTTGTCCAGCTTCCGGTGAGCTGCAAAGGAAGCCATTTCCCAAACCTGGCCTTCCTGGATTTCACCGTCTCCCAATATGAGGTATGTTTTGCTGTCCCTACCGCTCAAACGGTTTCCCAGTGCTATACCTGCCGCTGTGGATGCACCCTGTCCCAAAGATCCGGTAGTCATATCTATACCAACGGTCAGGTTTCTGTCGCAATGGCTCGGTAAACGGGTCCCTGGTTTGTTCAAGGTTTTCAATTCTTCCATAGGGAAGTAGCCTTTAATGGCCAGGGCGGCATATACTGCCGGCCCTGCATGCCCTTTAGAGCAGACTAACCAATCCCTGTCCTCCCAACGGGGATTTTTGGGATCTACATTCATAACCTTGCCATATAACACTGCCAGAGTCTCAACAATGGACATCGCACCGCCAAGATGCCCAAAGCCCAGTGTGCCTATTTCCCGGATGGTTTCTATCCTTATTTTTAGTGCCAATATTTCCAGTTCTTTTATCTCCTGTTTGCTTAACATTTCACCGCCCCCATTCTTGCATTATCTATAGGGTTTAAACATCCTTTCTTGCTGCTTTTCTCATAGCTTCAATTAATGGAAGCTGCTTGCCCGACAAAAACCTTACCATCGCTCCCCCGGCAGTACATACATAGTTTATTTTGCTCGTATCAATAAACCTTTGGGCTGCGCTTACGGTATCTCCCCCGCCTATCACAGAGTAGCCTTTTGAATCGGCGATGGCACTCCATATCTCCCGGGTTCCCGTTTCAAAAAGCTTGTTCTCGTATACTCCGGCCGGACCGTTCACAAAGATGGTGCCTGCCTTGGATATTTCTGCTTTAAACATTTCTATTGTCTTTTTTCCTATATCCATAGTAAGTTCGTTCACAGGGAGATCCTCAATATCGACCTCGACCCTCTGTCCGTCTTTTTCGTAAGCAAGATCCACCGGGTAAACGATTTTTTCAGGATAATCCCTTAAATACTCCATAGCCGGCTTTATGAAAACATCCAGGGACCTGTCCTTTATGAATTTTTCATTGGCAGCGCCTACAGAATAACCTTTAGCCATGAGCATCGTAATACCGGTAACGCCGCATGCCAAAATCTTATCGGCAGTTCCGTTCATTAAAACCTGCTTCATCATACCAAAAGCATCGGATATTTTTGCTCCACCCAGTACGAAAATGGATGGCTTTTCCGGACATTCCATAACCCTGGTGAGGGCAGTTATCTCTTTCACCATGAGATCTCCTGCCGCTGTTGGCAATATCTCCTGGAAAGCAACCATGGAGGGAGCATTTCTGTGAGCTGCAGCAAAAGCATCATTTACATAGAAATCCATCAATGGGGCTAGATTGCGTACAAGATATGTATTTAGCATTTCTTCCGGTTTTAATTTTACCGCATCCTCAAAGGTGGATATTTCTTCTGTAAGATATCTTAGATTACCCAGTAGTATAGCCTCTCCGGGCTTTAAATCTTTTACCGCCTGCTTTGCTGCCGGACCGGCAACATCATCAATGTACTTTATCTCTCTTCCCAGCTTTTGGCTAAGGATCTGTGCATGTTCTTCCATTGGTATCAGGTTCTGGTAATCCAAAGTGTCACCCTGATGAGCAATTATCGCAAGCTTGGCATTCTGATCCAGAATATATTTTATGGTTGGAAGACTCATGTCAATTCTGTTGGTGTTGACAATCCTCTTTGTCACAGGGTCCAAGGGTGAATTTATATCCACCCTCAGCAACACTGTTTTTCCGCTATAATTGAAATCGCGCATGGATTTCATTCCGATATCTGTTTTTACTTCCATTTTCCCATCCCCAGATATTTATTTGTGATGGCGACACCTTCCGCCCCGTTAGTCTGCATTTCCATAGCTGCCCTGATAGCATCCATGGTTTCCGGTATAACAACCGATTCCTGTGGTATATTTATTGCAAACATGATATCATTGCCGGATTCTACTATTGATTCCTCCCAGATAGCTATCTCATACATATCTCCCCTCGGATTTCCAAGGTCCCTTGCATATCTGAACAAGGATGCATTTCCAAGGAAACCGTCGGCTATCCTGACAACCCTTATTCTGTCATGGGAATTGAAGGCCTTGAGCACCTCATCTTTTGAGATTTTTTTCTTTGGTGTTGCTACAACAGTAATAATGTGTCCATGGGTCACCGGTGTATGTACCAGTATTCCCGTAGCATTGATATGAGGCATTATGGTCATCAGATCCACTGCCTGGTGGTTAGGAGCCTTGTCTATCTGAAGTGCATTTGTAAGTCCCCTATGGTAGTCTCCGGGGTCTGCGACACGCCTGATTATCGTGATGGCAACTTTTTCTATTCCAACAACTCTGTCAAGACAGTCAACCGCCCGGATCAAGCCGGTGGTATTGCAGGAAGTCAGCTTGAGAAATTGCTTTCCTACACCTTTTTCATAGTTAGCATACCCATGGAAGAATACATCCGCTACGCTGTTTTTCTCTCCTCCCTGGAAAATAGCTTTCTTATTGTATTTAGCGTAGATTTCCTTATTTTTTGCACCAATCCCGGCACTGGTTGCATCCAGCATAATGTCAACCTGCTGTACCAGGTCTTCCAGTGTTCCTGAAACCGGGATTCCTGCATCCTCAAGAAGCTTTTGGTTTTCCGGCAGAGAGTTGTAGAATTTGTAAGGCATCCCCTTTTCCTTTAATGCTCTTACAGCAAGGGTTGGTGCTATGTCTGCCACACCAACTAACTCCATATCCTTTTGCAGAGCTACTCCATCAGCTAATCTTTGGCCTATTACACCATATCCGGCCACTCCAACCTTTACCATTACTAACTCCTCCTTTGATTCATTTAAAGAAAATATAAACCTTCAGAGTAAAGGCGAGATTGCCATACTCTGAAGAGTTAGTCCAAGTTTGATTGATTATGCCTCAGCAAAGGTGCTGTTTGTTATTCTTGCAAAAGCTATATTAACTTAATTTGATTACATGTAAGTAAAAATGGTATTTTCATAATTGGTTGCGCTTTGCATGCATGAATGGTTGTGCTGGCCAATTTAGAGTTTCCTTACCGATTCTCTTTCAATCAGCGTCGTCGGCAGCAGAACCGTCTGGGGTATAAAGCTCTTGCGCTCCCGTATTCTTTTTACCAGCAGCTCTGCGGCACTTGTACCCATCTCTTTTCGTGGCTGTCCCACAGTGGTTAAAGAAGGGTTTACAAGCGTTGCAAGCTCTGTATCGTCATAGCCAACCACTGAAATATCCTCCGGTATTCTGAGGCCTCTTTTCTGCAAGCAAAGGTAAACCCCCAGGGCTATCTGATCATTATATGCAAAGATTGCCGTTACATAAGGAGCTTTGTCCAGAAGCTCCTGGGTCATGTGATATCCACAGTTCGGCTTGAACTCGGAAGAAATAATCAACTTCTCATCCACCGGTATGCCGTTGTCTTCCAACGCCCTGATATAGCCTTTCTTCCGATCAAGGATGGTGGTATTGTCATAGCCATATGTCAAAAAGGCGATATGTTTGTGACCGCATTTGATCATATAGCTTACTGCATCATAAGCTCCCTTTTCATCGGTGGTGTTGATGCAATCCACGCCATCAAAAGATGACTGTACTGTGACTATCGGAACAATTTCCTTTGCTTTTCTTATGGTATCCTCATGATTTGCATAAGTACTGAATATGATCAATCCGTCAACTCTTTTGCTCAGCATCTGCAGTATATACGAATCCTCTTTTTCCCGGGAATACCCGGTGTTGCAAAGAAAAACCGATATTCCGTAAGAACTCAGCACGCTTTCTATTCCTTGTATCACATCCGCAAAGAAGCTGTTGGTAATATCTGACACAATAAGGCCTATGGTATTGCTGGAGTTGTTAACAAGCCCCCGTGCCAGTGCATTGGGGATATAACCCATCTCCTCGATTATCTTTTCTACCTTCTTACGGGTTTTTTTGCTTACCGCCGGGTTTCCGTTCAATACCCTTGAAACTGTTGTAATGGAAACATTTGCTTTATTTGCAATATCCGTTATTGTAACTTTTGGATAGGAAAAATCCATAATCCGCACCCTTTAACAATGTTAACGTTTTCATAAATTTGATAAAAAATAATTATTGATCCGTAATTAATCAATCTTTAATTCACATCTATATGTTACCAAAAAACTGAAGCTTGTTCAATGGTTTTATATATTTTGTTCAGTGGTTTTATATATTTCATTCAAAACAACCTATCTCTCAGTCAAGTTGACTGAGAGATAGTTAAAAATTCATCGAAAACGCTTTCATTTAAAAGTATAAGTTACAATGTCAATTAAAAAGTTTATGCCCCCGGCTTTCACACAGCTTCAACATTGTGCACGCCATCTATACGCCTTAGGGCGTCCAGCACCATATCATGGGTAACGCCTCTTGGCAATTTTAAAGTCAGTCTGATGGAAACCAGTTTATCTTCCGACTCATCTTCATCAATGAACTCTATGTTTCTGATCGACACATCGCATTTTCCCAATGCCAGTCCTATTTCTCCCACTTTTCCGGGTTTGTCTTCCAAGTCCAGGCATACGGTTAGATGAGACGCTCTTCTCTCGATGGCTTTCCCAAATCTCCCCAACAAGAACAGCGTAAGGTATATTATAATTGCTCCGGCAATCGCACCCTCATAAAAACCCGTACCTGCAGCCAGACCTACACATGCGACGGCCCAGAGACTGGCAGCTGTGGTAAGTCCTTTGACGCTGCTTCCCTGGCGGATTATGGTACCTGCTCCCAGAAAGCCTATACCGCTTATTACCTGGGCTCCCAGCCTGGCAGGATCCAAATTTGTAAATTCGTTATATCTGCTGAAAAGAAACTCTGAAGTCGTCATTACCAGTGCAGAACCTGCACAAACCAATATGTGCGTCCTGAATCCGGCGGGTCTGTTCTTATTTTCCCTCTCCTGTCCTACCAATCCACCCAGAACCACTGCCAGAACCAGCCTGATAATTATTGAAAACGTATTCAAAAAATATCACTCTTTCCTAATATTAATTACTGCATATGTAGCAACAAGGATTGATACGCAATCATAAGAAAAAACTTGATTTTGGCAAGCTTAAATGCATAATACATATTTTATTCCGAAGCTTAAAATATGTGCAATGCTTTGGAACTTATATACCCCAAACAGATATACCCTAAACAACCTCGATAACTGAGTTCCGAGCCTATACCTCCAAACTCTCCGCAACTCTGTCTTAAATTAACCAACCACAGCAAATTAAATTATTATTTATGTTCCGATGCAGACCTTTATTGCCTCTACAATAATATATTAGTCAGCAGCGCATATAATTACTCCGGCATTATGGAATTCGCCGGTAAAGCATTATCCGTAGCACTTTCGCCTCCTTTCTGTTAGAGAAATTGCACAAAGGGATGCTCCTTTGTGCAATTGATACTATTTTTTATGTTGTCATTAACAATTCAGACTTAGTACAAAGAGTTAGATTAGTGAAATTCCACACAAATGTTGAGCACTCCATAAGGTCTCAATTGAAATACTACTCTTGTAGCATCGGTATATATGAAAGCATCGCTTTCTAGCATGTTTTCATTGGCATCCACAAACCATGCATTTTTAACAGGCCTATGCAGGTTTAAGACTGCTTTGCCACTACCGCCATCCGTTTCATATGCCCTTATAATGAGCCTTTTGCCGTCATTTTCAGCCTCCGGCACTTTTACTGCGGATATTGCCACATTTCCCTCTTCCAACTGCATGAAGCTCTTTGTTTCCGGCAGACAACCCTCATGCGCTTTAACCGATACATATTCCAAGGGATGGGCATAATCATAGGAAATATCAGTTAACTCCTTATTCCGGGAGCTATCCGCCAGGCATAAGGCAAATTCAAACCGGTGCATGCCGGATTCGGGATAGGGGTCCGGCGAAAAGGTACTTCTTATGAGCGTGAGGGATAAAGCATTGCCGTCTCCTCTGAATCCATAGGTAGAACCGGACATGAGCATCAAGGCTTTACTTCCTCCTGCATCCCTTTCGGCCAATGCCCAGTTGTTGGCAGGCACATCACAGTTCAATGCCGGCCTGTTTATAGTGCCAAACGGAATGTCATATCTATAGGAACTGCATTTGTAGCCGAGAGGCAAAAAGAAACTCAGCTGAGGAGTGGCGTCGCCTTTCCTCCCCATTTCATTCCACATTCCTTCGACGACAAAATTAAGCCTTGTGCTATCCTTATCCAGATATACGGTAACTTTCAGCTGCGAGTTCCCTGTTTCAATTGCATATACTATGAACTGTCTTAAAGCATTTGGATTTAACAGAGACTTTTCCAGTTTGACATTGGCATTTAAGCTCACCATGCTTTTATACCGGCCTATAACCCAGGCATTACCCCCATGTTGATAAGCATCCTCCTCAATGAGCCTAAAAATTCCTCCGCTTCTGGCAGCATCAACCATCTCCTCCCCGCTTTGCTTGTCAATAATGGATTTTATTGAAAGGTCGGCAGTATCAAATTCAACTCTAATCTTATTATTTTCCATAATAAAATTGAATTGCTCGCTGGGAGGAAGATTTTCCAGCGCCAGGGGATAATCCCTGTGATGCTGGTTCACATCTTCCAGCCTGCGCTCATCATCTTCTGTCATTATGTATGTGGAGTATCCGCAGGCAGGAACCCTCGTCCTGATCAATACCCGGAGGAAATAATGTCCCCAGTGTTCTGAAAAACCTTTATCCACTAATTGGTGTTCTACCTTTTCTCCCCTGTCGTCTTTGAAAACAATGTTATTTACATTCCCGTTCCAATCCCACAGGGTTATCTCAGTGACCTCTGTCCGTTCATGGAATGACGGATTAAACACATGAAAAACCCTGGTTTTTCCGCTTCCTCTTTCACATTCGCCAGTCCTGAATAAATGCACACCTACCCCGGCCCCTGCACCTTCGGATATGGTATCGCTTATATCTTCATTCTCATCCATATATCGGGATGTGTCTATATTTTCGGCTATCTTCCTCAATGCGCCGGCTTTCTTGCTGTTTGCCATAGCCGTAATCTCCTGGAACCGTCCTAATGCAAAATCCCGGACCTCCGGAACACAAGAGCCTGGAAGAATATCATGGAACTGGTTGAAAAGCGTATTTCTCCATGCCTTTTCAAAATCCCCGGCATTGTACACAGACGATACGTTTAAAGCTGCAGCGCTGCTAAACAGCTCAGCTTCATTTAATAATCTTTCCGATACCCGGTTGGCAATTTTGATCTTCGATTGAGAAGTATAGCATCCGGTGAAAATGAAATTAAGCTCTTCCTTTATGACCGAAAGTTTATCCTCAATTTCATGAAGCATGGCAAAATATTCGCTGTATTTGCCCGTCCTTATGCTCGGAAATACAGGCCATTCAGCCATATCCCTAATTCTTTCAACATCCCTTCTGGTCGGTCCTCCTCCGTGGTCTCCGACACCATATACCTTGAGCATAGTTTTCAGTCCGATTTTTTTGCAAAATTCAGGCACACTCAATACCATGGAAGGCTCAATCCGGGAATCGTACCAGTGAGGCTCCTTATAGGCAATTATATACTTGCCCGACGGGGACATCCACTTAAATACCGGGTTTCCTCCGTCATTGTGTCCTCTGCAGTAATAGTAGTATTTCACTCCTCCGTTGGAGAGAATCTCCGGAATATTGGCATTGTGTCCAAAGGTATCCGGTTCAAAGTCTATCTTTAAATCCTCTGCATCAACACCGAAAATCGACTGCAGGTACTTTTTTGTATATAAAATATGCCGGGTCAGGCTTTCCCCCGACGGCATGTTTTTATCCGGTTCAACCCATGAAGATGCCGTAAGCTCCCAGCGGCCCTCTTTAACCCTTTGCTTTATCTCCTCCAGCATCTCCGGATCGTATTCTTCCACAATTCTATAGGCAGCCGCCTGATCTTGGGAATAAATAAATTCGGGATACTCTTTCAAGAGATTCAGCATCGTCCTGAAAGTGTTCAAGACAACACTGACAGTTTCATCGTAACCCCATAAGAAATTCAGATCTATATGGGAGTGGGAAGCGCAGATAACCTGATATGATTTAGCTTCCTCGCAAATAGGAGACATCATTCTTTCTGCTTCCAGAACAGCTTCTTTGGAAATGTCGCCGGAATGCTTCATCTCTTTTTCCAAAAATTCCAAAGCATCGGCAATCTCTTTGTCATATTTATGCTCATTGACCACGGAAAGCCGCAAAGCATACTCAAGCTCGGCAAGGATTCTAGTCTCCCAGTAATTTGATGAAGCTTGGTTCTTTAGTTGTTCCGTCCTTATATAAAGAGTTTTCATGTCATCTCTCCTTTACGAGGAATAAGGGCATAATATTGGCATATCTCGTAGTTTAATTAATTTGATTCCGTAAGAGGTGAGCTTTAAGTACACCGTTTGCTTTTCATGGGCATCAGGATCTCTTTTCAGGCCTGTGCTCCACAGGATTCACTATTTTATTTCCGTCCTCTAGCCTAATCCATGTGTCAAAATCTTCACTGTTTTCTTTCAAGATGATCACTCTGGCGCCATGAGTAAAACCATCGGCCCCATATGTGTTATGTCCGGTGGCTCTTCCATAGACAAGCTTTATGCCGAACAACTCTCCCCAGTAGTCATTTATGTGGTCATGGCCTACAAAAACACCTTTGACATCTCCCATCTCCAGCATAGCTGAAAACATTCCGGAATTCTGCTGTGAGCAGCATACCTCTTCATTTTTCATTCCGTAGCATGTCTTATAATCCCAGACAACTTTATATTCCTGCAGGGGAATGTGAAAGAAGCTCAAGGCCGGAAGCTTGCCGTACCTGCTGCTGAATTCCCGGGATTTTCGCATGTACCATTCTATCTGATCCCTTTTTATATAGTCATACCCTTCTACCGCTTTATTTTTATTGTAATCGCCAGAGTCAAGAAAATACATGATCCATAAAGGCTTATCGCTTTCGTATCCCTTGACCATGAGGCAGTAGTTGCCCACACCGCTTACTTCAGGCTCACCGGCTTCTGTCAGGCACAAGCTGCTTTCCTGCATTACCTTAAGCAGTGCTTCCTTCCCCGAACCTAACTCCGCATCATGATTGCCAAATACAGCCGCCCAGGGTATGCCTGCTTCATTGACCGGCTTTAATGCCATTCTCAGCAGCTTTTCGTTTTCTTCACCATAGGTCATATCCCCGGTGAATACCACCAGATCCGGCTTCTCCATATCCAAAATCCTGGTCATGCCTTCCATCGTCCTAAAATCCTTCTCACTTCCGTCGGCCATATGGACGTCAGTAAACTGAACTATCTTAAAAGTTCCATCCTGTCTGAATCTCAGTTCTTTTCCCATTTTATTTCCCCCTGATATATGTCGAAATATTGGCATTCTTATCAATAAAGCTTTCTATCAAGCTCTCTTTGCATGTCATAATGGCAGTTACCCCAGGGCCATGACCCATTCTGACACAATCACCATGAATTACAACTCCAACAGTGGCTGCACCTTTTAAATAAGCTCTTCCATAGCTGCTGTCAAAATCCTTTATCAGTACTATATCTCCAAACCTAAGCTGATCCAGCCCATTCCTTTTAATTTCATCCATATCGGTAGTCATTATGTCAAAATCGCCCCGGGTGCTGCTGGCAGTTCCTATGCCCGATCCCATCAAATAAGCAGGCACTATCCCGGCTACCGGAATTTTGAGCTTGCCGTCTTCTTCCCTTATGCCGAGCTTCAAAAACAGATCCGGAGATATGTTCATAACCTTTACATTGGGGTAATCAAGAAGCTCCAGTCCCTGACCCCAGGCTTTTATCATAACACTGTCCCCAATTACCATCTTTTCGAGATTTTCATCAAAATTAATTATTACATGCTCTACCCCGCCATGGGTTCCCGTCACATATCCCTTTGTACCCTTTGCATCTCCGCTTATAACTGTTGCTTCATTGCCTATGCAAGAAAGCAGGCTCAAGGCATCATTAGCCACATCTTCCTCATTCTTAATTGTCACTCCCGGCTCTATATGGTCCCCTGCCCATCCAAATACAGGGTCTCCGGTTTTTACATTATATGTAATACCCCCCATAGCCGGCAGGGTTATAGGCTTTCCTTCCCCTGTTATATAATATGGATTGGCTGTTACCGGATGTTTAATGCATCCCTGCACCGATTGCATAACCAGCTTGTCTATGTTGGTTCTGAGCATCTTGTATCATTCCCCCATGTTTTAAAATATAAATAATAATGCCTTGATAACACCTGCTTTCCACAACTCAAAACTGCTATTGCAAGCCTGTAAATTAAATCAATCTGTTGAGCTTTGTGACTTAAAGCAGCGTTGCAGATAGTGTTTGAATCATGGGCAGGGCTATCAAAGCTAAAATTCATCAATATTCCAACGCAGTTCAAAATGGCAAATTACATTTTCTTGGTTCATTTCTTTATTTCTTTAATTCCATTCAGAATACATTAAAAACATGATTAAAATGCAGGCGCGGCTGCTCCGCCTTTATGCGCCTTCCTCAAAATATATGGGATTGGTAAATGCTATCATGGTGTCAATATTTTTCATCCTTCCGTACAACTCTGCTCTTACCCATTTGAGATTCTCCAAAGGAACCTCAAAGCTGATCTCCGACCTTTCCCGGGAGATTTTTCCTTCACAGAGTTTGCCGACATTGCCAAAAAGAGCAATGCTCATATCCGCATCATCCAGGCTCCATTTATCTTTTCTCACGGAATAATCTATGTTCACCGTTACTTTTGCTTTTTGATTTCTGCATTTTATGTATGCGATATCCCCCAAAGCATATAACGATGAGTCCTTCTCCAGTTCGGCCTGCATAAGGAGCAGAGGCCCCATGGTCAGGCTTGCCCGGCCTCCGGCTATGGCTTCTTTTACAGCCTTTTCCATATCCTTCGCATCCTCTTCAATCCCAAGATAAGTGACTGAAACGGGATCGCTGCCGCAATCACCTCCGTGCCAGTCTCTTCCGCTTACTGCCGTCAGCCGGTATCCCTGGTTCAAAAGGTCTGTCCATAATCTGAAGGCTCTTATGTTTTTTGCTTCTATAGAAGGAAAAGGCTCAGACCATACTTCAATATAGTCTACCTTGCTCCAGTCCTTTATTTCATAGGACCAATAACATCCGGTGCACATCGGGCTGCCCATGCAGAACGGATGAGCCACCCCTGCCAATCCTCCGGCTTGGTGTATGTTTGCAATGCCTCTATCTATGTCCTTTGGGCCTATTTCCCTCCAGTCCACATACTTGTCGATTCCCATTGCAACCATGTGTCCGTAAAAAGTAGTCCATTCCAATCCTCTTACTATGTCTATGCCTGATTCAGCCTGGGCTTTGTCCCTTTCCCAATGCCCGGATATCGTGTTGTGATCGGTAAGCGCAATGCAGGAGAAGCCCATATCCCTGGCCTTTTTCGCCAGTTCCGTAAGGGTGAGTTCTCCGTCACTGTTTACCGTGTGAGTGTGAAGCTCACAGGGTATCCATTTTCTCATTTTAATCATCGCCCTCCCACACATGCAACTTATAGCAGCATTCTTCAGTTACCACAGCATGCGCACTGATGGTAACACTCCACTGACCCTCAGGCAGGCTGCCTTGAATAAGTCCCGGGGATGCCGCGTCTTCCGTAATAAAAAGGTGCTGAACCGGTGTGTGCCTGTGGACACTGCCTCTGAAACCCTTTGGGTCATCAATGGAAATTGTCAGCAAGTTAGATAAAGGCATGTAGGACTTCCAACTGTTCAGCTCATTCTCATCAGGATTCTCGCAAAACCTGCGCAAACCCTCCTGTATAAGCATTTTTGACCTCTCCTCATCAAAAAGCTTCTTGGGTTGGTATTCAAAATCGATATTCAACCGTCTGGATTGGACAGGCAGATTGAATGTATACTTTATATGGCTCTTTGAACATGCCGGAGTAAGCTTACCCTCAGCAAATATCAGCGTTCCCGTTCTGACCACTCCCTTTTCGATTAACAAATCTTCTATTACTAAATACATATAACCGGACTGCACGACAGAATCTAAAATTCATCCGCTATCGGACATGAACGCCAGATTTACCGTATGCTTTCATACAGTTCCGTAACCCGTTCCAGAGTATATCTTTCGTCCATTCCTCCATAAAAAGTAACTGCAAGGCTTCCGGATGCAGATGCAAACCGGGCTGTCTCTTCCAAATCCCAGCCTTTCAAATACCCATAAACAAAGCCTGCTCCATAGAGGTCTCCTGCACCGGTAGTATCCAGAGCTTCTCCCACTTCTGCGGCCGGTACCCGGATGATCTTATCCCCACGCTTTACAATGCTGCCTTTTCCGCCCAGCTTTATAACCAATATCTTTGCGTGTTCTCCCAACAATGAAAGGGCTTTTTCCGCATCATCCGTTTCGGTCAGGCAGCAAGCCTCCACCTCGTTTGTCATAAATACATCGGCATTTTCGATTATATGCTTAATGTCTTTCAGCTTTATGCTCTCATCCCACGCCGTATCCACCGACAAAGTCATATTGTTCTTTTTTGCTATTTCCAGCATGGGCATGTTAAGGCAATCATGTATATATGTATGTAAATGCCTGCACCTGGGAGCTATCTCCTGGATGCGCTTTAGCTCCATCTCTTCGTTTGCTTTGGCAAAATACGTGGCAAAGCCTCTTTCCTTTCCGATGGACAACACCGCAGACACATTGGTTCGCTGGCTTTCATCGTATATGATGGAAGACATGTCAAGGCCGGTCTTTTTTAAATACTCATATATGATATTGCCGGCGGTATCTCCTCCAATTGTTGTCACATAAGCTGTTTTCATCCCAAGCCTGGTCAGGGCAACAGGCGTATTGGCCGCCCCACCCGGTTTTATCATGAAGTCCTCACATACCATTTCCTTGCCCAGCTCAGGAAATTTCTCCAGCTTTGCGAATATCAAATCGCAGCAGGTAAGCCCGGTGCATAATACATCGTACATAATATCTCCCCTTTAAAGAATTTCGCTTTTGCTTCAGTGCCATTGTCCCACATACTCTTTATGTGCTTCCAGATATTCCGCCACCAGCTGTTTTGCCAGCGTATAAGAGTTGACCAATGGATGTACCATCAAAGCTTTTCTCGCAGCTTCAATGTTTTTTGTGCGTATGGCTTCGGCTGCCAGCCTCTCATAGAGTTTCACCTGTCTGATAAGGTACATTTGCATCTCATCAACTTTTCCAACTTTTATAGGTTTGGCACCATTCTTATCTATATGGCAAGTCACTTCTATCACATCATTATCGTTCAGACCTTCCATTGACCCGTTATTGGGCACAGACAGCACCATTTCTGATTTCTCGCCTGTTATCAGGCTTTCTATAAAGTTCAGGGCTACTCCTGCATAGCCTCCGTCATCCTCTCCCTTGGTGCCGAGATCAAACTCCAGCTTCTTCTCTTCTCTTTGGGTGCCTGATTCTATGGCCATATAGCTTTTCTCTCTTTTATCATAATACTTCAGGTATATCTGAATGGCTTTATCGAATTCTTTTTCTATGTCCAAACCTGCCAGCTCATCGTGCATATCGTTGTTTATTTCAAGAATGGTCTCGCCTCTTGTCTTTCCTGACTTGGATATGTTGGCTATGGCTTGTTCCCGGCTGTAATAATAGTACAGATAACCGTTAAAAAGCATACCCATGGACTTGGCAAGTTCCGGATCAAAGAAACGCATTTCTGTTTTCTTATATAACATAGGATTATCTATCAGTTCTTTTATAATTTCCTGACCTTTCACCTTGAAACTTCTGTACCAGGACAGATGGTTGAGGCCAAAGCACTCTACCGATACATCCTTGTGTTTTGCGCCTATTAAAGCTTCCAGTTCCTTTATAAACTCACTGGGGCCGTCGCATATTCCGTATACATTATCATAGCCTTCGTCCCTCAGCGCTTGTGTCACCAGTCCGGATGGATTTGTGAAGTTGAATATATATGCTCCGGGCTTGGCATATTGCTTAACCAATTTACAATATTCCAGCAGAGCAGGGATTGATCTCATGGCCATGGCAAATCCGCCAGCCCCTGTAGTTTCCTGACCCAATATCCCGTGATTTAAGGCTATTCTCTCATCCAGCGTCCTTCCTCTGTCTCCTCCCACTCTCAGGGTGGTGATGATAAAATCGGCGTCTTTGACAGCCTCCACTGGATCTGTGGTAAGGGTGAAAGATATATCGCTATCTATCATACCGGCAATTCTTTTAGCCAGCCCACCGTATATCCTGAGTTTCTCACTGCTGTTGTCCATGAAAACCACTTTGTCGATTCCCAGAAGTCCGGCCCTGTTCATTATGGATTTGGCCAGCATAGGAGACCTGACGCCTCCCCCACCTAATACTGCAAGTTTCATTTATATTACCTCCGTTTCCAGATTTTGAACTCCATACATTTGGCAAATAATGGATTGGTTCAATATGCTGCTCAATGCTATTAAATCATATACTGCCATGTTGTTCAACTGTATTTCAATTACTAAATGCTGTTGCTGCATATGTTATTTACAATATATAAATCTGTATAAGTAAAGAAAAAGCAAGGAATGCTCTTCCCTACTTTTTCTATGTCAGCCTTTATAGGGCTGTTTTTTTCCCATTTATCCGTTTATTTAAACAATAAGTTCAATTTCTACGCGCACTATCCTTTAATAGCGCCAATCATTACACCCTTGGTAAAATATTTCTGAATAAAGGGGTAAACGCACATAATTGGAACTGTGGTCACCATTACTGTAGCCATCTTTAGCGAGTCACCGGTCACCAGGGTCTTGGCCGACATAGCTGACTGATATGAGTTTATCATAAGGCTTTTTAATTTCTGTTGATTGGTCAGCATTTCCTGGAGCACGGTCTGGACCGGCTGGAGATTTCTGTCCGTCACATAAAATGCTCCGGTAAACCAGTCATTCCAATGACCTACACCGTTAAAAAGCGCAATTACCGAAACCACCGGCTTGCTCAAGGGCAGTATTATCTGAAAAAATATTCGGAAATATCCACATCCGTCAAGCTTTGCAGATTCCTCCAGTTCAGTGCCCAATGAATCAAAAAACGTACGCATCATTATAATGTTCCAAGCGCTATACAGGCTTGGGATAACATACACCCAAAAAGTGTTTCTTAAATGCAGTTCTTTAAGAAGCATGTAATAAGGAATTACTCCACCGCCAAAAAGCGTTGTAAAGAAGATCATAAATGTGATGAAGTTTCGCCCCGGCAAAGTCTTGCTCTTTAAGGCGAAAGCTGCCATGGCGGTCAGCAGGACGCTTAAAAATGTTCCCAAGATAGTTCTTGCAAGGGTTATCTTATAGCCATTTATTATACGGTTATCGCTGAAAACTTCCTTATAGTTGTTCAATGTAAATGCTCTTGGCCAGAAATACACCCCACCCATGGCGGTGTCTTTACCCCCGTTAAAGGATAAGGCCAGTATATGCACAAAGGGTAAAATTATTGATAAAGAAAATAACGCTAGTGCTATTATAATAATCCAGTAAAAAAACTTTTCAATTGGTGACTCTTTTTGCAGTCTGTTTCTCTTCATATTCTTCACCTTTTTGATTAATTGGGCCGGCAGCGAAACTTAACTGCCAGCCCGATAATAACATAAACAGCTTAAAATATTAATGGAAATCTATCTGATTTGGATTCTCCTGGTATTTCTTCAGCAGGAACTCCTTGAATTCGTCAATACCGGCATTCTTCAGCTGTTTTCTATAGCTCTCAATGATCTTTCTGGCTTCGTCCATTGAGCCTGAGAATATTGCCTTAACTCTTACTTCCGTATAAGCCTGTTCATCGATCAAAGGCTTGAGCTGAGGCTCTATATCCGGAAGCTCTTGCAGGAAGCCAAAGGATGAGAAGCCTTCATAATACACAATATTCTTCGGTGGATTGTATTCGTACATCTTGTTGGCAAAAGCATACTGGTCAGGGTTTCTGTTTTCACCATAGGACAGTTCGCCAAAGTCTGAAATGTTATCAACGTCTGTACCGCCGATGAAGTTCAGCCAGCAAGCACCATTGCCATCCATGAAAATACCGGTGTTGTTTGCAGCTTTTCTGTCGGACTCCATCAAATCCAGCATTTCCTGTCTAACTACAGGCTTTCCGTCAACCATATCATAGTGCTCGCCCTCTATGCCGTACATCCATAACATTTTTCCTTCTTTTGTTGCAAGGAAGTCCAGGAACTTTACGATTTCTTCCGGATTTTTTGTCGTAGATGGTATGGACCATGCGGCGTAACCGCTCTTACCTTTTCTGTAAGTTTTGTTTTCACCCTTATAGTCATAAAGGGGACCAACATTAAGGTATTCAGTGTTTCTGAATATCTCCAGATAGTTGTGTGCATCGCCAATTATAGCTGCGGAGTTATTCAGGCTTAGTTCTTCAGCTCTGGTGGGGTCTATGGTGAAATACTCAGGATGTATTAAGCCTTCAGCCAAAAGCTTCTGATAGAACTCTATCTGCTTGAATACATAGTCGGTTTCTGCTTCATGCACAACTTTACCATCCAAAAGGTTAAATCCGGTGCTTACTCCAAAATTATAATTGTTTACTACATGGGCATTGAAAGAACCGCCCCAAATCCTTGGTCCCAGAGGATAAACTTCATTTCCGTTGGCGTCCTTGAAACCTCCGGCCTTAATCCTCTTTAGCAGGTCATAAAGCTGATCCTGCGTTTTTATAGTTCTGGGGTCAACGTTCAGAGCATCAGCTATGGATTTTTGGAGCCACATACCGCCGATCATGGGATAATCATTGGAACCTGGTTCCCTTGGTATCCTCATGTGTACTATATAGCACGCTCCGTTGAATTCCGGCCTGAACATTACGTTGTCCCGGGTATCACTGGGCAAAAACCCTTCCTCAAAATACTTTGAATAAATTTTAGTGTTCTTAAGCAATGGTGCCACATCGGTGAACATACCTTCACGGGCAGCCTTTAGCACTACAGGAAATTCAGGACGGCTTGAGTCATTGAGATAGTATACAATCAAGTCAGGCAAATCCCCTGCTGCTATGGCTGTGGTCAAAACGTCGAGGTCACTGGTACCTGCTGTGTACTGCCACTCAATGCTCATTCCCGTGAGCTCCTTAAGCTTTTTGGCTACAGGATTGTTCAACTGGTCCTCCGGCAGCGATACTCCCAAGTCATCAATAAAAGCTCTGCCGACAATATGACGATCGGCTATCCATGTATCCGGCTTATCTGATGAACTGCTTTCAGATTTTTGTCCGCTTGAAGTATCACCTGAAGAATTTTCATTCTTGTCTCCGCCGCAACCCGCAAACATTACGGTTATAATAAGCGCAACCGCAAGCAATAGTGCAAGCTTTCTTTTCATTTTAATCCCCCTAACTTTTTAACTTATTTATTTCAGGGTATCTTTGTTTGATCCCTAAAATCCAATCGTATGCTGGCCTACCAAATGCTTACCTCAGTATATTTTCGAGACAGCTTATTGCAGATTATGACCAAGATCAATCCCACTATTCCCTGAATCATGCCAATAGCAGTTCCATAGCCATACTGTCCTCCGGATAGTCCCACTCTCACCACATATACATCAAGAGTATCAGCCAGGGACATATTTCCGGGTGTCCGGAGAAGATAAATCTGGTCGTAACCGGAAGAGATTATTCCACCCACACCCATTATGAATAAAACTCCTATAGTGGTTCTTATGCCGGGCAGTGTCACATTCCAAATTTCTCTCCATTTGTTGGCTCCATCGATTCTTGCAGCCTCGTACAATGTAGGATCGATTCCTGATATTGCAGCTAGATATATAATAGAACTCCACCCCATGTTTTTCCACAAATCGCTCAGAAAAATAATGGGATAAAAGTATTTCTCCTCCATCATGTAGAAAGTGCCGGGGTCTCCTCCAAGCAAGGCTTTAAACTGGTTCAGCAAGCCTGTATCCGGTGCCAGTATCCTCTGCAGCATTGTTACTATAATAACCCAGGATATGAAGTTGGGCAGATAGGATATGGTCTGGGTTAACTTCTTAAACCTCTCATTTCTGACCTCATTTAGCATAAGGGCCAATATTATGGGAAAGGGAAATTCAAATATCGTTTTTATGGTACCTATGACCACTGTATTGATTACCAGCCTGTAAGCATCATAGCTTAGGAAGAAGTTCTTGAAATATCTCAGCCCAACCCACGGACTTCCCAGAATACCCATATTGAATTTATATTCCTTAAAAGCCAGAACCAGGCCAACCATCGGAAGATATGAAAATACTATAAATGAGGCAATACAAGGCAAAAGCATGATATATAACGGAAAATGCCTTTTAATGTTTATTAACAATTCTCTGCCCTTGCTTTTGTTTTTCTTGTTTTCTCCTAAAGGCATAGTCCGAAGATTAGTATTTTTATCCATGTATTATCTTTACCTTTCTTTTTAGTTTTAATATTAATTCACAGAAACGACAGCCAAAGCGACGGAATAACCATGATCAATAGCATATTGATGCCTTGCATGAGACATTAGGCAATGTTCTATCATTATTATGATAGCTTATCGCCTCTTTCACAATAGACAAAACTTTAAATTTCAGTGGATAATTTTAATTTGAAATGATTGGAATATGATTTGGTGTTTAATTAATCACCTTTTCTATATTCCAATGGAGTTTTTCCGGTAATCTTTTTAAAAACTCTGAAAAAATATTGTGTATCCTGATATCCAACCTCATGGGAAACATCTACAATGCTTGCCCTTGTCTCCTTCAGAAGCCTGCATGCATTTTTTATTCTCATATCGGTTATATAATTGACGACTGTCATTCCAGTCTCCTTTTTGAAAACTGTGGAAAAATAATTGGGGCTCATTGCATACATATATGCTATCTCATTTATTGAGATTTCTTCGTTATAATGTTGATCGATATATTGGATTGCCATTTTTATTTTACTTCTGCTCTTCATATCAGCCACTTTATCCAGTTTTAAGAAATCGATTATGGATGTATACAGATAGCTGACTATTTCTTCTACATTATTAAACCTGTTGAGTATCTCCCCGTTGAGCATGTCGGGATCAATGCTTCTTTCCAAATCCGGCTTTGATTCATTGGCTGCCTTTATCAGCATATTTGCAATCTCAGTCCACACTACCCTTATATATATCGCTGCTGAATTTTCCAAATTCTTTTCAAAAAAGATGGCTTTTAAAATTATCTCTATATTACCGATATCTCGACGCTCGATGTATTTTCTCAGCAGGTTGATCTCATCCTGGGGTATTGTTACGTTCATTGAACCGGCAATGCTGTCATAGCTATATAACCTGCCATCACCGTTGATAAGCCTCTGGTCAAAGGCTTCCCTGGCCTGCCGGAAAAGCTCATAGCAGATCATATCCTCCGAACTGCTTATGCCTATGGTTATAGATATACCCAGGTATTTTACTATGCTGTTGTAGACCTTTGCAAAAAAGCTGCTTGAATTAACCTTGAGATAATTGTCATCATTACTGCATAAAATAACCAATATCTGATTCTTATCCTTATAGCTGTTGAAAGCGATTTTTACACCTTTTGTCTCAATATCGCTGATGATGTTCTTGACGCTGAATTTAATCAATTCTACATCCTGATAATTAAATGCAGACTGATAGTAGGTCTTTCCATCAATATTGATCAAGCCCAGCACATATCTGTAGCTTTCATCCAGCTTCAAGTCCTTGAGCAAATCTAAATAATCCATGTCTTCTTCGTCATGCCTGAAAGAATATATGGCTTGATTCAGCCTCTTTTCCAGAGCAATATCTTCACAGTATTTTTCCAGTACATCCCTTCTGCTGCTCGCCTCCTTAGCCTTGTATTCATACTCTATTTCCTCGATCACCTTTTTCAGAGTCCTGACCAAATCCTGATCTACGATGGGCTTTAGTATATAACCACTGACACCCATATTCAAAGCCTGTTCTGCATACTCAAACTCCGCATATCCGCTGATTATAATATACTTGATGTTGCTGTCCACTTCCTTTGCTTTCCTTATCAACTGCAATCCATCCATGAAGGGCATTCTAATGTCTGTAATCACAATATCAGGCTTTTGCTCCATGATTATATCAAAGGCTTGTTTTCCATTTTCTGCCTCCAGTATTTCAGCAAATTCCAATTTATAGTATTCAAGCTTTGATATTATGCCTTTCCTTATCAGATACTCATCCTCAGCTATCAGTATCCTATACATTCAGATTTCCTCCTCCAAGCCATATATCGGCAGCGTGTATAAAACCTTAGTGCCTGATCCGGGATCACTGCTGATTTTTATTCCGTATTCATCGCCACAGGCAAGCTTTATGCGCATATTCACATTTCTGATGCCTATGCTTTTTCTGTAAGCCTTAGTGATGTTGTCATCCTTTTTATTTATATAGTCGTTAAGTGCTTCAACTTTATCTTCCGTCATTCCATTGCCGTCATCTTCCACCTTTATAAACAGCTTGTTCTTTTCGATATAAGCGGATACTTCAATATACCCGGTCTCGGTTTTGTCCTTGAAGCCATGGACAATCGCATTTTCTATTATTGGCTGCAATATGAATTTCAGCACTCGGATGCTCTTTGCACTTTCCTCAATATTGTAAAAAACCTCAAACTTATCCTGAAAGCGTATCTTTTGAATGTAAATATAGTTAGCGATATGTTTTAGCTCTTCTTCAAGGGGAATCATTTCACTTCTACCGTTGTTTATGCTGTATCTGAACATTTCGCCCAGCTTCTGGCTTATCTCACATATCTCAAAGCATTTGTTCATGGCAGCGATGGAGTTGATGGATTCCAGAGTGTTGTAAAGAAAATGGGGATTGATTTGAAACTGCAGCGCATTCAGCTCCGCTTCTCTTTTTTCCAGTTGATTGACATAATTGTTGTTGATCAGATACTGTACCTTTCTAACCATTTTGTTAAAGTGCGTATCAATAATTCCAATTTCGTCTTTTCCTTCTATCTCCTCTGTGATCTCCATATCTCCTTCCTCGACTTTTTCCATCTTGTTCAGCAGCGTCTTCATCCTGGCTGAAAATTTCTTTGAAAACATGATGGCCAATATCAGAATCCCTATAGAAGCCAGCAGCAAAAAAGTGATTATCGTTTTATTTATGTCACTGGCTTTCTTATCTATCTCTCCATAGTGAAATATAAATAAGGCTTTCCATCCATATGCAGATATGTTCCTGTGCACAAGCATCACTTTTCCACCCGGGACCACTGCTCTCTCAAGACCGCTTACACTCTGGTACAGTTTGCTTATTTGATCCTCCAATAAAGGCAGCTTTTCGTTGGATTCATTATAAATCACATTTCCGGCTTCATCCAGTATGTATATTTTCATGCTCTCCTTGTTTTCAAAGTTGGCAATGGAACTGAAAAAAGACTGAGCATAGACATCCAGCTTTACAAATCCGACCTTCTCTCCATATCTTTCTCCTTTAAGATTTACTATCTCTTTTGTAAAGGACAATATTTCCTTTTTTCCATTTCCAGTTTTGTATATAAAATAGTCATTTACCTTTCCCCGCTCTTTCATTTCCATGTACCACTTCTCATCCTTTATGGCACTTATGTTGCTGACTCTTGGTCCATATATGAGATTCTTGGTATTGTATGAATAGATCATGAAATTATATAATTCACTGATTTTTCTTGAACCTATCAGCATGCCAAGCTCTTTGGATACTTTAAGTGCAGTATCATAGCTATCATCGGGTGATGTATCGTCATCATAGGACAGTTGTTCACCAATTGTTGAGTTGGATGCAATGTTTGTAAGAAGCGTCTGGTAGATATCCACCTTGTAGTTTATATTAGATATGTATTGATTTAAAGTTTGCTCATAGGATTGGCTGAGTTCATTTTCAATTATCTGTCCCATCTTATGGCCCAGCAGCGTACTTATGGTGAAAAGCGGCAGAGCGCTGAAAAAAATGACAAAAAAGATCATCTTCACGGAATATCTGGTGTTTACAATTACGTTCCTGATGAACGTATAAAACCTCATAATCATTTTACGCCTCTCTGAAATCAATACTGTTTGAATGTGGAATGAACCTGAGCCTGATTATTGTTGAAAAAGCAAATTCGATAACATAAATTATACATAATTATAAAACTAAATTCAATAAATTCATCCTTTATGGGTGCATATATCATAACATGCAAAAAATTAAGGCAGTCCTCCTTAATATGTATTTAAATGGCATCAATATTTGTAAAGATATGGATGGTCAGCCCGACTTTGCTTTATAATGGATTACAACAATATTGACTCTAGTAAAAACCTGGTATAAACTAATAATAGTACGGTCGGGTATGTGCCAACCGGCGGAAAAACAGGAGTTTAGCCCTGGCTTTACCCGGTACATTTTCCAACTACTTAGTAAAGGTGCTACTTATGGGTATTGATTTAAATGCAAAAAATGTCTTAAAACTCTTGCTTGCTATAGCCGGCATATTCCTTGGGGTTTTTGTGTTTTTTAAGCTGGCTTTTTATCTCATACCATTCATCATCGCTTTTGCATTGTCCAATATGATGGAACCATTGGTCAAATTGCTGGTAAATAAAGTAAGGCTGCCCAGGAAGGCTGCCAGTGCCATAACCATCCTTTTGGTGCTTCTGGTCCTGGGGCTTATTATCACCAAAGCCGTATCCAGCCTGATCAGGGAGATTACCAGTATGTCTGCCACCTTGCCCCAATTATTTACCGAGCTATATAATAACATAGACGCCATAGTCAGAAAGGGCATGGACATATATCTGGGCCTTCCCAAGGAAGTTACCCTGAATATTGAGAAAATGCTGTCCAACCTGTCATCCACACTGATGAATCTCATAAACTCCCTCTTTACAGGGATTTTGAATACGGCAATTTCTTTGCCTGAAGCGCTGATTTTCACCATCGTAACCATATTGTCCACCTATTTCATGACCAGCGACAGAGAAAGAATATATTCCTTCATTAAAAAGCAGGTTCCTGAAAGCTGGGTACATAAGGTCATAACAATAAAGGATGATATGTTTTCCGCCCTTTTCGGCTATATCCGGGCACAGCTCATACTGATGGCCATAACCTTTACCGAGCTATATACGGGATTTCTGATAATTCGAATATCCCATCCCCTGACATTGGCACTGGTTATCAGCATTATTGATGCGCTTCCCATACTGGGTACCGGAGGAGTTTTGATACCCTGGGCTATATATGAACTGCTCACCGGAGATTTCAGGCTTGCCGTATCCCTGGTAATTTTATATCTAATTGTGCTGGTAGTCCGGCAGATGATCGAGCCAAAGGTACTGGGGCATCAAATCGGAGTTCATCCGCTGCTTACTTTGGTGGCCATGTATACAGGCTTGAGGCTAATGGGATTTGCCGGTATGATTGTAGGACCTATCACCCTTTTGCTGCTGAGGAATATAATATCCGGCATATTGAAAAACCGGACTTTAAAAGAACTGCTGTCACCCGACGAAAAACCAACCTGAATGGTTTACAAGGTATGCAAAAAGCCCTAGTCCTTTTGACTAAGGCTTTTTTATGCGTGCTTATATTATATTGAGGAGGCCTAATGAAAAGTACTTCTACAGCCTTATATTATCAACCAAATGTTAAGATAATGATAACATTTTGTTAATATTCTGTGAACAAATCATATATGATCTAACCTACTGCATGTCTACCCCATACCCTATTAAAAGAAGAAAATAAATGGGCTGTACTGCCGCAAAACAGGAATACACCAGCTTTCTGTCCACCTTTGTACATGCACACCCCGTCAGGTTGCCTCATATCATGAAAAGGTAACTTATATATAAAGAACCATCTCAAGAAAAATACAGAGATGGGAGTTTTATATAAGCTTGCAGCAGTGAAATTGACAGGGGGTGCCATAATTGCTGCCTATACTGCCTACTGCCCTTATAAACGCAATTAAAAGCATGTTTTTAATGTGCGGTTATGTCTCAAACCCAAACTCATTCCCGCAACCACTTACACCAGAAGAAGAACAGAAATACATGGAAATGTACAAAAACGGTGATGAAGAAGCAAGGAACATACTTATAGAACGAAATCTGCGCCTGGTTGCCCATATTGTAAAAAAGTACAACTCCTATGGAAATGATATTGACGACCTGATATCAATAGGCACCATAGGATTGATCAAAGCAATAACCACTTTTGATAATCTTAAGGGAACCAGACTTGCTACTTATGCCGCCCGGTGCATTGAAAACGAGATATTGATGCAGATCCGGTCGAATAAGAAAACCCAGAACGAGGTATCCCTCCAGGACCCGATCGGGGTTGACAGGGATGGCAATGAAATCACCCTTATAGATGTGGTGGGAAATGAAGCCGACTCAGTCCTCGACGAAGTAGAGCTCAAGATGCAGGTTAAACGTCTATATAATAAAATGCAGGATGTTCTAAAAAAAAGGGAAAAGACTGTGCTTGAGTTAAGATACGGCCTTCTCAACGGATCGGGAAAAACCCAGAGGGAAATCGCCAAGATGCTCGGAATATCAAGATCCTATGTTTCCAGGATAGAGAAAAAAGCCATCAAGAAGCTCAGCAAGGAGTTTAAGCCGGAAAACTGCCGTTAAAGGCAGTTTTTTAGTTATACTCCTATGCTTCCTTCCTGATATGCTCATGATTTTTTAAATGATCCATGCAGTACTCATAATCCCCCTCACATTTTGAGCAATACCTGAACTCCATATTCTTATCGTCCTTTTCAGTTATTCCACATATGGTGCATTTATGGAATGCCTCTATCCTGGACATGCTCCTTGCAAATCTCTGCCTGTTGGAGTAAGCATTGCCCCTGTTCTTTATTGCCAGCATCATGTCTTTCCCGAAGAATAACAGGTAATTGGCTATCGCTGCTATTATTGCAAGCCTTGCCGCAAAGCTTCCTCCTATGAAGGAAATCCCCAGCAATATTATATCAAGCCAGGCCAGATACTTCATCTTCACCGGCAGGAAGAAAAAAATAAGTATCTGATAATCCGGATATATGAAAGCAAAAGCCAGGAATAAGGACATATTCAGGTAATAGGCTGTTCCGGCGGCACCAGTAATGAAGGAGGAAATTGTTGTACCGATCATGCCAACCAGGTAGTAAACATTAAATTTAAAGCTGCCCCACTCATTCTCCAATGCAGAACCCACCATGTAATAAAAATACAAGGTGAACAATATCCAGAAGGGAGATGTGGACGGAGGTATAAAAATATAGGTAATCAGCCTCCATACTTCTCCTTTCATGACCCTGTCCGGATACAGCATGAGTTTACTCACCAAGCTTCCTGTGGGGTCCACAAACATTAGCAAAAATACCGCCAGATTAAAAGCGACAATATATTTCATCAAGCCTTTGATAGCAAATTTACCCAAGCTTTTTTCAAGTTTATTAAGAAAGCGCACAGCATACACCCCAATATCAAGATAAGGTTATCACCATTTTACCATTTGTGACGAGAAAATACAAACAAAGTCAATAACCTTTCTTCATTATCTCTCCGGCTATTTCTTCAAAAACCGGTGCGGCGGTTTTGTTTCCGGCCCTTCCGTTTTCTACAAAAACAGCTATGGAATATTTCGGGTTCATCCTTGGAAAATACCCTGCAAACCATGCCTGTACAACATTGCCGTTGCCAGCGCTCAATCCCGTTTCCGCACTGCCGGTCTTGCCTCCGGATCCTCCGTATTCCTCCAAACTGGCTCTGGTACCGGTACCGGCATCCACCACCTCTTCCATCATGCTCCTTAAGAAGTCCGAAGTCTCCTTAGACATCACCCTTCTGCCTTCCTGCTTTTTTATACTGCTGACCTTGTTGCCATTTTCATCCACTATGCTGTCGACTATGTTTATCTTGTTTTTGATGCCTCCGTTTGCCACAGTAGCAACCAGGTCCGCAACCTGAAGCGGTGTTGCCAGCACTTCACCCTGTCCGATGGACATATTTGCCGTATCCCCATAGGTAAAGACCCGGCTTCCGATATCCGGCAGGCTGCCGCCGGACTCATCAATTCCCTGCTCTTTTATCCCTGTAACTTCTCCGAATCCGAGCTTTTTGGCCATGTCAATTATGCTTCTCGGACCCATCCTTATCCCCAGATCAATAAAATAAGGATTGCAGGACAGGGCAAAAGCCCTGGTAAAATCCACTTCTCCATGCCCGCCTGAGTTGTACGAGCCGCATTTTATTATCGTATCTCCGATTTCTATATATCCTTTACAGAAATACCTGTCGTCGACATCCTGGTTGGTCTCCAGGGCGCAGGCGGAATCTATTATCTTGAAGATGGACCCTACATTATAAGAAGCGACAGCCTTATTGAACAATTCCTTGTCCGGGCTGTCCAGGTACTCGTCAACCCTGTTCTGATCAAAATCCGGCTTGCTGGCTATGGCTACAATATCTCCGGTGTTTACGTCCTCAACTACCACCGCACCACTGACATTGTTTTTTTCCATAACATCTTCAACTATCTTTTGTATGTGATAATCCAAGGTGAGCTTGACATTGAGCTTCTTGCTTTGCACATTATCCATAATCCTGTATCCCAGACCGTACAAAGGATTATACGTCGCATCGGTAATTACTCCTATGACTTTGTTTGTCCCGCTGTTCAGCACCTTTTCGTAAGATCTTTCAATACCGGCAGTGCCAACCTGTTCCGACCGGTTTATATATCCGATTATATGCTTCGCCAGAGAATTGTCATCATACCTTTTCCGGGCATGCACCACCGATATCCCGTTTAGTTTGGAATCCACCAGTTCCCTTCTCTGTCTCTCATTGATCTCGAGGATTATCGGTTCCTTTTTAATACCGATTTCCCTTCTGAGCTTGGCTGAATTCACACCCAGTATGGAGCTGAGCCTGTCTATGTCCGAATCCATTCCCCTCAGCATCAGCGTTTTGATTACGACGGAAGTTTCTGTGCCTCTTCCGGTGAAACTGATGCCGTTTCTGTCCAATATGTCTCCCCGGGCTTTTTCAATGACAACGTCGGTAAATTTCTGGCTGGAGGCCGCTTTTGAAAGCTCCTTGCTCTGAAACAACTGAAAATAGGACATACGGGCTATGAGAGCTGCAAATATGATGTAAATGCCTATAAGCAATATCTTTTTCCTTTTATCCAGCATATAGCAAAATTCCCCTTTCCATTTTTTAATTCTTCCATGGAAAGGGAAACTTTATACTTTACATATTTGATCCCGTGCATATGCTCGTTCCGGTTATTGCTTCGTGCAAGTTTTAGTATCTGTTTTCACATATTGCAAAAAGCAAAATCTATTTACATGAGCCTTGATCAAACCTTATCCCATTTATTGTTAAATGCTTTTTCTACTGATCTCCTCCGGCTTTTCGCCTCAGCATGGTGAACTTCTCCACAGACTTTTCCATCGGCATATAAACGGTCATCTGAGGGTGCGGAGCCACATCGATGCTTTCTCCGTCGGAATTCTTCATGCTCTCTATTTTTTGTATGAAAAAGTCTCCTTTAGGCCTTACCACTTCTATCTCATCTCCAAGAAACATCCTGTTTCTCTGCTCTACGGTGGCTATTCCCGTTTTGCTGTCATACTCCATCACTATTCCCACAAAATCATAACCCCGGATATATGAGCTGGTGTTATATATCTGATCTTTCTCCGTGGGCTTGTTAAAATAAAAGCCTGTGGTAAACTCCCTATGGCTCACCTTGGATATTTCCTCAAGCCATTTAGGATTGAACCTGTATCCTTCAGGATCGCTGTAATAGGCGTCAATCGCATCACGATAAGCTTTGACAACCGTCGCCACATAAAAGGAGCTCTTCATCCTGCCTTCGATTTTAAGGCTGGACACTCCGGTATTGATAAGCTCGGGAATGTGTTCTATCATGCACAGATCTCTTGAGTTGAATATGAAAGTACCCCTCTCATTTTCATATACGGGCATATACTCCCCGGGTCTCTTTTCCTCCACCAGGTAATATTTCCAGCGGCAGGGATGGGCGCACTCACCCCTGTTGGCATCTCTGCCGGCCATATAGCTGCTTAAGAGGCATCTTCCCGAATATGAAATGCACATCGCTCCATGCACGAAAACCTCAAACTCCAGGTCCTTCGGAGCTCTTTCCCTGATTTCTTCGATCTCCTTTAGTGAAAGCTCCCTGGCCAGCACAATCCTTTTTACCCCATGGCGGTACCAGAATTCTGCGCTCTTCCAGTTGGTATTGTTGGCCTGGGTGCTGAGATGTATCTCCATATCCGGAGAAGCTTCCCTTACAATGGAATACACACCGGGATCGGATACCAGAATTGCATCCACACCAATTTTGGTAACCACCTTGACATACTCGGCCATTCCTTCAATGTCCTCGTTATGGGGTATTATATTCATGGTAAGGTATACCTTTTTCCCCCGGGAATGGGCGTATTCCACCCCTTCTTCCATTTCCCCCGGGGCAAAGTTTTCTGCACCGGCCCGCAGGCCATACGCTTCGCCTCCCAGATACACTGCATCGGCACCATACTCAATCGCCATTTTTAACTTCTCCAAGCTTCCTGCCGGAGCAAGCAACTCTATTTTATTCATATTCCAATCCTCCGCTTTAGCGTCATATCACATTTTTCATATTTGCTTACACTATCTATGGCTCATTCCAATAATCATTTGCTTCCCATTAACTCAGCCAAATATTGTGCTTCACAAGCTTGTAAATATACTGCCTCTTCATCTACCCGTCTAAGCTTTGATCCAGCGGTAGAAAATCCATTTTACAGATTTCCGGTTAATTTTAAATAGGATTCAGCTTGCGGCTTCCAGCTTACAGTTTTTTACTTACTGCATTCTTCTCTTAGTTTATGATTAGCAGTTATAGCTTGCAACATCCAGTTTGCAGCTTCCAACATGCAACATTAAGCTTACAGCTTATAGCTTACGGCCACGCCGTCCCCGATGGGGATAATGCTGGTATCCAGTTGTTCACAGTTGCATATATGGTCCAGATAATCCCTCATCCTTTTTACTATGGTCTTTTTCCTTCTAACCACCAGCTCATCGTTGGCAACCATGCCTTTATAAAGGATATTATCCGATATTATAAGCCCGCCTGTTTTCAGCATCCTCAAGCATTCCGGCAAAAACTCCAGATACTGGCCTTTAGCTGCATCCAGGAAGATCATATCATATTCTTTATCAAGGCATCTCAGCACATCAAGGGCCTCTCCGGCTATGACGTTTATAACATCCTCCTTGCCGGCCCTTTTTATGTTTTCTTTTGCAAGATTCAGCATAAGCTCATATCTGTCAATAGTGTCAATTTTTCCGCCGGGTTGAAGGATTTCTGAAAGGATGAGGGTTGAGTAACCGATGGCAGTTCCTACCTCCAGGATGCGCTCAGGCTTCTTAAGCCTTCCCAGCACGGTAATGAGCCGCGCAACCTCAGGCTGGATTATCGGAACGTGATTTTCCGCAGCAAACTCTTCCATCTCCTTCAATATTCCGCTGTTTCTCTTTATAGTATTTCTGATGTACTCATTTATATAATCGTAACATATCATCACCGATGCTCCATTCATAAAAAATGTGAGACCTCGGCCTCACATTTTTATTTTTTCATCATTCCTTGGATTGTTTGTTCTTTTTAGCTTTATCCATAGCACTTAGATGCTCATCATAAGTCTTCGTAAAATAGTGTTCCCCTGTTCCGTCCTCTTTCTGCACATAGAACAGATAATCCCCTTCCGGATACAGAGCCGCCCTTATGGAATCCTCTCCAGGGCTGCTGATAGGTCCCGGAGGCAGTCCTTCATGCTTATATGTGTTGTAAGGATGGTCTATCTTGGTGTCCTCGGTAAGCAGTACTTCTTTTACCGAACCCTGCTCATTCAAGAAGATGTACTGGATGGTTGCATCTATTTGGAGCTTCCTCATGCTTGGATCCTTGCTGTTTAACCTGTTATGGATAACTCCTGATATGATAGGTCTCTCCGAGGATACTTTTGCTTCCCTTTCAATGAGGGATGCTATGATTATCACCTCATCCAGTGTCATACCCAGCTTTTCCATCCTCTTATATTCACTTTCGGTAATCATTTCATTGAAACGGGTGAGCATCTTTTTGATGGCAGCTGCTTCCCCGGCTTTGGGATCAAATTCATAGGTATCAGGGAACAGGTAACCTTCAAGCCTGTATTTGCGTCCTTCCGGTATATCATCAATGAAATCAAAATCGAAATCATAGTTATTGGCGACTTCATCGAATTTTTCCCTGTCCACCACGCCTTTTTTAGCCAGAAGATCGGCAATTTGCTTGTATGTGTAGCCTTCAGGTATCGTAACTTTTACGCTGGGAGAACGCTCCGGGTTGGCTGTCAATATCTTCATTATCTGCTGATATGTCAATCCTTTTTTCAGAATATGAACTCCCGACTTGTAGTAACCGTCATACCCTTCAAACTTGGATATAATTTTGAAGATAAAGGGATATCGGATAATTCCTTTATCTTTTAGTATTTTGGCTATCGATTCAGTGCCTGAACCTAAAGGTATATCCACGCTGATACCCTCTTGAGGAGCTATGGTTATAGGAGTCCCTTCCGCCCTTTCCGTCGCGCTCTCAATGACATACCTGTATGACCATTGGGCACATACGAGAAAAATCACCATCAGGATCAGAAAAGTCAGAAGCCAGAAAACAGCACTTCTTCCCCTCTTTTTAACCTTCTTTTTTCCATGCTCCATTTTTGCATCTCCCATGCAATTACCCCATTCCTATCCTTTTCTAGCTTTTGCTTCGGCTTTAGCCCTCTGTTCGGTATCCAATATTCTCTTTCTAAGCCTTATGCTCTTAGGAGTAACTTCTACCAGCTCGTCGTCATTGATAAACTCCAGTGACTGCTCAAGGCTCAAAATACGCGGAGGCGTCAAACGCAGGGCTTCATCCGAACCCGAAGCGCGCATATTGGTCACATGCTTCTTCTTGCATACATTGACCACAATATCCTCTGATCTGGCATTTTCACCAACTATCATTCCTTCATACACTTTTACACCGGGTTCAATGAAGAGGGTTCCCCTCTCCTGTGCATTGTACAGGCCGTAGGTAACAGCTTCCCCGTCCTCCCATGCAATCATTGAACCTCTTTGCCTGCCCTGGATTTCGCCCTTGGAAGGTTCGAAACCGTGAAATACAGAATTCATTATACCATTTCCCTTTGTGTCCGTCAAAAATTCCGAACGATATCCTATAAGGCCTCTGGAAGGTATTTTAAACTCCAGACGCATATATCCCTGATTGGCAGAATGCATGTTTACCAGCTCTGCCTTCCTTGCGCCCAGCTTTTCCATGACTACCCCCATGTAATCCTCCGGAACATCTATAATCAAATACTCCACAGGTTCACAGATCACACCGTCAATTTCCTTATAAATAACCGAGGGTTTTGAAACCTGGAACTCATATCCCTGTCGCCTCATTGTTTCTATCAATACTGAAAGATGAAGCTCTCCACGGCCGGAAACCTTGAAAGAATCCGGTGAATCGGTCTCCTCAACCCTTAAGCTGACATTGGTCTCCAGTTCTTTGAACAGCCTGTCCCTTAAATGCCTGGATGTGACATATGTCCCTTCCCGGCCGGCAAAAGGGCTGTTGTTTACACTAAAGGTCATGGTTATGGTAGGCTCATCGATATCTATAAATGGCAGTGGTTCGGGGTTCTGCAC
This sequence comes from Clostridium thermosuccinogenes, assembly GCF_002896855.1. Classification (NCBI taxonomy): domain Bacteria; kingdom Bacillati; phylum Bacillota; class Clostridia; order Eubacteriales; family Clostridiaceae; genus Clostridium; species Clostridium thermosuccinogenes. Next base: position 1,337,078 of record NZ_CP021850.1, on the reverse strand, counting down.
ATCGCAGACGGTTTCGCCTATGGTGATATCCCCGACTCCGGATATCGATACAATATCCCCCACAGTTGCCTCGCTGGCCTCTATTCTTTTTAATCCTTCAAACTTATAGAGACGGCTGATCTTTATGTTTTCTATCCGCCCATCCTTTTTGCATATCACTGCCGGCTGGCCTGCCTTGATGACTCCGCGCTCAACACGCCCTATGGCTATTCTGCCTACATAATCATCATAGTCAATGGTGGACACCAGCATTTGAAGGGGCTTGTCGAAATATCCCTTCGGTGCAGGCACTTTTTCTATTATCGTTTCAAACAAAGGCCTGAGATTCACCTTTTCATCGGTTAACTCATAAACTGCGTACCCATCCTTGGAGGAAGCATATATTATCGGAAATTCCAGCTGGTCGTCGTCGGCACCCAGTTCGATAAAAAGCTCCAGCACTTCATCGATGACTTCCTTCGGTCTGGCATCCGGCCTGTCAATTTTGTTTATGACAACAATCGGCTTAAGATTAAGCTGCAAAGCCTTCCTAAGCACAAATCGCGTCTGAGGCATCGGACCCTCAAAAGAATCAACCAGCAGAAGCACACCGTCCACCATCTTGAGGGAACGTTCAACTTCACCGCCAAAATCTGCATGTCCCGGGGTATCAACTATGTTGATTTTTACTCCATTATATTTAACAGCGGTATTTTTGGCAAGAATGGTGATACCCCTTTCCCTTTCCAGGTCATTGGAGTCCATAACCCTCTCCTGAACCTGCTCATTCTCCCTGAAAATTCCGCTTTGCTTAAGCATTCCGTCCACCAGAGTAGTCTTTCCATGGTCAACGTGGGCGATTATTGCTATGTTTCTTATGTCTTCTCTTATTTTTATATCTTCCACTTAAATTCTCCCTTTAACATCAAATGTCTATAATAAACATAATAATTCTAGTTTAACCTCTTTTTCTTGTCAACATCTTTATTGTGCAATCACCAATAACGACAGCTCCTGACGTAAAAGCAAAGCCCGCAGTTGTCAAATTGCGGGCTTAAAATCAATCGTTTTAAATGGGCCGGTGAAACTTGCCTTCCGGCATTTGGTTATTTTTACCATTAACTGCATTCTCATAGATAGATTGCAGTCAGTATTAGCGTTGTGTAGTTGTGTATGTCAGCAAATTTGCCTTTTAATGAAGGCTTAATTTAATTCAACTATGGTCACACCGGTTTCCCCTTCACCATATTTCCCCAGACGGAAGCTGTTCACATGCCGGTTAGTCTTCAAAAACTGGTGTATTCCGCTTCTCAATACACCCGTACCTTTGCCGTGGATGATCGAAATCTCCTTTAAGCCTGCAATTGCCGCATCATCCAGATACTTATCAACGACCTCTATCGCTTCATCCAAAGTCTGGCCTCTGACATCCACCTCCGTGGATATGGTCCTGGCTTTAGAAACTCCGATCTTTCCTATTCCCATAGCTTTCTTTATTTCTTCCTTCTGCTCATCGATGCGCTTCAGGTTGGTTACATGTACGTTTATTTTCATTATACCTGCCTGCACAAGGGCTTCACCGTTATGATCAGGAGGATTTATGACAATTCCCTTCTGGTTGAGGTTTACTATAAGCACGCTTTCTCCGGGCTTCAAATTTTCCGGAGGTTTTACATATCCATGTTTTGGCATTGCCGATTCAGCCAGGGAATCCTCAATCTCGTTTAACCGGTTCTTAAGCTTCATCTTAAACTGTTCTGCTTCTTTTCTCTTTTCGATGGTTTCCTGTTCCTTCTCAATGCGTCTCATTTCCTCCAGAATGTCCTCTGCTTCCGCCTTGGCATTAAGAAGGATCTTCCTGGCTTCTTCCTTGGCTTCCCTGAGAAGCTTTTCCTTTTGCTGCTCAAGCTTCTTTTTCTGCTCCTCCAGCTCCTTTTTCAGGTTTTCTATCTCAATCCTGTAGCGCTCAGCCTTAATCCTTTCCTTTTCCGCTTCACTTCTGTTCTTTTCTATGTTCATCAGCAGATCTTCAAACTTTATATCTTCCTGGGTGAGGAACTCCTTCGCTCTTTCGATTATATCCTCTCCCAGGCCAAGCCTTTTGGAAATGGCAAAGGCATTGCTCTTGCCCGGAACCCCGATCAGCAGCTTATATGTCGGTTTTAAAGTTTCCACATCAAACTCGCAGCAGGCATTTTCCACACCCTTTGTAGATATGGCGTAAACCTTCAGCTCACTGTAATGAGTTGTAGCCACTGTGATGGTGCCAGTCTGGTGAAGGCATTCCAATATCGCCATAGCCAGAGCAGCTCCCTCCGTAGGATCCGTACCGGCACCCAACTCATCAAACAGTACCAGGGATGAGTCGTCAGCCTTCTCCAGGATGCCGACAATATTCTTCATATGGGATGAAAAGGTGCTGAGGCTCTGCTCTATGCTCTGCTCATCCCCAATATCGGCAAAAACTTTCTCGAAAACGCTCATGACGGTACCTTCATTGGCCGGCACATGCAAGCCTGCCTGCGTCATAAGGGTAAAAAGACCTACAGTTTTCAATGTAACGGTTTTTCCGCCTGTATTCGGACCAGTCACCACCAGGGTATTAAACTGATCTCCTATCCAGAAATCAATCGGAACCACCGTTTTCGGGTCAAGCAACGGGTGCCTTCCCTTCTTTATCACTATATGCCCGTCCTTATTAAGCTTGGGGCACACGCATTTATAGTCCACGCTCAATTTTGCCTTGGCAAATATGAAATCCAGTTTTGCCAGCAGAGTCACATTCCCTTTCAGTCCATCCAGGATGCCTGAGACATCAGCTGTAAGTTCATACAGGATGCGTTCGATCTCTGCCTGCTCCTTGATTTTCAGCTGCCGGATATTGTTGTTTGCCTCCACAACCGCCATGGGCTCAATGAATATGGTTGCCCCACTGGCGGAAGCATCATGAATCAGACCTGGTATTTCACTTCTGTATTCCTGCTTGACCGGGATCACATACCTGTCACCCCTCATGGTGACTATAGCTTCCTGCATGAACTTCTGATATTTAGAAGATCTTATCAGATCATTCAGTTTTTCTTTGATAGAATTCTGTGCATCCTTGATCTTTCTCCTGATATCAGCCAAAGCCGGGCTCGCTCCATCTGCCAGCTCTTCCTCGTTCAGCACCGCCATCTTTATCTTGTCTTCCACTCTTTTATTGGACACAAGACAATTAATAAGCTCAGTGACTACATTGTCCTGTTCCATCGAAACGCTTTCCGAGCTGTAAGCTTTCAGCCTACGGCACGTCCCGAGTACGTCGGATACCTTCAAAAGCTCTCCGGGATTCAATATTGCTCCTATTTCAACCCGCTTCAATATAGACCTTAAATCGTGGATTCCACTCATCGGAGGGCTTCCTTTTCTTACAATGAAGCTTACACCATCGCTGGTCTCCTTAAGGCTTTGCTCCACCCGGGACAGCTCCGTCTCAGGCTTAAGAGATTCGGCAATCTCCCGGCCCGGTACCGATGCAGTCATATCGGCCAGCTTTTTTATTATCTTGTCGTACTCCAGTACTCTTAGCGCTCTTTCATCCATAAAGATATTCCTCTTAATATTTCATTATTTCTTTTAATTCTATTATTTATTATTTCTTTTTTTCAATTCCGGCAACAGCCTGGTTCACGCTGCGGATAAGCTCATAAGTTTCCGGAGAGAATTTCTGCTTGCGGTCATAGGTATACAATCCGTTCTTTTCCTGCTCCACATCGTACAACTGGGTGTAGCAGAAGGCACATATATTTTCATTATCCATCAGTGCCTTGGTCAAGCTGGCATAACGATTCGCAAACTCTTTTTCATCCTCCGGAGCTTTGCCATATCCCCAACCGTCTTTTTCGTACGGAGCCCAGAACATGCCTCCATATTCACTGACAAAATACGGCTGTCCTCCATAACGCTGCCTGTCCGGAAATGTTTCATATACCTCATCTTTGGTCACCGCAGCATAACGCTTGGTGAATATCTCCGTATCCTGCTCATAATCATGGATATCGTAAATATCGGTAATCACATGGAAATTACCGCTGGTGTCAATCACAGGCCGGGTACTGTCGATAGCCTTCGTCACCTGGTACACCGTATAAAGCACGCGGTCGTCCTGACGGCGGTGGTTATAGTCCCATGTTTCATTGAAGGGGCACCATCCTACGATGGACGGATGATTGAAATCCCTTTCCAAAGTTTCCATCCACTCAGGCAGGAAGTTAGCCAGACTTTCGTAGGTAGTGATGTCCAGGCCCCAATTGGCATGCTCTCCCCACACAATGTATCCCAGCCGGTCCGCCCAGTACAGATAGCGCTCCTCGAACATTTTTTCGTGAAGTCTCGCTCCATTAAAGCCCAGCGCCATGGAAAGCTCGATATCCCTCTTAAGATCGGCATCACTGGGGGCTGTATATATACCATCGGGATAAAAGCCTTGATCCAGCACCAGCCTTTGATACACAGGCTTTCCGTTTATGTATATGGCGTGGTTTTCCAGCGTGACGGTGCGGAATCCGAAATAGCTTTGCACCTTGTCCATCATTTTTCCATCTACATAAAGTATGTATTCTACATCATACAGGTTCGGGTTTCCAGGCTCCCACAGCCGGACATTATCCACCGTCATCGAATATGGCGTGCTGCCGCAATTTAAGGATACCTCCTTTTCAGCCTGCAGTTCGCCTTCAAAAAATATCCGGGTCAATAAAGACATGTTGCTGCTTTCACCATCAACCTTGGCAGTAAAGGATACCGAATTGTTTTTATAATCGGTGATTATTTTTACGGATTTCAGATATATTTCAGGGACGAACTCCAGCCATACTGTCTGCCAGATGCCTGTTGTGCGGGTATAATCACAACCTGCCGAGTAATATCCTCCGCACTGCTTTCCCCGGGGCTGCTTGCCATTTCTCTGCTCATCCACGGCATTGACGGTTATGGTGTTTTCCCCAACATGCAGGTACTTAGTAATTTCAAAGCAAAAGGAACTGTAGCCACCCTTGTGGCTGCCGCATATCTCGCCATTAATCGCAACAGTGCAGTAATAATCAACGGCTCCGAAATGAAGCAGTACCCTGTTTTTTAATTGTTCTTCCGTCAAGGTTATCGTCCTTTTATACCAGACAGAATTAAGAAAATCCTTGCATTCTATGCCCGACAGTTTTGATTCGGGACAAAAGGGAACTAATATCTTTTTATCAAATTTGGTTTCAGGTTTAAAATATCCTCTATCCTTTCCGCTTTTGCCGAAATCAAAGGCAAAATCCCATTCGCCGTTCAGGCATTGCCAACTGTCACGAAAGAACTGCGGTCTCGGATACTCACTTCTTGGTATATTCATAAAAAACTCCTCCTGAACATTATTTCTTCCACTTATAAGATATTATTATAATATCTGAGGAAAATCAATTTTATTAAGCATAATTTTACAAAATGATTCAGAAAGGGGAGTGCTTTTAAAAAGGCATAGAAACTGCAAAACCTAGTCCTTGAATCGCTTTCTCAGGGATGGAAACAAAAAGAACCCCAGCACCATGCTTATAAGGCAGGCACATATCCCTGAAAACATCGGCAAAAGCAGTTGGTAAAGCTGACTTGGGGATATGGAATCATGTATGGCGACTATTTGATAAGCCTTGAAAGCAGCAAACAGGACAAAGAAAGCAATCCCGGATAGCTGGACAACATAATGCCTTTCCAGCAGGTTTACAACACATCCGGCTGCCAGAATCACGATAAAAACGCCAATAGAGTATGTAATATCAGTCATCGGCTGCTCCACCCCGTTAACATATTTTACCAATAATTCTATTACATAATTTTTTCTTTTTCAATACACAAGTTACGGAGCGTCATCAAACCGATCTTTGACAATCCAAAAGCGTTACACTTCGGATGGGCCGAGGATACCCCCGGCTCTTTACATACGAAGCCTGTTTCTTATTCTGTGCCTGTAATACTGAATAAAAAGCGTATATGCATAATCGTAGATAACGAATACCAATTCAGCGGCTACAATCAAAGCCCACATAGAATACCTTTGAAACCCTTCGGGTATTAACTGGTTCAGATACAATACCGTCACAGCCACAAAGATATTAAAGAAAATAAGCTTTAATATATACTCCAGAGCCAACTTGCTCAGTTTTTCTATATAAAATTTTACAATGCCGTACAATCCAAAAAAAACGATGTAGGGTATCAAGGCCACCTTATTGGGAATTATAAGGGAAAGCAGGCACGATGCAGCATAAAAAGCCCAGCCGGCTTTTATTCCCAGCTCTATAATTACCACTGAAACGAAAAAGGAGCTTAAAGCATATAAAGACATTTCGTTTACCGGCGAAACCGTTGCAAGAAAAAGGGTAATTACAACCAGAGCAAGCAACAAACCGCTTAAAGTGACCTTTTTCGAATTTGATACATTGTTACCAGTTTCCATAAAGTACCTCCGGTATCTGAAAACATAAAATGCCGTCCGTAAAAACTAACAGCATCCTATCAAATCCCCACCGGTACACTCGCAGCAGCAGTCGGCACACCATAGGAACTGGCATATGGCGCAAAGATCGTCATTCCGGTTATATCCACTCCCGTATGCTGTTTCCCTGTATGTGGCATTTCTCATGCTCATATTATTCAGAGCATTCCTGTATTCAAAGTTTGTAGGATCCATATTTACAGCCATCTGAATGCTGTTATAGGCTTCATCATACCAGCCTTTGCGCAAAAATATCAACCCTCTTAAATAATACCACTGGGCAGACCTGTCGTTGGTACTGTTCAGCATGCTTTCTGCCGCACTGATGTTTCCGGTCTGAATGTGCCTTCTTACCTGATTGTAAAACTCATTTGTACCATAACCTCCGTTACCCCCATAGCTCTGCCCCCAAGAACCGCTCCTGTTTCCGGCGGACTGGTTCTTCATCAAATAGTCATAGGCTTCGTTTATTTCCCTGAGCTTTTCTTCCGCAAGTTCGGACAGAGGATTGTCATGGTACTGGTCCGGATGATATTTCTTAACAAGCTCCCTGTATGCCTTTTTTATCTCTTCTTCGCTGGCTCCTTCTTTTATGCCCAATACTTCATACGGATTTCTCAACTTCTTTACAACTCCCTATTCCAAGAATTTGTTCTGTTTTTCTCAGCATCCCCATATAAATAATATTTTCAAGTATTCCCCTGTTGCATCTGGTTTCCATCAACTCATAGCTCTTTGCTATCTGGTTCAGAGCATATACCAGGTTGAATTCGACTCTATCCCTTATTTTATTTTTAAAGCTTAAGACATCGCCCTTTGCACCCTCTGTATAATTATACTGGTAAATAAAAGGGTTGTATGAATTATTCCTGATATCGTCTTCCAGATCATTATATGCATCGATGATATAAATCCATTTACCTATATTGTAACCCATCCATTTAAGTATATTTGCATGCTTTTCATCCATCCGGTCGTTTCTGTAAAGCATGATCTCTTCCATGAGTTTTGCAAAAGGCTCCGCAGCTCTGTCCATGGAATTGCATTTTTCCTTCTCCAGCGCTGCCAGTTCGTTCAACCGTCTCAAAATTATATCACATTTTTCCTGATATTTCTTCCGGATCTTTTTATAAGTGTTCCTTAAAAATAGTGAAGCCGCTCCGGATATTAAAGACCTTTCATCTCTCCAGTCGTCTTCCAGTTTATAATACGCAAGAATTATGTTCATGTCTGATGCATAATCAATTATTTCACTGTTTCTTACAACAATCTTTTTCTTAACCGGATGAGCAATGCAACGCTCAATTCGGATATCTCTTTTTTCTTCCGAAACTGAGGCCAGTAATATGGCAAGAAAGGTTGAATCATAATTAAGGGTGAGCCTCGGGACTTGTCCGTATCTCTTGGCTATAGATTTGCATACGCCGCAGTAATAAGCTCTGTACAAATCATATTCTTTTATCTTTAATTCCGGCTTTTCCGGAAGAATATACCCGAACATTCCAAACTCCTAAGATTCAGCATTTTGTCTCATTGGCATATATTAATACAATGCCTTGTCGAAATAAAACCATAAATTTGTGAATATACACACTTCATATCGCATATGACCGTTATACAGCCATCTATAGGAATTGATAAATCAGCTTTCGCAAATTGCCGCCTGTCAACGGCATGAAAACCATATCTATTTCAGGAACTTTAGATACAGTCTTCAGAAATTGCCGTCACCTTTCGGTCAAGCAAGGATTGCCAGCCCAAGACTTTTATTTTGATTTGTTGCTTATTTTTCTATAGGAAATTACATACATTACAAAGGCAAACAGCGTAGAAGCAACCGCCATCCCGATAAAAATCTTTACCAGCATATCAGCATAGCCATTGCTTAAATCGCTCATTTTGAATATGATGGTCATAATTATGGCGAAATAGAAAACCACTGTTGCAAGCTTGCCATACCAGCTTGATGAAATAATTATGTGCTTTTTATATAATGAAATACTTCCCAATCCCATAAATATCTCTTTAGCAACAACGACGATGAGTACAACTCCAGGTATTAGCTCCTGCATTGTCATCAGAATCAGAGCTGTAATCTGCATAAGCTTATCTGCTATCGGATCGGCAAGTTTTCCAAAAGAAGTCACCAGATTATACTTTCTGGCTATGTACCCATCCAATATATCCGTGATCCCGCCCAACGTGAACAGGATTATTGCAGCGAGATAATGCTCATTATAGAGGGCATAGCCGAAAATGGGTATCAGAACGAATCTTAATGCTGTCAATATGTTTGGGATATTCACCAACTCACCACCTATAAAAAATATTAGCTACCAGCATATTTCACTACCTAATCCTTAACGCTCAAGATATGGCTTTTGTAGGCAAAGTTCAATCACCTAGCTTCATACACTCCATTATGAGCGCATAAATGTGGGGGGCATTCTTTTTTATATTTACAGGCTTTAAATCCCTATTCGTCCAAACATGCATAGTTTCACCAAGAGTAAGAATTTCATTCTCTCCGGCCTTGATAACTTCGTAAGAAAAGGTCAGTCGGGTATAAGTGGCCTCCTTTATCCAAGTCTTCACCACCACCTCATCTTCATACCTCGCCGGAGCCTGAAACTTGCATTTCAACTCAAGAAGAGGGAGCATCAGGCCTTCCTTCTCAATACTGGAATAAGGCATACCCATTTTTCTTATAAAGTCTGTTCTTCCTGCTTCAAACCATATAGGGTAGTTGGAGTGGTGCACTATACCCATTTGATCTGTTTCCGCGTAGCGCACTGTAAAATGTGTCTCCGATATAAACATAAAACCACCTGTCAGGAAAGCTTGTTATAAGTTAGATCAAACACAACTCTGCCATGATCGAAGTTCAAGCTCAATGCCCAAAATGGGCAATCTGTGCAAATTTCGCTCACAGCTGCCTCATTTTTAATAAAACTTATCTTTAAATAAAGTTCATCACCAATTTTACGACGCACTAAGCTTTGAAGCTAAAAGAGCTGTATTTAATCACAACAAAGCCATAAATTGTTATAAGGCCAGTATCCTGCTTAACTCAACCACGCTTTCATCTATGTTCTTTTTCATCTCCAAAGCTTCATTTATCTCTATATCAACTATCTTATTATCCTTAAGGGCAACTATTCTGTTGGTTATATTATTTTTGAGAAGCTCTACCGCTTTCACACCCATTCTGCTGGCCATCACCCTGTCATAAACCGTAGGGCTGCCGCCTCTTTGGATATGTCCCAAGATCGTGGCTCTGGATTCTATACCTGTCTTTTCCTCTATCGCATTTGATATTTCAATTGCGCCACCCACACCTTCGGCAACAATGACCACATAATGCTTCTTTCCTCTGTTTCTGCCTTCTATTATCGGCTTTATAACATCCTTGGTGATATCATAGTTTTTCTCCGGAAGCAGAACCACTTCAGCGCCACCGGCTATACCCACATTCAGGGCTATATAGCCTGCGTGCCTGCCCATTACTTCCAGAACGCTGCACCGCTCATGGGAATATGCGGTATCCCGGATCTTGTCTATGGCCTCCTGAACGGTGTTGCAGGCGGTATCAAAACCGATGGTATAATCGGTACAACCAATATCATTGTCAATAGTACCCGGCAAGCCAATTACACCTAAGCCATGCTTGCTTAAGTCCCTGGCGCCTCGATAAGAACCATCCCCACCTATAACTACGATAGCATCAATTCCAAAGACTCTAGCCATGTCTACAGCCTTTTGGATACCCTCTTCTGTTTTAAACTCTGGACATCTCGCCGTCTGAAGAATTGTTCCTCCCCTATGTATGATATCCGAAACAGATCTCAAGGTCATTTCCGTAAAATCCCCGTGAATGAGGCCGTTATAACCCTTTTGGATTCCAAAAACCTTCATCCCATAAAAAATCCCGGCTCTTACTACCGCTCTGATAGCTGCATTCATTCCGGGAGCATCTCCCCCGCTGGTAAGGACTCCTATAGTTCTTATATCAGGCATAAATTACCTCCTTATTAAATATCAAACCCGTGAATGCTGTCACAAACACGGGAATACTTCATAATTCCGGTATATCTACCGGCCAAGTTGATTCAATATCCCTTTTCAATGATGACGCTATGTGCTTCTTCTACTTCTGCTTCAGGCACCAGCACCTCAAAATAGTTATCGTTGTTTTCATGGTTCTTGCTTATTGGCCTGAGTTTCACTAATATGCCTTCATTTGTCAGCAACTCTTGTAGCTTTGTGGCGATTTCCTTGCTCTGAGCCATATACACTACAGTCCACATATAAACACGCCCCTTTTAAAATATAGTCGGCATATATTGCCAATCTATAGGAAAATTATCGGTCATTCTGTTTTGTATAATAACGAGGCAATAAAACGTACCCCGCTTTGTGAAAACGGTGTATCGGAACAGTTATAGTAGTTCCTTCCGTCGTTATAATATGCAACTGTAACCTGTATTCAAAAATCATCCTATGTGAACCTACCACGATTAAAACCGTAGGCTTCCTGCTTCATCAATCTCATAATCTGCATCTCCACAGGCGTTCATTGGGACAATTCCTGCTCTACCGCATCCTTGCTCATGTCTAAAGTTCCGAAAATATGGGTGTTGATCCTTCAGAAGTAGAAAAAGTCCTAAAAAACACCTTGTCATAACTATATATTATTTACCATCAAAAATCAATATTTAATTTGGTAACAGAGGATTTTGCCCCTTTAAACAACCTTTACATTCTCCTCTCCAAAACGAAGCTTCAATTCTGATAAAAGGCTTTGATTCAAGTTAACCCAAAATTCCCTGCCCAGAACCTTTGCCTTTTTATCTCCCTCTTTATACATACAAACAGGAGTATTTCCATTAAAGTACTTCAACATGCACATTGTTGATCTCATCACTTTGTCGTCCGGATCTCTGTTGTACCTTATATAAAGCTTCCTGAATGCCGTTTTTACAAGAGGTCTGACTTCGTCGCAGATAATTTTGGGAGCTTCCTCTTCTTTTACGCTTATTCTGCCATGCACTAATACTATATTTTCCTCCTTGAGAAGAGACGCGTATCTTTCCAGAACAGCGGGAAAAACAATTATCTCCATGGAGCCGTAATTGTCTTCCAGAGTCACAAAAGCCATGATATTATTATTTTTTGTAGTTTTTGTCTTCTTGCCGGTTATTATTCCGCCAACAATTACCGGCATACCGTCCGTTATATTTCTTATATCGGTCATACCAAATTCGACTTCGTCTCCCGGCATATTTTCATTCAAATCCGAGCTGTAAAGCGTAACCTGCGCTTTGATTTCGTTTTCATATTCGCTTAAAGGATGACCGGAAATGTAAAGGCCCAGCATCTCCTTCTCCATTGACAGGAGCATTTTTTGGGGATATTCTTTAATATCCGGATAATCCTCCTGCGCCACCAGCATGGCTTCCATTTCTCCGGAGAGCTCAAAAAGGGACAATTGGCCGTCTGTATTCCTTTTTTTGTCCTGCTGTATACCGTCCAGCATTTTTTCATATACGGCCATAAGCTGGGATCTATATACCTTCATCGAGTCAAAGGCTCCGCACTTGATAAGGCTTTCGACGCACCTTTTATTTACATCCTTTCCGTCCACCCTTTCGCAGAAATCCCTGAAGGTTTTGAAGCAGCCTTTCCTTTCCCTTTCCTCAATTATAGCCTTAACAGCGCTTTCTCCTACATTTTTGACTGCTGCCAGCCCAAACCGTATTTTTCCGTCGGCAACCGTAAACCTCACATTGCTCTCATTTATGTCGGGAGGCAGTACATCAATATTCATTGTCTTGCATTCATAAACATACTGGGATACCTTTTCACTGCTTCCAAGAAAACTGTTGAGCAGCGCTGCCATGAATTCCACCGGATAATAATATTTCAGCCAAGCCGTCTGATAAGCCACCACCGCATAGGCAGCTGCATGGGACTTGTTGAAAGCGTAGCTGGCAAAATCCATCATTTCATCAAATATCTTGTTGGCAGTTTTTTCATCCACCCCGTTCCTCAAGGCTCCCTTTACAAGCACATTCCCTTTTTCATCGGTTATACCGTAAATGAAATTCTGCCTTTCCTGCTCCATGACGCTGTGCTTTTTCTTTGCCATTGCCCTTCTTACCAGGTCCGACCTGCCCATGGAATATCCTGCAAGGTCCCGGACAATTTGCATAACCTGCTCCTGATAGATCATGCATCCATAGGTCACATTAAGGATATTTTCCAGCAAAGGATGATCATATTTTATATTGGAAGGATCTCTTTTATTCTGTATATACCTGGGTATCTGATCCATCGGCCCGGGACGGTACAGGGAGATACCCGCGATTATATCCTCCAGGGATGATGGCTGGAGTTCCTTCATGAACTGGGTCATCCCGCCGCTTTCCAACTGGAATACCCCGGCGGTCTTTCCCTCCCCAATCATTTTAAACACTTTAGGGTCATCCATTTTCAGCCTGCTTATGTCAATTTCCTTGCCATGGTTCTTCCTGATGAGCTCCAAGGCATCTCTTATCACTGTAAGCGTCCTGAGACCAAGAAAATCCATTTTCAAAAGCCCCAGCTCCTCAAGGGTGCCCATGGGGAATTGGGTTGTCACGTTGCCTTCGTTTTTCTGCAAAGGCACATAATTGACTATCGGCTCTTTCGATATCACCACTCCTGCGGCGTGGGTCGACGCGTGCCGCGGCATTCCTTCCAGCTGTTTTGCGGTATCAATCAGTTCCCCTATTACCGCATCGTTTTCATACCGGTTTCTCAGTTCCGGATTGATTTCCAAGGCTTTGTCTATGGTCATGCCGATCTGGAAGGGTACCATCTTGGCAATGCTGTCCACTTCATTATAGGGTATGTTCAGGGCACGGCCCACATCCCTGATGGCTCCCCGGGCTGCCATGGTACCAAAGGTGATTATTTGCGACACCCTGTCCTCCCCGTATTTTTTCACGACGTAATCTATAACTTCGGACCTTCTCTCATAGCAAAAGTCCACGTCTATATCCGGCATGCTTATTCTTTCCGGATTTAAGAACCTTTCAAAAAGCAGATTGTATTTTATAGGATCTATGCTTGTGATTCCAAGGCAGTAAGCGACTATGCTCCCTGCTCCGGAGCCTCTGCCCGGTCCCACCATGATGCCGTTATCCTTGGCATATTTGATAAAATCCCAGACTATCAAGAAGTAGTCCACATATCCCATCTGCTTTATAACAGAAAGCTCATATTCAAGCCTCTCCACATTCTGATCCTTTTTCTCCCCATAAAGGCGCTCCAGACCTTCATAGCACAGCTCCCTCAGATATTCATAAGGATCTTTACCGTTTGGCACATTATATTCCGGCATATGCCGCTGGTCAAATTCCAGCTCCACATTGCATCTTTCAGCAACCTTCAGCGTATTATCCACCGCTTCCGGTATGTTTTTAAACAGCTGCCTCATTTCTTCAGCGGATTTGACATATACCTCATCGGTGGAAAACCTCATCCTGTCCTCATCGTCCATGCTCTTTCCCGTCTGTATGCACAGCAGTATTTCATGGGCTTTGGCGTCTTCCCGTCTTAAATAATGGGCATCGTTTGTCGCTATGAGAGGTATGCCGGTTTCCCTGCTTAATTTAATCAGCTTCTGGTTGACAAGATTCTGTTCCTCTATGCCGTTTATCTGCAGCTCAAGATAAAAATTATCCTGACCGAATATTTCATTAAATTTCAAAGCTATTTCTTTTGCCTTTTCATACTCATTCCGTATAAGCGCTTTCGGTATATCTCCCGACAGGCAAGCGCTCAAGGCTATAAGCCCCTCACTGTACTTTTCCAGGATTTCCATATCAACTCGAGGTTTATAGTAAAACCCTTCAGTGAAGCCTATGGAAACGATCTTCATGAGGTTTTTATAGCCTACCGTATTTTTAGCCAGCAGCACCAGGTGTCCCGGGTCCGAATCTATATTGGGCTGCTTGTCGAATCTGCTCTTTCTTGCAGTGTATATTTCACATCCGAGTATCGGCTTTATTCCGTTTTTTACAGCTTCCTTATAAAAATCCACAACGCCATACATCACACCGTGATCCGTTATAGCCATGCTCTTCATGCCCAATTCCACCGCGCGGCTTATAAGTTCCTTTATCCTGTTGGCTCCGTCCAGCAGGCTGTATTCGGTATGCACATGCAGATGGACAAAATCACCGGATGTATTGACGTTTTCAGAATTATTCATTATACAACATCCTCCAGATTACTACTTCTTTTTCTTTAATTATACCATTACATAGCGTTTTTACTCAAAAAAAGATGCATCAAGTGCATCTTTTTGTACCTTTCTCTTTGGCTTTATTATATTTGATTCATTATGTATCAGGCTTGTCAGTCTATAGTTCGCAAACCCCTTCAATCAGCACGTTGGATTTCTTGGTCAGGTCGATTTTATAGTTTCTTTTGAGCTTAATTCCCTTCCTGTTGTATATGATCTTCACAACGGGCCTTGTGGGCATAACCTTGTTAGCATTGGCCACCAGCCCCCGCTCTCCGGTATTTAATATAACGCCTGTCCCCACTTGATACAGCGGCAGGCAGCCCACAAAGTTATTCACTATATCCCGGTCGAAATAGTTTGTGCTGAAATCTGTAATATACTCTATAACTTCATTAAGCTTCATCTTTTTCCTGTAAACGCGGTCCGTGCTCAAAGCATCAAAAACATCGGCTACTGCAACGATTCTCGCACATTCGTGTATGTTGTTGCGCTTAATATGGAGTGGATACCCGCTTCCGTCATACCTCTCATGGTGTCCGATGGCGATAAATGCCGAAATCATGCTGATATCCTTGTTTTCTTTGAGGATTTTATATCCATAAATGGTATGCTTCTTTATCTCTTCGAACTCCTCATCTGTAAGTTTTGCCGGCTTTTTCAGAATGCTTTCGGGTATTCTCAGTTTACCGACATCATGGAGGATTGCCCCCACCCCAAGGTCTTCCAGTCTGCGCAGGTTATAGCCAATGCCTATACCCATAACCAAGGAAAGCAGGCAGACATTCAATGAATGCTCAAAAGTATATTCATCAAGGAATTTCATATTGGCCAGGCATGTGATTATGTCTTCGCTTCCGAGCATTTCGTCCATGATTTTGCAAATTGTGTCCTTCACCTTGGGATTATTTACCGGAGGAACTAAAGAGCGGCTTTCCAAGTGCTGTTCCATAAGCATTTTGGCTTGTTTTTGCGTATCCTCGCAGTAAGCCCTGGGCAGGTTAATAAAGCAGGAATTATCATCTTCTATATATACGTCATTTATATTGTTTTCGTAAAGTATATTTAAATGGTCTTCATTAACTACGGTGCCTACCGGAAGCAGTTTCCTTCCCTCATGGCTAAAAACCGACTTGGCAAGTTTATCCCCTGCTTTTAAGCTATCAAAAGGCAATCTGTGCATTTTTTTCCTCCGCAATTATAATATGACAAATGACTGTTTTTTAAGTTAAAATTCCCTGCATATTACACTTCAACCTACCTAAACAATGCACCGAATGAATGTTATATTCGACAGCCGTTTAATAAATCCTGCATAAAAATGCAAAATACTGACTATTTACCCTATTAGTCATGGAATGCTACCTTCTTTTGTCCTAAAAAACATAGTCTTTCAGGCCTATAATATTGAAAAGGGATGAGAAGACATAATCCCTCACCCCTTTTTATATTAGTACAACATTTCCTTCACAACGGATAATACGCTATCCTGTAATTCATTTAACTTTTTCTCAGATAATTCCAAGCTGCTTTCTGATACGCCATAATATATCTTGATTTTCGGCTCTGTTCCCGACGGTCTTATACAGAACCATGAACCATCCGAAATTTCATAATACAAAACATCGGATTGGGGAAGAGAAAGCCTTTCTTTACGATTATTGGCGATATCGTACCTGTAACCTTCCTGATAATCCCTTATGGCCTTTGCCTCAAAATTGCCGAACTTTGAAATTTCCTCAGTTCTGAGTTTATTCATTGTATATTTTATCTTTTCCAGTCCACTCTTACCCTCCAATGTAAAGGTAGTCAATCCTTCCAGGGAATATCCGTACTTTTCGAAAATCTCCTGGAGCCCTTCATAGAGGGACATGTTCCGGGACTTATAATATGCTGCCATCTCCGCGATGAGCATCGATGCCACAACCGCATCCTTGTCCCTTGCAAAGGTACCGGCCAGATATCCATAGCTTTCTTCAAAACCAAACAGGTATTTTTTGTCGCCTTGTTCATCCAGCAGCTTTATCTGCTCTCCGATGAATTTAAAGCCAGTCAGCACTTCCACCAGTTCCACATTGTAGTTATCTGCTATCTTTCTGGCCAGTTCTGTGGTAACAATGGTTTTTACCACAAAACCATTGGGCGGAAGCTCTCCTTTTGCTTTTTTCTGGGACAGTATATACTCCAGGAGCAGGCATCCTGTCTGGTTTCCGGTGAGCACCACATACTCACCCACGGCGTTTCTGACCACCACGCCGACCCTGTCGCAATCCGGGTCAGTACCTATAATCAGGTCGACATTCTCCTTTTTGGCCAGCTCAATTGCCAGGGCAAAAGCAGCCTTTTCCTCCGGATTGGGAGACTTTACAGTCGAAAAATCCGGATCCGGAAGCTCCTGTTCCTTTACCACCAGCACATTCTTAAATCCGGTTTCGTTTAAAATCCTGCGGACAGGTTTATTTCCGGTTCCATGAAGCGGCGTATAAATTATTCTGAAATCTTTGCCGACTTCCTTCACTATTTCCGGATTGATGGAAAGAGTCTTCAGCTTTGAGATATATGAGTCATCCACTTGACTGCCTATTATCTCAATCAAGCCTTTTTCCAGCGCTTCATCCTTTTCCATGAAAGTGACCTTGGTTATGTCTTCAATGCTGTCGATCTCTTTCAGCACGGCATTGGAGCCTTCCAACGGAAGCTGCCCGCCGTCCTCCCCATAAACCTTGTATCCGTTATACTGCTTGGGGTTATGGCTCGCTGTTATCACAATACCTGCCGAAGCTTTAAGTTCTCTGACGGCAAAGGATAATTCCGGTGTGGGCCTTAGCTCGTCAAAAAGGTATGCTTTTATTCCGTTTCCGGCAAACACCTTAGCTGTCTCCAGGGCCAGCTCCGGTGATTTATGGCGGGAGTCGTAAGCTATAACTATACCTTTTTTCTTTGCTTCCTCACCTTTTTGGCTTATATAATTTGCCACACCCTGGGAAGCTTTTCTCACGGTATAGACATTGATCCTGTTGGTTCCGGCGCCTATTATCCCCCTGAGACCCCCGGTACCGAATTCCAGATCCTTATAAAACCTTTCTTCGATTTCCTTGGGGTTATCCTTTATCTCATCAAGTTCCCGCCGGGTCTCTTCATCAAAATACTCATTCTCCAGCCAGAACCTGAATTTTTCATATGCATCCATAGCAGTCCTCCTTTAGAGCATAAATATCTGGAAAATAGTATAGCACAATTATGCCAATAACGGAAGTAAAAGCATGGTATATTAATCTGCAGCATTTGAATTCTATATTGTGGATTTTTCCCTCTTTTTATACCTTTCCCCTGCTTTTTCGATTTCCTCAGCCCACCTGCTTTCAGCATCCCTTTAGCATAATAGTATATCTTTTGCCAGGCAGCTATTTTTTGCCCTTAAGTTACTCCCATTATTTTTCACTTCCCATGCTCTTTCGATTTTGGCACCCCTCAGGACTTCAGCACTCCTTTAGCTTAATAGCATACCTTCTCTTTATCAGCTTCTCTTTTTTATCAGTTATTCTTTTGAACGACATTTATTTTTTGCTTAGACGAAAATTCACTGTTTTGCAAAAAAAGAAGATGCCCCGCGTTTAACAGGCATCCTCATGTGGAAATATATCTTTTTACAATATAATACATATCAATCCGCCACTGCCTTCATTGATTATCCTCTGCAACGTCTCCTGGAGCTTTAGCTGTGCGTCCTCGGGCATTCTGAACAGCTTGTTCTGCAGTCCTTCGCCTACCAGCTCATACAGCGATTTTCCGAATATATTGGACTCCCATATCTTGCCCGGCTCACCTTCGAACTCTTTCAGAAGGTAGTTCACAAGCTCCTCCGATTGCTTCTCGGTTCCCACCAGCGGAGCGATTTCAGTCTCAATATCCGCCCGGATCATATGGATGGATGGCGCACTGGCTTTCAATTTAACTCCGAATCGGTTACCCTGCTTGATAATTTCCGGCTCTTCCAACGAAAGTTCGTCCATCTGAGGCATAACCATGCCATATCCTTTTACCCTGACCTCATGCAGCGCATATTCGACCCTTTCATACTCTTTCTTTATCCTTGCCAGATCCTTCAAAAGCCCTATGAGTCTATGGTCTCCATCCACCTCAAATCCTGTCTCTTCACTGAGTATGCGGTAGAACAGGCCATCCTCCGCGCTCAGTTCGACCAACACATTGCCTTCGCCTAAGTTTATTCTCTCTATGTAGGCTTTCTTTACAAACTCATATTCCCCAAGGTTTTGGACGCAGCCTTTTACCTCGCGTATTTTGGATATATTCCTCAGGCTCTCCCTTATGGAATCGATCAGATCGACTTTGAGCCAGTGGTCATCTTCCAGCGCCTCAATCCATCTGGGAATATTTATGCCTATCTCCGATACCGGGAATTCATAGAGCACTTTTTCCATTATCGTATTGATATCTTCCAGCCTCATTTGAGCACAGTTTACATTTATAACCGGAACGGAATATTTTGCTTCCAGCTCCTCCTTGAGCTTGAGGGTTTCAGGGTCCGACGGCCGCGTTGAGTTCAGCACTATTACGAAGGGCTTGTTGATTTCCTTCAGCTCGCTGACCACTCTTTTTTCAGCTTCAATATACTCTTCCCTGCTTATATCAGTAATTGAGCCGTCAGTCGTTATTACAAGGCCGATGGTTGAATGCTCATTGATCACCTTTTTGGTTCCGATCTCTGCCGCTTCCTCAAAAGGTATCTGGTGGTCATACCAAGGAGTTGATACCATCCTCGGCACATTGTTCTCCAAATATCCCAGCGCACCCTTTACAAGATAGCCAACGCAGTCAATCAAACGGACTTTCAGCTTCACATTTTCGTCGATGGTTATCTCCACTGCTTCATTGGGAACAAACTTAGGCTCGGTGGTCATTATTGTCCTTCCGGTTGCACTCTGAGGCAGTTCATCCTTTGCTCTTTCCTTTTGGTAAGTGTTTTCTATATTAGGGATTACCAGTAAATCCATAAATCTTTTAATAAAGGTCGATTTACCTGTTCTTACCGGCCCTACTACTCCTATGTATATGTCACCTTGAGTTCTTTCTGCGATCTGTTGATATATGTTGTAAGCTTCCACCCGCAACCCCCCTAATTTTGTTTGGATAGCCATTTAGGCCAATGTTGTACAACGCATTATTCATTATAAATATATGTTCGTCTTAAATTTATAGAACAAAAAATTAGGGGAGGTTTTCTTTAAGATTACCGTATAAATACTTTCAAAGCGCGCTGTATGAATTTCACCTCTATAGGAAGGCTGTCGCCCTTTTCACCATCCACGCTAAGGTTGATGCTGCTGCCGCCTTTTATGATGCATTTTCTGGCCCTAAGGCTTATAACATTTTTATTATTTATATGATTACCGCTTAACACATTGAAAAACACCGTCGCCATGTCCAGGTGGGAGCAGTTTTTCAGCATAATGATGTCCATTATGCCGTCGGAGTAGTCGGCTATCTCCAAAAGGTTGGTAAAGCCTGCCGCGTGTTTGCCGTTCAATATGATAAATAACAGAATTTCTTCTTCGAAGGATTGGGTTTCGGTTTCAATTTTTATGGGAAAAGATCGGATGTTTGTAACCTCACTGATGGCTTTAAGATAATACGCAAAGGTTCCGAAGTTTTTCTTTAGCTCATTGTGCGTATTAAAGGAAACGTCGACAAATATCCCTCCGGCACATGTGGTCAGAAAGTACTGCTTGTCGTTTATAAGGCCCACATCTACATCTATCGTATTTCCGCCCAGTATTACATCCATGCACTTATCGATTTCATGGGGCATGTTTATGCATCGGGCGAAATCATTGCTGGTGCCCGACGGTATCACCCCTACGGGAATCCTGATGTCGTTTTTCATAAGAGCATTGATGGAATAATTCAAAGTGCCGTCACCGCCGGAGACAACCGCACAAACATAATCCTCCTGTTTTAAGACGTCCTCCAGGATTTCCGTTTCGTTGCTGAAAATCCTGTAAGGCTGGAGAAGAATATTTTCGTTCTGGAAACGCTTGATTATGTAATCGAGATTTTTGTCAGCACTGTGATCCCCCGACATCGGGTTGTATATCAAAATTGCCTTTTTCATGGTCTCATCCTTTCACCCCTTTTATATGGCAGTGTCAGCCTGTGTTTTTTACAGGTTTATTATTCGGACAATACCCTACTCCCCGGGCAAGATTTATAGCGGAACAGGTTTTTAGATTGCCCGTCCGCTTGATTTTATTTGGTAAGGTAAAACCCCACCTTTTAGTATATCAAATAAGTTCTTCTATTTCATCCTTTTTTTCCCTCATCATCAGGTCTACCACCGCCTGCTTGGGATTCTTCCCGTTAAACAGGACTTCATTTGCTTCTCTAGTTATAGGCATATCGACATTATATTCCTGACCCAGCTCATAAGCAGGCTTTGCCGTAGCAACACCCTCTACTACCATCTTAACTTCATCCAGAGCCTCTTTTACTGATTTGCCCTGCCCGATGAGGATGCCTGCCCTTCTGTTTCTGCTGTGCATGCTGGTGCACGTTACAATGAGGTCCCCTATTCCGGTCAACCCTCCGAAGGTTTGAGGCCTTGCGCCCATCGCCGTCCCAAGCCTTGTGATTTCCGTTATACCCCTTGTCATGAGGGCAGCCTTGGTATTGTCACCAAAGCCCAGACCATCCGATATTCCGGCACAGAGGGCGATTACGTTTTTGAGAGCTCCCCCCAGCTCCACGCCTTTTACATCGGAATTGGTATAAACCCTGAATTTGGGTGACATGAATATGTTCTGAACGAGCTCCGCTGCCTCCCGGTTTTCGCTGGCTGCCACCACGGTAGTAGGTATATCCCTGGCTATCTCTTCCGCATGGCTGGGGCCTGACAGGGCAACCGGCAATGCCTGCGGTATTTCCTGCCTGATTATATCCGTAAGAAGCATGCGGGTACCTTCTTCAATTCCCTTGGAACAGGAAACCACTATCATGTTTTTCTTTATATATTTGGAAATATTCCGGGAATTCTGGCGTATAGTCTGGGAAGGAACCGCCAATACGGCAAGCTCTGCTCCGTCCAGCGCCTTCTCAAGATCGTCGGTGCAAATTACCCCTTCCGGCACAATAACCCCGGGAAGCCTGTGTATATGCTCCCTTGCCGTATTAATCATATCAGCTTCTTCTTTAAAAGGGGTCCACATCCTTACACTGTTTCCATTCTTGGATAACAGAATGGATATTGCCGTGCCCATGCTTCCTGCACCTATTATTGCAATGCTCTTTTTCATATGTAAATTCCACCTTTCAATTCATGCCAATGAGCATAGTGTTGATACGATACCAGTATCGCATTGTCATTCCGTAAATAATGACCTTAAGGCTCCTTCAATTTCCCTGGCGGCGCTTAAATCAACCTTTTGAAGCCGCAGGAACAAGATGGGTTGACTTATGAACCAATTTACCGCCCTTAGGGTGAAGCAAGCCTTCCAGTGATTTATCCACCTAAACAGCTCTAAATTTAAGTAGAATTATATTAATATGTACAAAATTGTACCATATTATGCTTAGATATACTAAAATGTATTAAATAAGCAGACTATATGCTAGCTGCTTTTTTTCACACCAAATTTCGACTCGGTGCCATTCAGGATTCTCGATATGTTTTTACGATGCCTTGCGATTGCTATCAAAGCGAGTATAAATGACACTACGACAAATTCAACGGATTTGTTGAAAATCAGGGCAAATACGGGAAGCAGCGCCGCACTGGTTATTGAACCCAGAGATATGTATCTCGATATGGCCACTATAATAATGAATATTCCCAGCAGTATCAAAGCTATCTTCCATTCCATCATCAATACGACGGCAAGGGTGGTGAGGATACCTTTACCCCCTTTGAACCCGAAAAACACAGGCCAGTTATGTCCCGCTACAGCAGCCATACCGCCTATGATAACTCCGGTATCGCCGGCCAAATACATTCCAATAAGGCATGCTATGAATCCCTTCAGCATGTCGCCTATAGTCGTAAATAATGCAGCCTTTTTGCCGAGAGTTCTAAGAGTGTTGGTCGCTCCTGCATTTCCGCTTCCATGCTTGCGCACATCAACACCGTAGAACTTTCCGACTATCAAGGAACTGTTCGCACTGCCAAGCAGATAACCGACAACACCCACAAAACACAGTTTCAACACCTCTGAGCCCATTTCTATGTATCACTCCTTACCTTTTTCCTTATGAATGAATCTGATGGGAGTACCCTCGAACCCAAAACTTTTTCTCAGTTGATTTTCCAGGTACCTGACATACGAATAATGCAAAAGCTCGGCATCGTTTACAAATATGATGAATGTAGGAGGTTTTACTCCAGCCTGGGTCATGTAATAGATTTTCAGCCTTCTTCCTTTGTCCGACGGAGGCTGCACAATGGCAATCGCTTCATTTACAAGGTCGTTAAGCATACCTGTGGATATTCTGAAGGCTGCCTGACCGGCAACATATTTTATCAAATCATACAGCTTGTGCACTCTCTGTCCGGTCTTTGCCGAAATAAAAATGACAGGAGCATAAGTCATAAAGCCAAGCTTTTCATACACTACCTTGCGGTATTCTTCCAGGGTACCTGTTTCCTTTTCAATGAGATCCCATTTATTTATTACTATTATCGATGCCTTTCCCTGCTCGTGGGCATATCCGGCTATTTTTGTGTCCTGCTCGGTAACGCCGTCCACCGCATCAATCATTATCAGGCAGACATCCGCCCTCTCGATGGCGGACCAGGAACGGATAGTGCTGTATCTTTCAATATTCTCCACTATCTTGCTTTTCTTTCTAAGCCCCGCCGTATCAATAAAGACAAATTTGTCTTCACCCTTTTCGACATAGGTGTCTATGGCGTCCCTGGTGGTTCCGGGGATATCGCTCACTATCACCCTGTTCTCGCCGAGGATGCTGTTAACCAAAGAGGATTTGCCCGCATTGGGCTTGCCTACCACGGCTACTTTTATGACATCTTCATCATAGTCTTCTTCCTTATCCTCAGGGAAATGCTTGTATATTTCATCCAGCAGATCCCCCATCCCCAGGCCATGTATCGAGGAAATGGGCATTACATCGCCTATGCCAAGATTATAGAACTCATACACCTCCGGAGGAGGTTCTCCAATCCTATCTACCTTATTTACGGCGAGAATGACAGGCTTCCTGGTCTTTCTGAGCAATGTAGCCACTTCTTTGTCGGCCGCTGTAAGACCATCCTTTACGTCCACCATAAAAAGTATGACATCGGCTGTCTCTATGGCAATTTCCGCCTGCCTTTTCATTTGCTGCATTATGATATCCTCTGAGTAAGGCTCGATACCTCCGGTATCAATAAGTGTGAATTTTCTGTCTCTCCATTCAGCCTCGGCATAAATTCTATCCCTGGTAACTCCAGGGGTATCTTCCACTATAGATATCCTTTTTCCGGTCACATAGTTAAAAAAAGTAGATTTTCCGACGTTTGGCCTTCCAACGATAGCCACTACCGGTTTAGCCAATCCATCCACCTCCGTAAAATCAATATATGTGATCTTTAACACCAATTATCGCATCTACAAAATCTCTGCCGTTGTTTTCCACCACCGTCACCTTTACTCCCAGCTTATCCTGCACCATGGCAACGGTATAGTCATCCAGGAATACATCTTCCCCGGCCTTCAGTGTACACCGGCATATAAGGAGCTCATCTCCTATATCCTTTCCGGAAAGCTGTGAAACAATATCCCTTCCGGTCAGCAATCCAGTTACTGTTACATTTTCTCCGAAAAACTCATTTTTTATATCAAATACTTTGATGTTCAAATTTTTGTATTCCTCTGCCAGAATGCCGGCCATTTCCGATATATGGCCGTAGGCAGAAACCCCCGTGACAATGCCGACATTCCTTTGAACCTGCGGTATACTGCTCGTATTTTCACCCTCGGGCGAGGATTTCAGTTCTTCAAAGCGTTCGTCAAATTCATGCCTGAATTGGGCGATCAGACCGACTCCGTTTTCGATTTGGGGAAAGTCTTCATATTCCTCATAATCCGGGATTCCAATCCCTGCCATGATATAAAACTCATCGGCAAGGTAAACTACCCTGGAGCCGTTTTTTTGAAGCAGCCTTTTTTGCCATGCTTCAACCTGGGAAACCACCTGTTTTGCCGATTCCCTGTCATAAGGTTTTAACGGATAAAGTCCTCCCCGGTATTTGGTTATGCCCACCGGCACAACCGAAATGCTGTTTATCCCCGGATACATGTCAGCCAGATCGGCTATGGTCCTGTCCAGTTCCGTGCCATCATTTATATCTCTACACAGAACAATCTGACAGTTGACGGTGATTCCTCCGTCAACAAGCTTTTTTATCCTTCCCATCAGATTGCCGGCAAACCTGTTTCGGAGCATGGCAACCCTCAGGTCCGGATTTGTAGTGTGCACCGATATGTTTATGGGCGACATATGATATCTGATTATCCTGTCTATGTCGTCATCCTTCATGTTGGTCAGCGTCACATAGTTTCCCATGAGGAACGAAAGTCTGGAATCATCATCCTTAAAATACAAAGTTTCCCTCATGCCTTTGGGAAGCTGGTCAATGAAGCAGAAAACACAATTATTGGTGCAGTTTTTAGGATCCATGGAAGATTCGAATTCTATTCCCAGATCCTCATATTCATCCTTCTCTATCTCAATTTCCCAGATTTCTCCATCAGGTTTTTTAATTTCCAACAGCAGGTCCTCGTTTGTTATAAAGAACCTGTAATCAAATATGTCGTTTACTTTCTGTCCGTTTATTGATATCAGGGCATCTCCCTGCTCGATACCTGCTTCCTCGGCGATACTTCCCGGAATAATGCTCTGTATCACCATAAAACTTTCTTTCAACCGATATGTTCCTCCTTCAGTAAATATACGGTGAAGTCGTGTTTCAAGCCAGTTTCGGCCGATGCCGACCGGCAGGGCAATTCGCATCGTCTCGCTTCCTTGCGCTTACGCGCACCGTCCCATGGATTTCCACTGCCCCTAACTTAAGTATCACCGATAAATTAATTCCAGTCAAGCAAAAAGCAGCAGTTTTCCATCTGCTGCTTTTTATGCGATAATATTCTGATTACACCTTAATAATCTCTTTACCGTCATAATAACCACATTCCTTGCAAACTCTGTGAGGTAGCTTGAAAGTATGGCATTTTGGACACCTTGCTAAACCGGGTACGGACAATTTCCACTGGGATCTTCTCTTACCGGTTCTTGCTTTTGACCATCTGCGCTTTGGATTTGCCATGATAACACCTCCCTACCGTATAACAACCACTTCTAATTATTAAAAAAGTTTTTCAAAACTTCCATTTGTGGATTAATGTACTCTTCCTTACAGCTGCATTCCTTTTCATTGAGATTCTCACCACATTTTGGGCACAATCCCTTGCAGTCGGATGTACAAACCTGCTTCATGGGTAAATTCAAAACTATATTGTCTTTTAGAGCTTTACCCAGATCAATATATTTACCTTCGTAGGTATACATTTCTCCATCCGTGTCTTTTGAGGCATCGACGAACTCCTCTTTTATGTCAAGCTTCATACGCCGGTCAATCTTTTTCAGACACCTGTAACATACAGCAGTATAGTCAGCTTCAAGACTTCCGTCCAGCTTTATAACACCGCTTACGTTTACCAGCTTCCCGTCGAACCTGATAGGGTCTGCAAATATTAAATCATCGTCTATGGATTTAATATCAAAATCTTCCTGAGAGCCTTCAAACTTGACATCTAAAGAAGCACCATCAAACTTTAAAATGTCAGATATATCAATTTTCATAATGTCACCTCATAAACCGACAAATGATATTATACTAACTAATAATACCATTGTCAAGGATATTTAAAACTGTACCCATTCTGTGCCGGGGTGAGATTATTTGCTCAATATAGCCACTGTTTCTTTTGCTATTGCCAACTCTTCGTTAGTAGGTATAACCAGAGTTCTGACTTTGGCGGAAGGTTTGCTTATATCCAATTCCTTTCCTTTTACCTGATTTTTCTCCAGGTCGATTTCTATACCCATGTACTCCAAACCGGCTACTGATTTTTCCCTTACCAGAGGATTGTTTTCTCCTATACCGGCAGTGAATACTACTGCATCTACGCCTCCCATAACAGCAGCATACTCACCTATATACTTCTTGACCCTGTAGCAGAATATCTCAATTGCCAGAGCCGCTCTTTCATTTCCTGCTTCTGCTGCAGCCTGTATATCCCTGAAGTCGCTGCTAACGCCGGAGATTCCAAGAACGCCGGACTGCTTGTTGAGATAATCATTAATATCTTTTATGGACATCTTCTCTTTATCCATCAAGTATGAAATAACCGCCGGGTCAATGGTTCCGCTTCTTGTTCCCATCGCCAGTCCGGCAAGAGGAGTAAAGCCCATGCTTGTGTCCATGGATTTTCCTCCACTAACCGCACATATGCTGGCACCATTGCCCAGGTGGCAGGTAATTATCTTTAGCTGCTCCAACGGTTTGCCCAGCATCTCAGCTGCTCTTTCCGATACATATTTGTGGGAAGTTCCATGAAAACCGTATTTTCTCACGCCATATTTTTCATAAACATCATAGGGCAGAGCATATAAATATGCATGCTTTGGCATTGTCTGATGGAAAGCCGTATCGAATACAGCCACCATAGGTGTATCGGGCAATATATTCTTACACGCTTCTATTCCGATAATGTTCGGCGGATTATGCAGCGGAGCAAGCTCAATGCAGTCCTTTAATGCCTGCATGACATTTTCGTCGATGAGCACCGAATAGTGGAATTTTTCTCCTCCATGTACTACGCGATGTCCCACCGCATCTATTTCCGACACATCCGATATAACTCCTATTTCTTTGTCCAGTAAAGCATTGATTACTTCTTTTATAGCAACCTTATGGTTAGGCAGGCTTACCTCATGTATAACGGGATCGCCACCTGATTTGGTGTGCTTCAGAATGGAACCCTCTATGCCTATCCTGTCACAAAGCCCTTTAGCCAAAACTTCCTTGCTGGATACATCAATGAGCTGATACTTCAAAGATGAACTACCGGCATTGATAACCAAAACTTTCATTTTTTTATCCCCCTTATAATTATGTTTATGAATTCTGTGCCTGCACTGCAGTTATCGCTACAACTCCGACTATATCTTCCGCGCTACAGCCTCTGGAAAGGTCATTTACAGGTTTTGCCAAGCCTTGAGTTATTGGTCCGTAAGCCTCTGCTTTTGCAAGCCTTTGAGTAAGCTTGTACGCTATGTTACCACAGTTGAGGTCCGGGAATACCAATACATTTGCTTCTCCCGCAACATTGCTTCCCGGAGCTTTGGATTTTCCAACAGATGGAACAAGAGCGGCATCTGCCTGAAGCTCTCCGTCAATTATAAGATCAGGAGCCTTTTCCTTTGCAAGTCTGGTAGCCTCGATAACTTTTTCCGTCAACTCGCTTTTCGCGCTTCCATAAGTGGAGTAGGACAGCATGGCAACCTTAGGCTGGGCTTGTACAAGACTTCTGAAAGATTTAGCCGATGCAATCGCTATTTCAGAAAGCTCCTCTGCGTTGGGGTTCTCCACCAATCCGCTGTCGGCATATACAAATATTCCGTTATGTCCATATTCACAATCCGGGACAACCATAACAAAAAAGGCCGAAACAAGTTTTGTCCCAGGCGCTGTCTTAAGAATTTGCAGTGCTGGTCTCAAAGTATCTGCAGTGGAGTGCACGGCTCCGGAAACCATTCCATCTGCATCGCCTTTCTTTACCATCATAACTCCCCAGTAGAGCTCGTCCTTCATAATTTCCCTGGCCTTTTCCAAAGTCATTCCCTTGGCTTTTCTAAGCTCATAGAAGGAGTTTACATAGTCCTCAAATTTATCAGATTTAAGAGGATCCACTATCTTCGCCTTTGAAATATCAAGATCCCCTGCAAGCTGTTTAATCTCATCTTCATTTCCGACAAGCACAATATCTGCTATTCCCTGCTGCTGTACCATAGCTGCTGCTTTCAACGTTCTGATGTCCTTGCTTTCAGGAAGCACTATTGTCTTTTTATTTTCTTTTGCTCTCTTGCTGATTTGTTCCAAGAAATTCATTTTTTTGTTCCTTTCATATATACAATATAGTCGTTATGTAAAAAAATATAGCTATGACCAGGTACTAATATCTGCTTATATCAAGCATTTCCCGTCCAGTACCATTATAATCAAACTGTTCTTTGTATACAAGATTTAACATAAAAAAACTTACCTAAATATATATTATGTAATATATATTATGCAAAAGATAACTACTATTTATTTATATAGGAAGCTATTCAATTTTGCATTTAACCTCTGCCAGAGGTTTTCCGCTCCTGTCTTTGAAAATGAAGATGAGATTTCCCCTGGATGAAAGAGAAGACTTTTTTATTCTGACAACATCTGCAGGCATAAATGTATATCGATAATCTCCGAAAGAGCTGAAAGACTCTTCAGGGATGATCATACCTACCTTTATTTCAACAGAATTACCCCTTTGGGCAATGTCTTCGACTTTTATACCGTATTCAGGCGAATTAACCACTCCCAAGGAGCAAAAAAGGAGTATGTATTCGTCAAAATCGGTCCCATCTATCGATGCATCTGTATTTATTCCTTTATTTTTCAACCGAAGCAGGTCATCCTCATTAGTAATCACCTCAAACAAAAGGTCCTTCGGCAAAGTATCCAAGGACCTTTTAGTACCGGACATATCTCTAGACTTATCTGAAAATCTGCCCTCATAAGCAGAATACCATTCAAAATCTATATTGTATACCTGGCTTATGGCTGCCAGGGAATATGCCGAATATAATACCATTACAGAAGTTATCACCAGTAAAATCAAATGTGCCTTTTTCATTATCCATCTCCGTCCATTTCAAGCCATGCTAAAATACCGTTGTTATTATAACACAGCAACGGCCTAATTGTAAATGTTTTCCACCCAATTGTATGAGCTGCCTTATGCAATTTTGTCCAAAACAGCTTCATACAAAATTTATACGCATCGCTTCTGGGATTTAGACCTCGAAATGATGGCGCAGAGGATTATGCTAAACCTGTTCTTCGGAGTAAAAGAGAGAAAAAAGCCCCTTTACAATATCATTGTGGTTTTCATATGTTACCGGATGCACATCTCCTGAATCCAACTCTATGTACATTGTAATATTATATTTATCTTTATTATCCATAACTGTACATATTATATCTACCGCATCCAATGGCTTATTATATACATACATCCATCTACCCACGTCTTCATCCATATTAACCTGTTTTTCGTAATAACTTTCCAGGAATTTCTTTATCTCACCATTGCTTTTTGAACACAAATTAACTGTTATAGCCATTTTGTACCTCCGTGTGCTTATTTTGTCATTTGTTATGCTTATCGGCATACGTTTACATAATAACTATTTGACAAAAAGCTGCGAAATCCTTTATGTAATTATTTCATTGAATGTATAAGACAGTATTTTAGTATTTTTTATAGATTATATAGAAATAATATGTATAAAACGTGCCAAAGCATTCGGAATAAAAGGCGTTAATTGGAATTCAAGCGGAATTAAAGCACTATTATAGATTAAATTGGAACATTTGGTTTATGTAAATTAAGGAGGAATATTATGCTGCAAAACAAACACTCACTGCCGGATATCATTCGTAAAGCAATTTTGCCTGTTGTCCTTTCCCTATCCGTAGTTCTGCTTTCAGCCTGCGGAAGCAGTGGTGGCGATACAGCCACTCCTGAAAGGCAGTCAACAAGCCAGCAGCAGCAGTCGGAGAAAATTCCCGACCAGCTTAAAAGCATTGAAGAGAATATCGAAAAAATAATAAAAGAACTGGACGGTCCTGCCGTGGGTATAAAGGAGCAGAAAGAAGAAGGGATAAAGGAAGATGGAGGTCAAGAGATGGGACAAAAAAACCAGGAGCAGCAAGGCGGCCAGAAGGAAAAGGAACAAGGCGAGCAAAAGGACAAGGAGCAAAGTAGCGGCCAAGGAGGCTCACAGGGTGAAGGCCAAGGTACCCAGCAGGAGGAGACAATGAAGGAGGAACAGAAGCAGCCTCAAGCCCAAAAGGATCCTTGGCAGAAGATAACACCAATTATAAACGATCTTCATTACAAGTGGAACAGCTATATGCCCTCAGCTGCTAAAAAAGGCGCCAGCAACAAGCTGATAGACAGCTTCGGAACTTCCTTAAACAGCCTTACAAACACAATAATCGCAAAGAACAAAACCAACACCCTTATGGCAGCAAGCATGCTGTATGCAAATATACCGGACTTTTACTCTCTATATAGAACCAAGACTTCTCCGGAAATAAAAAGAGTTCGGTACTATGCAAGAAATGCCATGCTCAATTCAATGACAGCAAACTGGATACAGGCAAACAATGATATGGATAACCTCAAATCTTCCTGGTCACTGTTTAAGAACACCATATCCAAGGAACAGCAGGATTTGGCCAGCAAGCTCGATTTTTCGATAGTTGAACTGGAAAAGGCAATAAAAGAAAAAAACCAGCCCATCATAGACATTAAAGGAAGAATAACCCTGTCCAACGTAGATGAGATGGAAAAAGCGATGGATGAGGAAGACGGAGGAGGTTCTTCTGACGGCGGCTCCGAAAGCGGAGATTCAAAAGGTGAAGGCAGATAGAAGAGCGAAAGCGAATATGTCAGGCAGATGGCCTGAAATAAATATTAGATAATTTGCATTAACTCCACCTTATTATTTCGATAGACATGGAAAACAATTGCCGGAAGGCTCACTTCTCCCAAAGGCAGTAAATGGACTTAGAAATAGCCAAGCATATTACTGAAGCTTCAACAGGTGGATTTTAGCAGTGCCATGGGAAATTGAAGGAGCCTTAAAGCTATTGTTTTCCAGTTTAATATTACTGTTCTATGAGTTTTATTTTTTCCTTACCTGAACTCTTATCTATAGATTTCCTTGATAATGATCCTGTCTTTGTAAATATCTTCACATAATGAGGTTAGCATAAAAACTTACAGGCAACAAGCTGGATACATAAAAAAGAAAACCTCTTGCATGGTGATTTTATTTGCCATATATTTCAATACAGGAAGCCAAAAGATGATACTATAAAAAACAAATGTAATAATTTTGAAAAAAAGTGGTTTACAAACTGCGCAAAATGTTATAAAATGTTAGTAATGTAAAATGCTTGTTCGAGGTTGATATGTGATGTTCGGTGTGAATTGGAGTAATATAGTACGTATGCTGGCAAACATAGCCTTTGTCTCCATTCCTGAAGAGACATTTATTGTAATGTTTACTTTGGTTCTACTGAAACGGTTTGAGAATATTAAAGTGGACAGGCTGATGGAGGAAGAGATATCCGGATACAAAGAATACAGTAAAATTTTTCTGATGCAGGATATCAAAAAGGTGGCCTTCATGGTAATATTACCGGCTATTGTGACTAATATTCTACGTTTTTTTAAGATTGATTCCTCAATAATATTGCTATCATGTTATTTCTGTGTTGCCTTAAGTTTGTTATTCCTTTACAGAAGCCATTTTAAGACCCGAAGCGCATTAAAAGTGTTTCTGTGTACAGCCTGTAGCTTGCTTATCTTTATGTTAATTGAGTTTTCATATGTTCCCCTTCTTCTGTCCATAGCCGGAAAGAGTGTTGCCGACCTCAACAATGATATATGGTTGAACTTCCTGTGCTCCCTACCGGAAAGGGCAGTTGAATATTCCCTTCTGGCATATGTGCTTATGAAAAAAGCTTCCTTTTCCCAGTTGCGGCTTGCAAACATCATATTCAACAATAGATTTATGACTGTGTCTTTCTGTTTGTTTATCGGTATAAATTTCTTCTTCCTTCTTATAATGGGTAAAATAATCATATTTGATCAAGCCTTGAGTAGTCTTGGCATTTTTAACCAGGTTTTTATTGTCGTCTTAATAATGATATTCCCTATATTTAACATAGCGGCATTTATATTAATCATATACCATATTTTCAATAAAGAAGAGCATGTCAGGTATAAGATTCAGGAAAATATAGAGAGCTATGTTTACGATATTAAAATATTTACAGAAAACGGAAAGTATTCAAAAGCGAATGAGCTTATCAACGAAATGGAAGCGGACATTCTTAAACTTTACGATATATCAAAAAATTGTATAAAGGAGGGCACTTAAGATGAAAAAATTATTGTCATTAGCAGGCGCTTTACTCGCACTGTTAGCTGTTACTGTAAGCAGCACGGCATCTGCTTGGGTCTTCTACCAGCCTGTCACTCCAAAATGCTTAAGGAAGTAGTACATATGTATTAATTCACTGATAAAAACCATCCTCTTTGTGGATGGTTTTTATCATATATGCCACATTTAGGCAATTTTCTATGTTAAATGCGCCAGTGTGGATAACCATTAAATAAGGTAAGCTGCAAATAAATGTAATAATTTTGAAAAAAGTTCTTTTCAAATTGTATAAAATGTTATATAATGTAATTGATGTAAAATGCTTGTTTGAGGTTGATATATGATGTTCAATGAAAGTTGGTATAAAGTAGGAAATGTGCTGGCAAACTTTGCCTTTGTTTCCATACCTGAAGAAACGTTCATTGTCATGTTTACCTTGATCCTGCTAAAGCGGTTTGAGGACATTAAGGTGGACAGGCTGATGGAGGAAGAGATATCCGGATACAAAGAATATAGCAAAATTTTTCTGATGCAGGATATCAAAAAGGTAGTCTTCATGGTGGTATTTTCAGCCGCAATCTCTAACATACTGCATTTATTTAAAATTGATTCTACTTTAACATTACTGTCAGGTTATTTGTGTGTTGCTTTAAGTATGTTACTCCTTTATAAAAATTATTTCAAAGCAATAAAAGTTTTTGTGTATACAGCCTGTAGCATTCTTATTTTTATGTTAATAGAGTTTTCCTATCTTCCCCTGCTTATATCCGCTACTGGAAAGAGTATCACTGATATTAGCAACAATTCCTGGTTGACCTTCCTATGCGCTTTGCCGGAGAGGATAGTTGAGTATTCAATTCTTGCATATGCACTCATGAAAAAAGCATCCTTTTCCCAATTGCGGCTTGCACGCGTCATATTTAATAGAAGATTTATTACAGGAGCTTTTTTCGCCACAATCATCACTAATATCATTTTTTTGTTGGTAATGGGCAAATTAATTGGATTCGACGGGATTTTAAATGAGTTAAGTTTCGCAGTTCAGTCAGTTGTAGTAATCATGGTATTGGTATTTCCAATTGTTAATATAGCAATATTTATATTAACTATTTACCACATATTCAACAAGGAAGAACATGACAGGTATGTGATTCAGGAAAATATAGAGAGTTTTATTTATGACATGAAAATATTTGCAGAAAACGGAAATTACACAAAAGTGAACGAGCTTATCAATGAAATGGAAGCGGACATTCTCAATCTCTACGATATATCAAATAATAATAAGGGGGTTGCTTAAGCATGAAAAAATTAATATCATTATTAGGCGCTTTGATCGCACTTATAGCTGTTACAGTAAGCAGCACGGCATGTTTTTGGTTCCTTTACCAGCCTGCTACTCCAAAATGCTTGAGGAAGTAGTACATATGTGTTTTATCACAATTAAAAAGGCTGTCTCAAAATAATATTTGAGATAGCCTCTTTTTTTATATTGAACCTCTCAACCAATAATAGAACTAGTGGCCCCATCCTTACCATGGAAAAGCATTAATCCCCAGTACGTCCTCAAAAAGCACTGAAGATAAAGATTTTTAGTAATTTTACTTTTAAGTTTGCGTAGTAATTTTCATCAAATAATGATTTTCTACCATAAAGCATGCCTGCTAAGCATGTTGAGTTTTATCTGTGTTCTTATATTAAATGGTAATACTCAAACTTTTTGCTTTAGTATTTTTTATTACTCTAACCAGTTTACATATATTAAATTTATTCAATTAATAAGAGTATCATTATACACAAAAAAGTATATACTATGTATATACTTTTTTGTGTATAGGTGATATAATGGATTCAAAGGAACATTTAGAAACCAAAATAATCCAAACGAAAGGAGCTGACTACATGGCTACAGTCATTGCCCAAAAGTGGGGAAACAGCTTGGGAATACGTATTCCAAAAGAAGCTGCCGAGAAAGTAGGCATCAAACAAGGTTCCGAAATTGAATTGATTATTGCTGAAAACGATGAAATCATCACATTAAAACCAAAAAGATTACAAAAGAAATACACATTAGAAGATCTTTTATCACAAATTACTCCTGAAAACCGACACAATGAAATTGATTTTGGAAGCGAAGGGCGTGAATTAATTTAATGGCAGATATACCTGAGAGAGGTGCTTTTATTGTTTTAAACTTTAATCCACAAGCTGGTCATGAGCAAGCTGGGAGAAGGAATGCTATTGTTTTATCACCTAAAGAATTCAATAGAAAAACAGGATTTGTAGTTGTTTGTCCGATCACTAATCAGAAGAAGGGATATCCTTTTGAAGTGGACTTACCAGTTAATGGGATATTCCTTGATAGTGGTGGCAGCCCAATAACAGGGGTAATTTTAACTGATCAAGTTAAATCATTGGATTGGACAGCCCGTAATATAAAAATATTGAAAAACTACGATCCAAATGATGCACAAATAAAAGAAATAGATGCAATAATTGATGAATGTCTAGCTAAAATAGCCACATACCTTACATAAGGGGCTGTTCCAAAATCAACTTTGGGATAGCCCATATTACCTGATATGCCATATTTATTGCTGTCGGTAAAAGAGCTACACTGGTTTTTTCTATTTCCTGCTCTACCCTCTTTTATAAACCCGCATAATACTGCAGACATTATGCAAACATCGGTATATCCCTTATCAGGCATGCAACCAGGGTGACGCTTTACATTTGCCCATGAAAAGCTGTCCTTAAATCTGCAAATACTTTTTTAGTGTTAACTCCATTGTACTCTAAAATGGAGCTGTTTTTGACATATGCCAAAGCAAGATGATTATCATAACAAAAAGAGGCCATCTCAAACTTTGCTTTGAGACAGCCCTACCTTGCAGTAAAGAGCATATCACCTAAGATTCTTCATATTTGTTTATCAGCTTTGCCATCTCCCTTAAATGGGCATGGTCTTCCGTCAGTATTTGATTTACAATCCTAGAGCTTTCACTGTCCAAATCCCCTTTTACTACCTCTTCCGCTGCAGCAATTCCCTTATCTTCGCCATCATATGCATCTTTTAAAATTTCCGCAGTGGACCTGCCCTTTAGTTCTTCCATCATTCCCTTAACGCTCGCCATCATGCCTGCGGTACCGGTACCATGCTGAGGTTGCCCCCCCAGATCGGCTATCCTTTTTGCCAATATCTCTGAATGCTTTTTATGGTCCGATTGAAACTTCTTCAGTTGATTTTTGGCATCTATATCCTCCACGTCGTTTATAAA
Organism: Clostridium thermosuccinogenes; assembly: GCF_002896855.1. Taxonomy (NCBI): domain Bacteria; kingdom Bacillati; phylum Bacillota; class Clostridia; order Eubacteriales; family Clostridiaceae; genus Clostridium; species Clostridium thermosuccinogenes. Next base: position 1,300,720 of record NZ_CP021850.1, on the reverse strand, counting down.
TCTGTCATAGGCATGAATAGCCATTTCTTCCCCCTTAAGCAGCGCATTCAGTTCAGTAATTGCAGGATTATCCATACAATGCGTCTCCTTTCCTGTAATCTGGCGATATAAGGCTCATTGTATCGATTTGACAAGGATTTTCCCGGGACCATGAATGGGTGAATTTTCCGTAGTCCTCATGGAAATCCTAAAGTTGCATATTTTGATGATCTGCAATTTTATCGATACATAAATATTATCTCCTTCAAAGATAAAATTAATATTTTTATGCCTTTTATAATGGGTTATAATATTATAGATATTGCGCCAAAATCTGCCTTAAGTTTAGCTGTATTGAAATGGAAATTTAAGACAGAATACGCTGATGGCATGGGATGCCGATAAACTTGCCGGTTTTGAACCGGTTTACAGTTTTTCTCCGGAAAATCCCAAGCATCCGTCTGCTTAAGGCAAGCATAAAACATGAACAAAGGCGCATTGACTTTTTAATGTCCACTGGAGCGATTCCTTCAGTACATCGGATTCATGGAGGTTATGATGAAAGCACTGGGTTTAATAGTGGAATATAATCCCTTTCATAACGGTCACCTATACCATATACAGCAGTCCCGGATTCTAAGCGGCTGTGACTATCTGGTATGTGTTATGAGTGGAAATTTTATACAGAGAGGTGAACCGGCACTGGTAAACAAGTGGGCCCGGGCGAGGATGGCGCTAATGTCGGGGGCAGATCTTGTACTGGAGCTGCCGGCTGTCTATGCTGTCTCCAGTGCTGAGTATTTTGCCTATGGGGCTGTAAGAATTCTGGACAGCCTTGGGATTATCGACCATATTTGCTTTGGAAGCGAAAACGGAAAAATCGAAGAGCTGGATATGATTGCCGATGTCCTGCACAGAGAGCCGGAGTGCTACCGTAAGCTCTTAAAACAGCAGTTGGAAAAGGGTCTCTCTTACCCTGCCGCTAGGGAAGCCGCACTGCAAGGCTATCTGGATTCTCAATGCAAATCGGACGGCAGCATGACTTCGGTGTTGAAGACATCCAACAATATTCTGGGAATAGAATATCTTAAAGCGCTGAAAAAGCTAAAAAGCCGCATAATTCCGCTGACAATAAAAAGGATAAGCAACACCTACCATACCGAAGAATTAACCGGAAGCATTTCCAGCGCTACCGCTATAAGAAGGAGCATATTGTCCAGTGCCCATATACCCAACGAAGCAGAGTTTTTTAATGCTCTTCCTGAGGCAAGCGCATCAATACTGCAGGAGGAATTCAAATGCGGCAGAGGTCCGGTCTCAAGCAGCAATTTTGATCTCATAATTTTATCGGCTTTGAGAAGGGCATCTTTAGAGAGTCTGAGAAAGCTTCCTTATATCACTGAAGGTCTGGAAAACAGGATAAAGAATGCTACCGAAAACTCCGGCACTCTGGAAGAAATGATTGACAAAATAGCCACCCGCAGATACACCAGAACACGGATACAGAGGATACTGTTCAATTTTCTCGCAGGTTTGACTGCCCAGGATTTGAATGAGTTCAACAGTTCGGGCGGCCCTCAGTATATAAGGGTCCTGGGCTTCAACCGGAAAGGCCGGGAGATGCTTTCTTCCATCACCCGCAATGCTGACCTTCCTGTGATCGTGAAGGCAGCAGATTTCAAGAATTCCGACAATCGTCTCATAAGGAGGATGCTTGAGATTGAAGCCCTGGCCACCGATATGTACGTGCTGGGATATCCAAATCCGGCTTTTAGAACTGCCGGGCAGGAATTCACCCAGAATATAGTGATTGTATAGAAAAATAATGATTACATAAAAGGCCAACAGACAGCTTAAAAACTGCCGGTTGGCCTTTACATTTCCTACACTTCCATTATTATCGGCAATATCATAGGCTTTCTCTTGGTCTTTTCATATATGAAATCCCTCAGAGTTTCCTTTATGACGCTCTTCTTGCTTGCCCAGTCATTTTTCTTCTTTTCTTCACATTTCTGCAGGGCAGCCTTTGCAACTTCTTTCATTTCATCCATAAGATCCTCCGACTCCCTTACATATACAAAGCCTCGGGATATTATGTCAGGGCCTGCAATAACCGAGCCGGTTTCGGATGCAAAAGTAATAACCACGACAATAAGTCCATCCTGGGAAAGATGTTTTCTGTCCCTTAAGACTATGTTGCCCACATCCCCTATACCTAAGCCATCCACCAGGACATTGCCCGCAGTGACGCTTCCGTTTATCTTCGCAGAATCGGCAGTGAGCTCCAGAACCTTGCCGTTTTCCATTATGAATATTTCATCAGGAGACTTGCCCAACTGGCGGGCGAGGTTTCCATGCTGTTTTAAATGCCTGTATTCACCGTGCACCGGCATGAAGAATTTCGGCTGCACTAGTTTCTGTATCAGCTTCAACTCTTCTTTGCATGCGTGTCCCGACACATGGATGTCTGCCAGAGCTTCATAGATCACATCGGCACCTTTTTTGAACAGCTCATTGATAACCCTGGATATCAGCCTTTCATTCCCAGGTATGGAGGAAGCGGATATTATCACAAGATCTCCTGGAATGATTTCCACTTTCTTGTGTTCCGAAGCTGCTATCCGTGAGAGGGCAGACATTGGTTCCCCTTGGGTTCCGGTGGTTATTATCACCAGATGCTCAGGGTTGTATTTGCCTATATTATCTATGTCCACCAGCACTCCCTCGGGAACATTCATATAACCCAGCTCCATAGCCACATTGCATACATTTATCATGCTTCGTCCACACATTGCCACTTTTCTGTTGAATTTCACTGCGGCATTGATTATCTGCTGTATCCTGTGGACATTTGATGCGAAGGTAGCTACAAGGATTCTGCCCGTAGCTTTCATGAATATCTCATCAAATGTGCTTCCTACCGTGCGTTCAGACATGGTATAACCCTCATGCTCAACGTTTGTGCTGTCGGACATGAGCAGCAGCACACCTTTTCTTCCAAGCTCGGCAAGCCTTGCCAGATCCATCGGCTCTCCTTCAATAGGGGTATAATCAATTTTAAAGTCGCCAGTATGGACAACTATGCCTACTGGAGTGTAAATTGCCAAAGCCGAGGTATCGGCTATGCTGTGATTGGAGCGTATGAACTCCACCCTAAAAACTCCCAGTTCCACCGTATCTCCATGCTTTACTGTCTCCAGTTTTACTGATGAGAGCAGTTCATGCTCTTCCAGCTTGTTCTTCAGCAGACCCAGCGTAAGCTTGGTGCCATATACCGGCACATTGATTTCCTTCAGAACATAAGGGAGAGCTCCTATATGGTCCTCATGCCCATGGGTGAGGACAATCCCTCTTATCTTTTCCCTGTTTTTAATAAGGTAACTGACATCCGGTATTACAAGGTCAATACCCAACATCTCATCATCCGGGAATGTCATACCGCAATCAACTACTATAATATCTTCACCATACTCAAATACGGTAATATTCTTACCTATCTCCTGTATACCACCTAAGGGTATTACTTTTAATTTTTTCTTATTTTTAGCCACAAAAAAACCTCCACGTTTCATGTTATAATTATTTGTAAAAAAGAACACTTCTCAGACGTGCTGTATCAGCCATGCCTTGAAAATTTCCGTTATACATATATACATTCAGATAATTCAGACAGCATATAATAAGGTTATGTGTTTGCATGCATTGAGCAGTGAAGCCGCAGTAAAAAACAGAAAAAATGAGCCTCTGCTGCTCATGGGCGCCCCGACTTTTCCATCAAAAACAATGGATGCGGCATCCATAACCTTACTATTAAGAAGGGAACTCTGCCAATCTGAAAATTCCTTTACAATTCCATTGTTTAATCCGTACCGTAAAGGAATTTCCTCCGCTGTGATTGTGCAGCTTCTCCTTCCCCATCACTTTACCTGCCGTAATTTATTAGCCAAGCTTGTAACCCTGCTTATATATTTCCCCATATATGCGAAATCTAAAATAACCCGATGATTAAAATTTTCACTCAGGATGTTGGTACAAAATAAAGCCTTCCAGCAAAAATACAGGAAGATTCTATTAAAACGCCCTAGCTGGAAATTACCGGTTTCATGCCCGAAAAATTTCCTAGACATTTTAGAAACATACTCCCGCCCGGCAGTACCTTCTATATACCAAATCCGGAGTTCCACATATGGTATACTGTATAAGGGTGTTCCTCCGATTTAACAACTTTTATATTATAGCATATTTTACACAGAATAACACGTATTTTTTTGTGTTTTGTTGTTTTATATAGTTATATCAGGAATAATGCTCCTGTAAATCTGCCGTATCATACATAGGAGGTATACTATGAGTCTGCATTTTGAATTGATTATCCTGAGAATTGGCGTATTTTTAGTGCATTAAAGGTAAAAAAGGAAAAGTGGGTAGCCCCAAACATAGCAATCTTAGCAAGAGCTTTTGCCTATCGCGATTATAATAGTGTTGTATGTGCAATTTGTGAATTAAGTAAAAACCTTATAAGCCCCAGATGTTCTCTATGAAAAATCCCGGTAATGTAAACTTTTTGTAAAAATAAAATCTCCTGTGAAACATAAAACCCTTTAAAAAATGAAGCGGCAGCTTCAGAATAACAGCTGCCGCCTGGGTATCAATATAACAGTATGACCGCCAACATTTCAAGAGGCTCGTTTCCCGTATTTTCAACGGAATGGGACGCCCCTCCTCCGGTGATGGCGGCATCTCCGGCGCTTATTTCCTTCTTGGTGCCATTGTCATCAAAGATTCCCTTGCCCTTTATTATGTAGAAAATCTCTTCCTCATCCGAATGTTCATGAAATCCTATGGAACAACCCGGATTTATGGTGATTTTTGCAAAGAGCCTGGCTTTACCCTTCATTTCATCCTGCTTGTATATATGGGTAATTTCGACAGAGCCTTTGCCTCCCCTCATCTGTTCCTTTATTTCCTTAATCATTTCGCTTCCTCTTTTTACCATAAGAACACCTCCGTATATTTGACGTTTATCCACTGCTTATATTAAGCATATAACCAAAACGGGTACTGCACAACCCCAAAGCTGCCAGTTTTTACAAGGGTAAAATCCGGATAACTTACACAAAATAGACTAATATTATTTGGTTTTTAGGAGGCTATATGAATTCAGTTATCAGCGCTTTTCGCAAGAAAACTTCATCCATTTGCCCCATATGCGGTTCTCCCATGTATATGGTCTACTGGCATACCGGGAAAAGGAGCCTTATGTGCATAAAATGCCATTTCGGGTTTAATTATGATAATCAGGCACGTAATTAACGTTTTATGCTTAATTCAGGCTTTACAATATCATTATTCCCGGAAGCACTGAATAAAAACCGCTTCTATGTGTAAAAATCCGCTTTCATCCGCTTGCCTGCTTCTTTTCCTACGGCTTATTTAATAACCGTCATTCCGCCCATGTATGGCTGCAGAGCAGGAGGAATGCTGACGGTGCCATCGGCATTGAGATTGTTCTCCAGGAAGGCAATCAGCATTCTTGGAGGTGCTACGACAGTATTGTTTAATGTATGGGCGAAATACCTTCCTTTTTCTCCATCCACACGGATTTTAAGGCGTCGTGCCTGAGCATCTCCCAAATTGGAACAGCTTCCTACTTCGAAATACTTTTTCTGCCTCGGCGACCATGCCTCCACATCCACCGACTTCACTTTCAAATCAGCCAAATCGCCGGAACAGCACTCCAAAGTCCTAACCGGTATATCCAGGGAACGGAAGAAATCCACTGTGTTCTGCCACAGCTTGTCAAACCACATCATGCTGTCTTCCGGTTTGCATATTACTATCATTTCCTGCTTTTCAAACTGGTGGATGCGATATACTCCCCTCTCTTCCAAGCCGTGGGCTCCCTTTTCCTTTCTGAAGCATGGGGAATAGCTGGTTAATGTCTGGGGCAGCGCTGACTCCGGAAGTATTGTGTCAATAAATTTGCCTATCATGGAATGCTCGCTGGTTCCTATCAAATACAAGTCCTCGCCTTCAACCTTATACATCATCGCATCCATTTCCGCAAAACTCATAACACCGGTCACAACTTCGCTGCGGATCATATAGGGCGGGATGCAATATGTAAAGCCGCGATTTATCATAAAGTCCCTGGCGTAGGAAATGACAGCGGAATGAAGCCTGGCTATATCCCCCATCAGATAGTAGAAGCCATTTCCTGAAACCCTTCTGGCACTTTCCAGATCAATGCCGTTAAACTTGGCCATGATATCGGTGTGGTACGGGATTTCAAAATCAGGTACCACCGGCTCACCAAAGCGCTGAATTTCAACATTCTCACTATCGTCCCTGCCGATGGGAACGCTGGGGTCGATAATGTTGGGTATTACCATCATGATATCCTTTACTTTCTTTTCCAGTTCATTTTCCTTTGCCTCCAGCTCAGCTAAACGCTGGGAATTTGCTGTAACTTCCTTTTTCAGCTCTTCTGCCTCTTCCCTTTTACCTTGGGCCATCAATCCTCCGATTTTTTTGGAAATCGCATTTCTGTTTGCCCTTAAAGCTTCAGCTTCCTTCTTCGTATCCCTGAGCTCAGCATCCAGCTTGATCACTTCATCCACCAAGCCCAGCTTGCTGTCCTGGAACTTGTTCCTAATATTTTGCTTTACGATTTCGGGGTTCTCCCTTACAAATTTAATGTCCAGCATGTTTTTATCCTCCTTGGTCATTTATATAAATTTATTTTTTACTATAAACAAAAACTTCCATCCCAAAACTCATGGGACGGAAGTAATCCGCGTTGCCACCCAAGTTGCCGGTCCCTGACAGGAACCAGCCCCTCAACACCGGTACTGTAAAGGGTACCAACCTTCCGATTCATCATCGGCGGCTCCAAAAGCGGAAAGGTTTAATATTTCACCGATTCCCACCTGCCATCGGCTCTCTTTAAGAAATCTTAAACCATTTTCTTTGTCATCGCCGCATTTCGCATATTATTATTTATTAATTATATATATTATAAGTCTATTTTTCAATAAATAAACCTTAAAATTGTCTTTATTTTGCCAACACTCACATCATCCATACTGCTTTGCCATAAGGTATAAAAAAATCTCTGAACCGATAGTTCAGAGATTTTGGCTGCGGGTCAAGGATTCGAACCCTGACAGAGTGATCCAGAGTCACTTGTGCTACCATTACACAAACCCGCATCGCATCAACAGTTGATATTATAGCATCAACATTCTAAGAATGCAATAGTATCTTTCGGAAATTTTAAAAAATTTTTTAGGGTTTAATTGAAAAAGTTATTTCCACCCCAAATTCATAGACAGTGGAATTTAGTTTTGCAAATCGCTAGAAATGAGAAAGGTGGAAGTTACTTTTGCAAAGATCACACTGTTCCTATTTTCTTGTGAAAGCTGGAATATTGTCTCTCAAAAAGCTATGATATATATGGTGGTGCCTCTGAAGGGGGTACATATATGCGTGGCTTTAAACATTTGAGTCAGGAAGAAAGAAATATAATTGATCAAAGGTTAATCAGCAGGAAATCATTCAAAAGCATAGCACGCGAGCTTGGAAAGGACCCAACCACGATATCCAAGGAAGTGAAGAACCATATCCAATTTAGGAAAACCGGCTGTTATGGAAGAGTGTTCAATGATTGTAAACATCGTATTGGTTGCCCTGTTAAGCATCTTTGCGGCAGTTTGCGTTGTAGCCGTTATTGTCGCGCTTGCAAGTCTCGCATGTGTTCATCACTATGTCATGAGTATCAACAGGAAATTTGTCCCAAGCTTTCGAAGCCGCCCTATGTTTGTAATGGTTGTGAAGACAAACAGTCTTGTACATTAGAGAAGAGGATTTATTCTGCAACACATGCACAAAGAGAATACGAGACAGTACGCTCTGAGTGCCGTCAGGGTTTACAAATCACTGAAGAAGAAGCGATAAGATTGGATTCCATTATTAGCCCGCTGCTAATTAAAGGCCAGTCACTCCACCATATATGCATTAACCATGCTGATGAAATCATGCTCGATGAACGCACACTCTACAACTATGTGGACAAGGGTATCTTTACAGCAAAAAATATCGATATGCCAAGAGTTGTACGTATGGGCAGACGTAAAAAGGGAAAAGACCAGTTCAAAGTGGATAAAAAATGCCGAATAGGCCGAACTTATCAAGACTTTCTTAAATTTATGCAAGAGCATCCGGACCTTCCCGTAGTGGAAATGGACACGGTAATAGGAAGAATAGGCGGCAAAGTCCTGCTGACACTGCATTTTACTGTCCCACAGCTCATGCTCGCATTCATTAGAGATGCTAATACCTCCCAATCTGTCATTGATATCTTTGATCAGCTTTACCTGGAACTAGGCCCGGATACCTTCCGCAAATTGTTCCCGGTATTACTTTGTGACAACGGCAGTGAGTTCTCGAATCCGTCCGCTATTGAATTCGATTCACATGGGCAACGCAGAACCTGTGTATTCTACTGTAATCCGCTGGCTCCTTACCAGAAAGGCGCAGCAGAAAACAACCATGCTTTGATTAGACGCATTATCCCAAAGGGTACTTCTCTTGATGAGTTTACTCAGCGGGACATAACTCTTATGATGAACCATATCAACTCGTACAGTCGACTGAATCTCGGGGATAAAACCCCTTATTGGGCTTTTGGATTGCTCTACGGGGAAGAAATATTAAGAAGGATGAATGTAGAACTCATCCCGACAGATAATGTCACCCTGCATTCATCCCTTCTTAAGAAATAAATATTAAATAACCAGAGGCACCACCAGCCACAACTCTATAAGCATTTACAAACAGGGTGGAAATTACTCTTGCAAAAAGTTAGTTAATCTTCACACCTCTAGTTTGATATACCCAAAAAAGGGCTGGCCTTGTTCCTCTACCTCATATTTTAACCTATTATTGACTGAAAAGCATTAAAAATTTGCCTAAATAAACTAATCCAAAACCCGCTGAATTACTATTTTTCTCAATGATAACAGCATCCATGGAATTTACTTTTGCAAAGTGGAAATTACCTTTTCAATTGACCAAAATTCAGAATTCTTTGTTACTAAACAGTATTTTTAGGGTATATATTATTATATATTAAAAAATCAGGAGGGATTTTATGAAAACTTCCGATCTTTTAATGTCCAGTCTCCACATTTCTGAAGATGATTATGTCTTCACGGGAAGTTTTCTGTTAAGCAGTGGACACAAAACGATGCCCGTAGACATATCCGACCTGCAAAAGAGTGAAAAAATAAGGTATCTGAAGTTTTTCTTCAACCTGGAAGAAACAGAGGATGAAATTATTGAGACACTGATGAACATGATTATCGAAAAATCCTCCGTTGCCTCCAGAGGGATAGGATGTTAGATATCAAAAAATCAAAGTCCACTTTCTGCTTCTATTAGTTAGATAGAGACTCTTATACTGTCATATGAGAAAGAAAATCGCAAATCCCCCGATACAATAAAATTTAATTACCCCCGATCATGGGAATGGGGGGCATTTTTGACACGGTTTGTTTGTTAATTGACTATCAGGACAGCCCTCACCGGCGCAGCCTCCGCACCGGCTACATTTATCGGTGCTGCATAAAGAATATATTCACCCTCATCCACATCTTTCAGTCTAAGACCCTCCAGAATTATAATACCAGCTCCCAGCAAAATTTTGTGAGTCTCATGCTCCGGTTGGGACCTTTCAATCCCAAGAGAGTCAATACCGACACCAATTATCCCCTTGCCTTTTAGATAATCGGCACCAGTTTTATCAAGGTATATAAATTCCTTTTCCAATATATCTAGATAAGAATTCCTGGTTTTCAGCAATATAAAGTCTCCATCTTCAATGTCTTTTTCCTGCAGATGTTCCTGGGTTATCCTATCTTCCGCTTCCTTAAAATCAAAAACCTTGCACCGGGTCACCACTTTGTCCAGCTCCAGGGTGTCAATAGTCCTGCCATTTTTTAGAAAGTGCAGCGGCATGTCTATGTGCGTCCCCGTATGCATATTCATCTCCAGCCTGGTTTCATATGCCGCCCCCGTTGAAAAATCACTTTCTACTTTCAATACCGGCCTTTTTGAAGCTTTCCCTTTATAGACTGGCATATCATGAGAAACCTTCATTGAAATATCAAATATCTTCATTTTCCCAGCTCCTTTCTAATATTTGCATTCAATGCCCACGGGCTTTGGAGGTTCATACTTAAATTAAATATTCCACCATTGCCGTCCATCCCTGGCCAACAGCTCAAAAGCCTTCACCGGTCCCATAGTACCGGCCTCATAGTTGGGAAAGTTGAGCTTTTTCTGTTCCCTGTATTCTATGATTCTGTCAGCGAACATCCAGGATGCTTCCACCTCATCCCATCTGGAAAAAAGAGTGGCATCCCCGCGCAGAATATCGTATAAAAGGCGTTCATAAGCTTCGGGAGTATTGCCCTGGTTGAGGCTGATATGGCTGCTGTCCATTTTCGTCGTCACTATATCATTATGTGTGCTGAAGTCTTTGGTGTTAAACTGGAAAAATACTCCCACGCTGGGCTGTATTCTAATAACCAGCAGGTTTGGCTCCTGTATATACATGTCCTTGAAGTACAGAATTTTAGGCAGGGATTTGAATTGGACAACGATCTCCGCAGACCAGACTCCCAGCCTTTTTCCCGTCCTTATGTAAAAAGGGGTGCCCGCCCACCGCAAATTGTTGATATGGAGCTTCAAAGCCACAAAGGTTTCCGTCATGGAATTGGGCGATACCTTTTCCTCCTCCCGGTATCCCGGAACAGGCACACCATCTACCACGCCCCTGCCATACTGCCCGAACACAACATTATCTCTCAAAAGCTCCGGCGTGAACTCCTCAATGGCTTGAATCACTTTCAGCTTTTCTGTCCTGATGGAATCGGTTTTAAGATTTACGGGAGGTTCCATGGCTACCAGAGAAAGTATCTGTATGATGTGATTCTGCACCATATCCCGCATAGCTCCCGAGTTTTCATAATATCCTCCCCGGGTGCCGACTCCGTGCTTTTCAGTTAAGGATATCTGAATATTATCAATAAACTTGTTGCTCCACAAAGACTCAAAAATGAAATTGCAGAACCGAAGCACCATTATGTTCTGGATCATTTCCTTGCCCAGATAATGGTCTATCCTGTATATATTATTTTCCGTAAATACCTCCAGCAGCTTATTGTTGAGCTTTCTTGCAGTTGCCAAATCCTTTCCGAAGGGCTTTTCAATGACCAGCCTGCTCCATGCGCCTTCATTTTCAGCAAGTCTTCCAATGTGTATCCCTTGGACAATGGTCTCAAAATACTCCGGAGCAACAGCCAGATAAAAGACCCGGTTACCTCCGGTATGAGCCTTTTTATCCAGCTCCTCCAAAAAGTCTTTCAATTTTAAATACCCATCCATTTCAGTAAAATCAAATTGAAAGTAGTATATCAATTCCCTAAGCTTTGCCCAGTGATTTTCGTCAATTTTATTTCTTGAGTATTGGTTTAAGGAATTATACACTTCATTCCTGTATTGCTCCTGGGATTTTTCTCTCCTGCCCACGGAAACTACTGCAAAACGCTCTGGCAACAGCCCGTCGTGCACCAGGTTGTACAAAGCCGGCATAAGCTTCCTGTGGGTTAAATCCCCCGTACCTCCAAATATGACCATACACGCCGACAAGTCCTTGTTTATGTTTTCCCCGCTCACCATATCCATATATTACCTTCCTTCATACACAGGCTTTCATAATTTCTACCATCATTTTCAACACATCTCACAACTATATTTTTATTTTTTTATGCTGCTAATAATACATGGGTTATTAATTATTCCTACAAGCGGGCAGGGCTAATGCTGTTTTATTATGCCTACTCGTCGGAATGAACTGCAAGAGTAGACAAGTTATTTGTAATTGGTACATCAGCCTGCTTATTTATATACTCCTAAGACCCTCTTTATCTGCAGTATTAAGTATCTGTCAATGATCTTTTTAGACACGTAGGTGACAAATTTACCCGGCAAAATGTTTATAATTTTCGCCGTTACGGTGCCTATCATCTGCTCACTCTCCTAAGGTTTCATTCTATCTTACATCCTCTTGCTTTCCATAATAGCCCGCATATTCCTTGATAAGGTATTCTTCCACTTAAACAGATCTATTTTCTCAACCTTATTTAAAAATTCCTTTGGAAAATCCTCGGGACCTTTCCCCTGTAAGAGCATCCTTGTTTCTTCTTCCGTAAAGGTTATCCCATCAATGTTATCCTCAACTACAGAAGCATTAAGTGGGCAGTGTTCCTGACACCTAAGACAGTCGTAAAGGGTATGATGTACCTCCTTGGAAAGCCAATCAGGAAATTCACCTTCAGATTCATTAAAAAAAGATAAACATTTCTGATTATCAATAAGAAATCTGTCTTCTCTTATAGCGCCTGTTGGACATGACTCAATACAGCATTTGCACTGGGCACAAAGGTCAGCCACCTTAAGTTCTAACCAAACATCTTCTTCACAGGGCATATCAGAGAAAAAAGCAAGATAGGAAACATTGCTCCCTAGTCCCTCCACATAGGTGATGTTGTTTCTTCCATACACCGCTAATCCTCCATGAACAGCCAAGCGCTTCATAGGAAGATTGTAACTTTCCTTGGCATGATATCCCCATCGGGATAAACCTTCTTTTAGATACTCCCTTGCTCTGTCCAGCCCTGCCCTTACCAATGCCTTAGCTTCATAATTTCTTCCTGCATAGCAGAACGTAACATCTGTACTCATAGGATGATATACTGCCATGATAATAATTGATTTTACCTGAAACTCCAACTTTGGGACATGAAAGTCATACAGCTCGTTCACTATCCATTTCTGAAATCCATTTAACTCCTCTATCTGCTGAAATGTTTTAATTTCCCTCTCAAGGTCATCCAAATGCCTAATATCGATCAACTGCAGCCTATATCCATATCTCATTGCCTCTTCTTTAATACTATTACAAACACTCTCCACTTTCTTCTTCCCCCCATTATTGCTCTTAAAACTAAATAGATGCATCCCACCCATAAAATAATCTGTTTGATTTTTTATAACGGTTTCACTCAATATTACAATCAAACACAGGGTTAAATCTACAAATTTGCAATATAATGGTACAAGAGTAATACTATATCTTTAATAAAAAAGAGAACACTAAGGTTCATTTTTCCGCTTTTCTCATTATGTCACATTTATGTGCTTTCTAAATAAAATTATATACTTCAACACAGATTTAACTTATAGCCATAACTCAAATTATAATTTCAGCCACAAAGCAGGACGAATGCCCCCGTTACTGTTGGTTATATTATTGCCATTTACACCTACGCAACCGTCGGTTCCATGGACATACGCAGCGAGGCGGTTATGACGGCCGGGTGATCTAAGCCACCACCAGAAATACATATTCCCAAATACTGCCATTCTCTTGCTGTTATTCTCATCATTCTTTTTCCAATACCTATTATTACCTCGGTTATATAGTTTTTCGGTGCTGTCACCAAAATATCTGCATACTTCATCAAGGCTCAATAAGAATATGTTATCCTGCACATCTTCTCCCGCTTTTGTGCCATACCATGGGTTGTCCGGGTTTATAACTGATGCTTGAATGATTCTTGATTTATTAGCATCTTCAAACCTGTCATAAAATTCACTGTTAAGATATCTTCTTATCTCACAGTCCTTCCATGTTGTGTCCTTATAAACATTATGGTAGGCGCGTTGCTCCACTATTTTTTCGGTTATAATCAAAGCCATGCTGCTTTGCATGTCAAGTACGCGCCATTCATACCTGTCAAATACTATTCTATCTCCTACTTGCATTTTTGCCTCCTTGTAACGTTACCTCGTTACCTCTATGTATAGTTAGATTATTTTATAATTTTTATAAAGAAAGCTACTTTTAACATTGATTAATCAGATGGCTTTTCTTTGTATACATGACACCTCTTTATCAAGCCATACTTCAATATACCGGCTTATATCAATTATTGAATCATCTAAAGGAAAGCTGAAACCGTGGCAACCTTTTTGGCAGGGTTCCCCGAATAATTTCTTGTTGCATCCATAACCCCGGGAGATTTTTTCCTGTAAAGGCAAAGGAAATGTTTCTATAACATCAGAATATTTGTGAGTGTTTTGTGCTTTAATGAGAATGCGGTAACCGGAATCATGCGCTGCTGAAAGCGTCCATACTTCCTTATTTTTATGTGAATAGATAAAGCGAATACCAAGATAGAATACATCCCTTACACAGGTCAATCCCGCGTCCAGATAACGCTGATGAAGTTTTAAGGCGAAATCTTGTACCACGGCAGGCAATGGAGCAACAAAATCCTGCAAGATAGAGGTAATTTCCGTATCTTCATCTTTCAAAACACTGTAATCACATCGCAAGAAAATATCATGATTGCCCTTGGTGTATAAATCTTTTTGGGCAATCGCCATAACCTTCAAACCTATCAGCATATCAGGATTACTTGAATATGAAATTATTAGTGATACAGCTTTTGACATATCCAATGCCCGCGCGTCTAGGTCTATGCCATCAAAATTGATACCACAGCAATTCAGAAATTTCAAGGCTTCGACAAGTTTCGGAGCAGAAATTTTCGCTCTCATCTGCCCGCCGTCCGCACCTATGACGGAGGTTAACAATCTCAGATCGTCAAGCAATATTGAGCCACCGTTTTCGATGAGTTTTCCATGATATCCTATATTGAATAATATGCTTTTAACGTTGTTCAGGAATGGATAGCTTACCGGTAAACTTGGATGAGAATCATTACTCTGTGTGGTTTTGGCAGGTTTGTCATATAAACTGCCGTCAGTAATTAAACGGTCGCACATCAAATAGAGAAAGTCCCTGAAAGCAAGAATGCCGTTTCGGATATTCTCTTCTCCCGCAATGTCTTTAAACACAGCTTTAATTGTATATGTTTCTGGTATATTGGGCGGAATTATGTTTTTTATATATCTCGCCATATCACTAATACTATTATGCATAAATTCACTCCTCACATTAAAATATTACAGTTACCTGAATCTTTGCGGTGGATTTTTATATGATGGTGTTGAACAATGAGGGTGAAAATTTATCTGTGCCTGAAGGTGAATTAAATTTTTCGGGGAATACCCATTTATTTGATAACTACAACAAGCTCGAATTTTTCATCCCTTTGCTAAAGAAACCATCTTTCTAGTAGAATTATCCATATTTAATGTTTCTTATAGAATATTTTATCATTATTGTCCGTAAAAATATAGAATTATTTTCATAATTATGTAAATAAATAAGAGTATTTTTATCATTATCAAAAGAAATGCATTGTCTAGAAAAATAGAAAACGGTCTATGTTAAAAATTATCTTAAACCGTTAGTTCATACTATACTGTTTAAAATACTATATTGCTTAAACCCTTATAGGTCTGTAGTAATTTCGAAGCCACCTTTAATGTTAAACCACTTTTGTGTAATTGCTCATCTCTAGTTTTATAAAACCTAAGAAACTAAAGCCCATAACGAAAGGCAGCCCTTACGGACTGCCTTTCTGTATATTAAGACTATTTATTTTTAATGGCAGCTTGAGCTGCTGCAAGCCTTGCTATCGGCACACGGAAAGGAGAACAGGATACATAATCCAACCCTATTTTATGGCAGAATTCTATGGATGATGGATCTCCTCCATGCTCACCACAGATTCCAAGCTTGATGTCAGGTCTTGTCCCTCTACCCAGCTTGGCAGCCATCTCTATAAGCTTTCCGACGCCATGCTGATCAAGTCTTGCAAAGGGGTCTGACTCATATATCTTCTTGTTGTAATACTCCTCAAGGAACTTACCGGCGTCATCACGGCTAAAGCCGAAAGTCATCTGGGTAAGGTCGTTGGTACCGAAGGAGAAAAATTCCGCTTCTCTGGCGATTTCGTCTGCAGTTATAGCAGCTCTCGGTATCTCAATCATTGTACCTACTTTGTATTCCAGCTTGACTCCTGCTTTTTCTATGACCTCGTTGGCTGTCTTCACAACAACGTCCTTGACATACTTAAGCTCTTTAGCCTCTCCTACCAAAGGAATCATGATCTCCGGTATGACGTTCATGCCTTTCTTGTTTACATTTATTGCAGCTTCTATAACTGCCCGGGTCTGCATTTCAGCTATTTCGGGATAGGTAACCGCAAGGCGGCATCCTCTGTGTCCCATCATCGGGTTGAATTCATGCAGGTCTGCCACTATACCCTTCAACTCTTCGAAGGTGAGTCCCATTTCCTGTGCAAGAGCGGCTATATCCTCATCCTCCTGGGGCAGGAATTCATGCAGCGGGGGATCCAGGAACCTGATGGTCACAGGATATCCTCCCATAGCCTCGAACAATCCCTCGAAGTCACTTCTCTGCATGGGCAGCAGCTTGTCGAGAGCCTTTCTTCTCTGCTCTACTGTCCTTGCCACAATCATTTCCCTCATGGCAGGTATTCTGTCGGCATCGAAGAACATATGCTCAGTACGGCAGAGGCCGATACCTTCAGCACCAAATTTCCGTGCCTGTGCTGCATCGTTAGGTGTGTCGGCATTTGTCCTTATCTTTAATTTCCTGACCTCATCAGCCCACTGCATAAGGGTAGCAAAGTACCCTGTCATTTCCGGCTGAACTGTCGGCAGCCTTTCTCCATATACATTACCAGTGGAGCCATCCAGTGAAATCCAGTCTCCTTCACAATATTTCTTACCATTCTTGTCTATAAAGAACTTCTCTTCTTCATTTATCTTTATTTCACTGCATCCTGCCACACAGCACGTACCCATGCCACGAGCCACAACTGCCGCATGGGAAGTCATACCTCCCCTGCCGGTCAAAATACCCTGGGAAACATGCATGCCTTCAATATCCTCAGGTGAGGTTTCCAGCCTTACCAGAATAACGTTGGTCTCTCCGCCTTTCGATGCTTCGATGGCATCTTCGGCCGAGAAGTATATTCTTCCGGTAGCTGCTCCCGGTGAAGCCGGTAAACCTTTTGCAATGGGCTTCGCAGCCTTCAGTGCTTTTTCGTCAAAATTGGGGTGAAGCAGTGCGTCCAACTGCTTTGGATCTACCTTCATCAATGCTTCTTCCTTGGTTGCCATTCCTTCGGCAACAAGGTCAACAGCAATCTTCAGGGCAGCCGCTGCAGTTCTCTTTCCGTTTCTCGTCTGCAGCATGAAGAGCTTGCCTCTTTCAATGGTGAACTCCATATCCTGCATATCCCTGTAGTGTTTTTCCAGGATTTCGGCTATTTTGAGGAATTCGTCGTAAACCTCCGGCATTACTTCCTTTAGCTGATCTATGGATTGAGGAGTCCTAATTCCCGCAACAACGTCTTCTCCCTGTGCGTTCATAAGAAATTCTCCGTATATCTTCTTTTCACCGGTGGCTGGGTTCCTGGTGAAAGCAACTCCTGTGCCGGAATCGTTCCCCATGTTGCCGTATACCATTTCCTGCACATTTACTGCTGTACCCCAGTCTCCGGGAATATCATTGAGTCTTCTGTAAACAATAGCCCTTGGGTTGTCCCATGAACGGAACACGGCCTTTACCGCTTCCATCAGCTGAACCTTGGGGTCCTGAGGGAACTCAAAGCCTTTTTCCTTTTTAAAGAGCTCCTTGTATCTTCTGACAACCTCTTTGAGATGATCAGCTGTCAAATCCGTATCGAATTTAGCTCCGTTCTCCTCTTTTACGGCATCCAGTATGCTCTCAAATTTATTCTTTTCAACTTCCATTACAACATCGCTGAACATCTGAATAAACCTTCTGTAGCTGTCATAGGCAAACCTCGGGTTATTTGTGAGTTTTGCAAGACCTTCAACAACGGTATCATTGAGACCCAGATTCAATATGGTGTCCATCATACCCGGCATTGAAGCTCTGGCGCCTGAACGGACCGATACCAAGAACGGATTCTCAGGATCGCCAAATTTCTTTCCTACGATGCTTTCTGTCTTTGCCAGGGCTTCATAAATTTGATCTTCAATTTCCTTGGCAATAATTTTGCCGTCGTTATAATACCTTGTGCATGCTTCTGTGGTAACTGTAAATCCTCTGGGCACAGGCAGGCCAAGACTGGTCATTTCTGCCAGGTTTGCTCCCTTTCCTCCCAGGAGATTTCTCATGGAAGCATTTCCTTCACTAAAAAGATAAACATACTTTGTCATTAAGCAACCTCCTATGTAATTTTAATATTATAGGGAAAAGTAATTAAAAATGCTGTAATGGAATTATTCGCCGTTTGCCGTTACCATTATAACATATCCATAAAATTTTTCATTATTTTTGCAATAAGTTTATTTTTTAACAATAAATCGAGTTTTAGCAGGGTTACACGTTAAATATTGCCATAACTGACCCACTTTATTCTTAAAAATGACATTTTCTTAAAAAAACCCCTACAAATTTGGCTTTTAAGCCGTCTTTGCAGGGGTTTTTTTCATGATGAATAAAGCATATACCATTTTCGAAAAAATGTCGCTTATGAATCTTTTATTGCTTGGATGTATTTTGCTGTTTACTCAAGCCTGCCTTTAGAACTCGAACTTGTCCGCAAAATACTCATCCAGTTCATCTATTTTCAGCCTTACCTGCTGCATTGTATCCCTGTCTCTGATGGTTACGCTTTGGTCGTTCAGCGAATCAAAATCAAAGGTAATGCAGAAAGGTGTTCCTATTTCATCCTGCCTTCTGTATCTCTTGCCTATGCTGCCGGTTTCGTCGTATTCGCACACATATTTCTTTGTGAGCTTCTCATAAAGCTTGTAGGCTTCATCTCCCAGCTTTTTCGACAAAGGCAGTACGGCAATCTTGACCGGTGCAATAGCCGGATGGAAACGAAGAACTGTCCTCACATCGCCTTCTGCAACTTCTTCCTCATCATAAGCATCGCACAGGAATGCCAGGGTAACCCTGTCTGCTCCCAGTGAAGGCTCAATGCAGTAAGGCACATATTTCTCATTCGTATTGGGATCAAAATATGAAAGATCTTCTTTGGAATGCTCCATATGCTGTCTGAGGTCAAAATCAGTTCTGTCCGCAATGCCCCAAAGTTCGCCCCATCCGAACGGGAATTTGAATTCGATGTCGGTGGTGGCATTGCTGTAGTGAGAAAGCTCCTCTTTGCTGTGATCTCTCATTTTAAGGTTTTCTTTCTTTATTCCAAGACTCAGAAGCCAGTTCATGCAGAATTCCTTCCAGTAATTGAACCACTCGAGGTCTTTTCCCGGCTCGCAGAAGAACTCCAGCTCCATCTGCTCAAACTCGCGAGTCCTGAAAGTAAAATTACCCGGTGTTATTTCATTTCTGAAGGATTTACCTATCTGTCCTATTCCAAAAGGAATCTTTTTCCTTGTAGTCCTTTGCACATTCTTGAAGTTGACAAAAATACCCTGTGCCGTCTCAGGCCTTAGATAAATCTCGGCTTTTGAATC
Source organism: Clostridium thermosuccinogenes (assembly GCF_002896855.1). Taxonomy (NCBI): domain Bacteria; kingdom Bacillati; phylum Bacillota; class Clostridia; order Eubacteriales; family Clostridiaceae; genus Clostridium; species Clostridium thermosuccinogenes. The sequence continues at coordinate 1,281,220 of NZ_CP021850.1, read as the reverse complement.
CTCCGTTACACCCTGGAAGGTTTTAAACATGAGATTGAACTTCCTGATGTCGGTAAAATTAGTTGAGCCGCAATCAGGGCATTTTACTCCCTTTTCCTTTATGTACCCGATCAACTGTTCATTAGTCCATCCGTCCACAGGCTGATTTATATTATTCTCCTTGTTCCAGTCCTCTATCAGTTTGTCAGCTCTGTGACGGGTTTTACATTGCTTACAGTCTATCAGAGGGTCGCTGAATCCGCCTACATGCCCCGAAGCAACCCAAACCTGAGGATTCATCAGAATTGCACAATCCACACCGACATTGTATGGGCTCTCCTGGACAAACTTCTTCCACCATGCCTTTTTAACATTGTTCTTCAATTCTACCCCCAGCGGGCCATAATCCCATGCGTTAGCCAATCCGCCGTATATTTCCGATCCCGGATAAACAAAACCTCTGTTTTTTGCCAACGCAACTATTTTTTCCATTGTTTTTTCTACTGCCACTACTTTGTCCTCCCTTAATCATTTAAACTTAATTCGTTCATTTAATTCCGTCCTTGGTACGCACATACGTTATTTTGTCTTCATAAATCTCATGTATAGCTATTGTAACCGGCTTATCGGAATTAAACTTTGTAAGCTTTGGCGATCCGTCAACCAATTGCCTTGCCCTTTTTGCGGTTTCCACCACCAGGGTATACCTGCTGTCAACTTTGTCTGATAATTCATTAATTGGCGGATATATCATCATAATAATCAACCTCCCTAACAAATAAGACAAAATATATGGATTAATCCTTCATGCCAATTCTTTGCAAAACATCAGTATTCCTAGTGTATTTCAGCTTTTCGGAATGCAGTATGTAGTTAAGGCTGTCTGCCGTTTTCTCAACGTAATCGTTGATGACAACATAATCATATTTGTCTACCTGTTCTATTTCTTTTCGCGCTGCTTCCAGCCTTTTTGTTATTATTTCATCACTTTCCGTACCCCTGCCTACTATACGCCTTCTTAATTCAGCAAAGGACGGCGGCAGCAAAAATATCGAAACGCAATCGGGATATTTTTTCTTTATATTCAAAGCACCTTCCACTGTGATCTCCAGGATAACATCATATCCCTGCTTAATGGTCTGCTCCACATAGCTTCGTGGTGTGCCGTAAAAATTACCACAGTATTCATCCCACTCAATAAGCTCATCGTTCTTTATCATTTCTTCAAACTCTTCCCGAGTCTTAAAGAAATAATTGACCCCGTCTTCCTCACCTTGCCTGGGACTCCTGGTAGTAGCGGAAATAGAGTATCTGATATTGCCGTTTCTTTCTTTAAGCGCAGAAAGTATGGTCCCTTTTCCTACACCCGACGGACCACACACTATAACCAGCAAACCTTCACGCGACATCTGGCTCCTCCTATTCACCATCTTCAATTATATCATCTATTGGTTCTGCTTCAGCTTCTTTTGCATCATTCAGCCTGTGGGCAACTGTTTCCGGCTGTACCGCCGACAGGATTATATGATCGCTGTCCGTTATTATAACTGCTCTTGTTCTCCTTCCGTAAGTTGCATCTATAAGCATTCCTCTTTCTCTTGCTTCCTGAATTATTCTCTTTATCGGAGCGGACTCAGGGCTCACAATTGCTACCAGTCTGCTGGCCGATACTATGTTGCCAAATCCAATATTAATTAATTTCATAAGCCTACCTCCCTGTGTTATGGCATTTACTCAATATTCTGTATTTGTTCCCTTATTTTTTCAAGCTCACTCTTTACTTCCACAACATACCTGGTTATCTCGAGGTCACTTGCTTTAGAGCCTATCGTATTAATCTCCCTGTTCATTTCCTGGAGCAAAAAGTCCAGTTTTCTTCCTACCGGCTGTTCCAAGTTAAAGGTTTCCCTCAGCTGATTGATGTGGCTGCCAAGGCGCACCAGCTCTTCATCGATGCTGCATCTGTCGGCAAAAATCGCAACCTCCATCGCTATCCTGCTCTCATCCACAGTTTGCTGATCCAAGAGTTCCTTTATCCTGTTTTCCAGCCTCTTTTTATATTCATAAACGACATTGGGTGCGCGTTTGGTGATCTCCGCCAGTATGCCTTCTATGCAGTCGGCTTTTTCCAGGACATTCTTTTTTAATTCCTGTCCTTCGATTTCCCTCATCGAAACCAACGCGTCCAAAGCATTTTCTACGGCTTCACCCAGCAGCTCCCACAGCTTTTCGGCATCTTCCTCTTCCTTTTCAACTCTGAGAACATCGGGAAAACCGGATATCAATGACACCGATATATCATCTTTGAGGCCGTATTTATCCCTAAGTTGTTCAACCGCATTCAAATATGCCTTGGCCAGAGCTTCATCGAAAATTACTTTCCTTGAGTCTTCCCCATAGTTATCATACGAAATGAATACATCGGCCTTGCCCCTCGATATTCTCTTTGAGACAACATCCCTTACCCTGTCTTCCAGGAAGGAAATCTGCCGGGGAATTTTTATGTAAATATCACTGTATCTATGGTTAACCGTCTTTATCTCAACAACAAACTCCTTACCGTCTTCGCGCTTTTCCCCTCTGCCGAATCCAGTCATGCTCTTTATCATGTCAACAGCCATCCTCTTTATGGATTTAAAATGGGCAAAGCTATAAATTAAATAAATTTTTGGCTTCACTCATTTTATTATTCTTTAAACCTGCACGCTGTGCCTGAACAGCGATCTAATTTTAATACTACCAACATCAAACTAATTTTCTAATATTATAACACAACTTAAAATAAAATAAATGCGATATAGGAAGTTTTTATTAATTTTTTTCCTGTTTTCTATTGTTTGCTCCGTTTTTCTATATATGCGGATATAGGGATTGAAATTGTCATATATCACCTATCTCATACCCTATTATCGACAGTGCCACAATGCCGGCTGTCTCCGTCCGCAAAATTCTGGGTCCGAGGGTTACGGGCTTTATTCCTGCATCAATTGCCCTTTGCACCTCTCCTTCAGAAAACCCTCCTTCCGGTCCTATCATCACGGCAACCGTCCGGATTCCACTTTTCAGGTGACTTTTCATCCTGGCTTCCTCTTCCTTCTCATAAGGTATTATACCCAGTTCGGCTTCTGCCGCCATCTTCAAAGCCTCATCAAAATCCACCGGAGCGACCACCTGTGGGATAAAACCCCTGTTGCACTGTTTTGCCGCCTCCAGGGCAATTCTCTGCCATCGGACAACTTTATTGCGCGCATCCTTTTCACCGGATATTTTTACAATCGTCCTTTCAGTCAAAACCGGTACGATTTTCTTAACACCCAGCTCAACGCTTTTCTGTATTATCAAGTCCATCTTGTCGGACTTAGGCAGTCCCTGGAATAATGTTATATCAAGCATGGATTCCGTTGTATTGGGGCAGGAGCTTATAATGCTCCCATATATGCTTTCTTCGTCAAAGCTTTCGAGCTTTACCTGGTAATCCGTACCGTCTAAGTCGTTGACAGTTATGATTTCACCAGGCCTCAGCCTCAGAACACGTTTGATATGATTGACATCATCCCCCGTGATATTAACGGAATCTGCCGTCACATTGCTTTTGTCTACAAAGAATCTAGGCATCGGAACGCCATCGCCACCCATTCACCAGTTTCTATTACTTCTTCCGGTACGAAATTTCTGCCGGTGTATGCATCTATAACCTCCTGCTTTCTCTCCTTTATTATGCCGGAAGTTATGAAATATCCACCCTTCTTTATATATCTTGGAACTGCCTCCGCAATGTCAACAATCACACTGGCGATTATGTTGGCCACTATGACATCGGCTTTTTGCTCCTCGATATCGACATCCGTCAGCACTCCCTCAGATACGTCGATGGTTTCTTCCACATGGTTGATTCTGCAATTCTCCCTGGCCACCTTGACCGCCACGCTGTCTATATCAACAGCAGCAACATAGCTTGCTCCCAGCTTTGCAGAAATTATCGACAGTATCCCGGTGCCGCACCCCACGTCGATAACCCTGTCACCCTCTTTTACGTACTTTTCAAGAAGCTGGGCACACATGCGGGTGGTCTCATGGGAACCGGTCCCGAAAGCCATCCCCGGGTCCAGCTCAATGACCAGTTCGCTGCCTTTTTTCGTATATTGCTCCCAGGTTGGCTTTATAACTATGCTGCTGGTAATATAATCGGGCTTATAGTACTTTTTCCATTCATTCGCCCAATCCTGCTCATTCATTTCCCTGTATCCCTGGTAGCCCTCTCCGACATCGAGAAACTCCGAAATAAAATTCAGCTTTTCCTTTATCAATCCAACCAGTTCTGTAATATTTCTGTCTTCAGGAAAATATGCTTTTATTATTATGTCCTCTCCTAATGAATTTAAAAACTCATCATCGGCATAATCCAGAGTATTAGGTTTCTCAATTTCCCTTTTTATCTCATTGGGGTCCTCGATGGCCACACCTCCGGAGCCTATCGAGGTGAGCATCTCCGAGATTGCGTCGTATGCTTCCTCGGTAGTCTTAATTTTTATCTCATTCCACTTCATGTGCATCCTCCGTCTATTTTATCCTACATTCCCAAGGCATCCTTCATTTTATCAAAAAAACCTTTTCTTTGCTCATGGTTTTCATCTCCGCTCAACTCCGCAAACTGTCTCAGCAGCTCTTTCTGCTTTTCGTTCAGCTTCTTCGGAACCTCCACGTGGACCTTGACATACTGGTCTCCCCGGCCGCTGCCTCTTAAATAAGGTATTCCCTTTGAACGGAGCCTGAATACGGTACCGGTTTGAGTTCCCTCAGGCACAGTATATTTCACATTGCCGTCCAGGGTAGGTACTTCCAGCTCGGCACCAAGAGCCGCCTGCACAAAGGTTATGGGTATTTCGCAGATGACATCATTGCCCTGACGCTGGAACAACGGATGAGGACGCACTCTTATCGTTATGAACAGGTCTCCTGCCGGACCTCCTCTTACACCCGGTTCGCCTTCTCCCCTCAAGGATATCGTCTGTCCATTGTCAATGCCTGCAGGCACTTTGATCTTTACCTTCACCGTGTTCCTGACCTTACCTTTTCCATTGCATGCGCTGCAAGGGTTGACTATGATTTTGCCTTCCCCATGGCATACATCACAGGTTTTAATATTGACAAACTGCCCGAAAGGCGTACTCTGCTTGTACTGAACCTGTCCTGTGCCGTTGCAGTGCTTGCATGTAACCGGTGATGTTCCTGGCTTTGAACCGGTGCCTCCACAAGTTTTGCAGTTCTCCATGCGGTTAACCTTTATCTCTTTTTCCACACCAAAGGCTGCTTCCTCAAAGGAAATCTCCATCGAGTATTTTAAATCGGCGCCTTTCTGCGGGCCGGTCCTGCTTCTTGATCTTCCGCCAAAGCCGCCTCCGCCGAAGAAGGTCTCAAAAATATCTCCCACACTGCCAAAATCAAAATCGCCAAAGCCACCGAAGCCGCCACCGAAGCCACCAAAGCCGTTGTTGGGGTCCATACCTGCATGCCCGAACTGGTCATACTGCGCCCTTTTCTGGGAATCACTCAAAACTTCATAGGCTTCATTTATTTCTTTAAACTTAGCCTCAGCTTCCTTATCTCCCGGATTTACATCAGGATGATATTTTTTCGCAAGCTTTCGGTAAGCCTTCTTTATATCTGCGTCGGATGCATTTTTGTCAACTCCAAGGACTTCATAATAGTCCCGCTTGTTTGCCATCCAATCAACTCCAATCCAATAACGGTATTAAGCTTATCTTTGTGCCGGTGAGCAGGTATTGCAGCATACCCGGCTCACCAGCACAAAGGTCCAATCCATCCAGTTAAATATTGTGCAAAAATACCCGTATCATTATATCACAATATACCATTTAAAACTTCAATTGAAATACCGACTAAGCTGACGCATCGGTAAATTTATCAGCAAACTTAAAAATAAGCCAATGCCATTTCCATGACTTTGGCTTATTTTCTTAAGCTTACAGCATTCTTCTTGCCTTTGATAAATAGGTTTTTCGCCTTTCAAGCGCCGAAACCGCATTTTATATCGGCATCATCTTTTTATTTATTTTTTATCGTCGTCATCTACAACCTTGTAGTCCGCATCATATACATTATCACTGCCACCCGCTGCACTTCCCGGATTTGCGCCTGCTCCAGGATTAAATCCTGCGCCCTGAGCGCCGGGATTCTGCTGGTATATCTTGGCGGAAATATCATAGAATGCTTGTGTAAGAGCTTCTGTCGCTTTCTTTATAGCTTCGGTATCCGTTCCTTTCAGAGCATCCTTAACTTTATTGATTTCTGCTTCCACCTTTGCCTTATCATCGGCACTGAGCTTATCTCCAAGATCCTTCAATGTCTTCTCCGACTGGTATACCATGGAATCGGCGTTATTCCTGATTTCCACTTCTTCTTTTCTCTTCTTGTCTTCTGCAGCATATTTTTCTGCTTCTTTAACAGCCCTATCAATCTCTTCGTCGGAGAGATTTGTGGAAGCAGTAATAGTAACCTTCTGCTCATTTCCGGTTCCAAGATCCTTGGCTGATACATGCACGATACCGTTGGCATCAATATCAAAGGTAACTTCTATCTGAGGAACACCCCTCGGAGCTGGTGGAATTCCAGTAAGCTGGAATCTTCCCAGAGTTTTATTGTATGCAGCCATTTCCCTTTCGCCCTGGAGCACATGGATTTCAACGCTGGTCTGTCCGTCGGCTGCAGTGGAGAATATCTGGCTCTTCTTTGTAGGTATTGTTGTATTTCTTTCGATCAGCTTGGTAAATACTCCACCTAAGGTTTCAATACCAAGAGACAGCGGAGTTACATCCAACAGAAGCAAATCCTTGACCTCTCCTGTAAGTACGCCAGCCTGTATAGCAGCTCCGATGGCAACACATTCATCAGGGTTGATTCCCTTGAAAGGCTCCTTGCCAAGGTACTTTTTAACTGCCTCCTGTACCGCAGGAATTCTTGTAGAACCACCTACCAGCAATACCTTGTCAATCTTATCGGGGGTCAATCCTGCATCCTGCAGTGCCTGTCTTGTCGGTACCATAGTCTTTTCCACAAGATCGGCAGTTAACTCTTCAAATTTTGCCCTGGTCAAAGTCATGTCCAGATGCTTCGGCCCAGTAGCATCAGCAGTGATAAAAGGAAGATTTATATTTGTGGTAGTAACGCCTGAAAGCTCTATCTTCGCTTTTTCAGCAGCTTCCTTCAATCTTTGGAGAGCCATTTTATCAGTGCTCAGATCTATGCCGTTTTCCTTCTTAAATGTCTCTATAAGATAATCTATAATTCTCTGGTCGAAATCGTCTCCGCCCAGCCTGTTGTTACCATTTGTAGCCAAAACCTCAAAGACGCCGTCGCCTATTTCCAGAATCGATACGTCAAATGTACCTCCTCCCAGGTCATAAACCATTATCTTCTGGTCATGCTCCTTATCAAGGCCATACGCAAGAGCTGCTGCTGTAGGCTCATTCACTATTCTCAACACTTCCAGCCCTGCTATTTTGCCGGCATCCTTGGTGGCTTGCCTCTGGGAGTCGCTGAAATATGCAGGAACCGTTATTACCGCTTGAGTAATGGTTTCGCCGAGATAAGCTTCTGCATCAGCCTTGAGCTTTTGCAGTATCATAGCGGAAATCTCCTGGGGAGTAAATTTCTTACCATCAATATCTATCCTTCTATCGGTTCCCATATCCCTTTTTATAGAAATGATAGTTCTCTCGGGATTTGTAATAGCTTGTCTTTTTGCTACCTGACCAACCAGTCTTTCCCCGGTTTTTGAGAATGCAACAACTGAAGGAGTTGTCCTGCTTCCTTCAGAATTTGGGATAACAACCGGTTCTCCACCTTCCATAACCGCTACACACGAGTTAGTGGTACCTAAATCTATACCTATTACCTTTGCCATAAATTTTACCTCCTAAGTATTTCACCTGAATATATATAAAATTTTTATAGCTATTTCCGAGCTGACATAAATGGTTTGACCCCCTCCGGGGCTTCATATCATGATTTCTTTCACTCAAAAAATTAGTTAGCTACCTTTACCATGCTATAGCGAACAACCTTGTCCTTTATGATATAACCCTTCTGGAATTCTTCTACTATAATTCCCTCGCCTACCGAATCATCAGTAACGTGCATTACCGCATTATGTAAATCGGGATTGAATTTCTCTCCCACACTCTTAATCTCTTCCACACCCAGGCTTTTTAGCACATCCATCATCTGTCTGTGAACAAGCTGCACCCCTTCCTTAAGGGACTGGTCGCTGCTGTCTTCCGCGGCCTTTAAAGCCCTGTCAAGATTGTCCGCAACCGGCAGAAACACTGCCACGACATCTGCAACTGTTTCCAGATATAACGATTCCTTTTCCTTGGCGGTCCTTTTTTTGTAATTGTCAAATTCCGCTGCCAGCCTTTGCATCCTGCTAAAGTACTCATCGCACTTTTGGCTCTGCTCCTTAAGCTTAGCCTTTAAAGCCTCCAGCTCCTCATTGCTCCCGGAATCCCCCTTAGCTTCGGAATTTGCATTCTCCTCAGGATCCGTCTTTACCTCGGAATCTGTTTCCAATTGGACTTCTTGAGCTTCCTGGCCTGCAGCATTGTTATTTTCCTTTTGTACTTCCTCATTTCCACTGTTGCCGGACACCTCATTGTTCAGGATATCCTGTGGATCTTTTTGCTGTTCCATTTTACGCTTACAACCTCCTGTTTTAGTCCGCGCACCCGTGCCGGATGCAACTGAGATTAATGAGTAGTTAAGAATGAAGCATTAAAAGCAGGTATAATCACACTTAACATTTAATGCTTCATTCTTTAATAAATAGTTGAACTAATATGTGTCTTTACTGTCGTCACTCTCTCCAAAGAGCTTTTTTATCTCCCTGTTTATCTTCTTTTGTATGAAGCTCATTGAAGACACAACCCTCGGATATTCCATCCTCGTGGGACCCAATATGCCTATCGATCCCAGTTCCATACCGTTAAAGCTAATAGTAGCGCTTATCAGGCTGCAGTCTTTAATCTCTTCCAGCTCATTTTCTGTTCCAATACGAATGGTGATCTCATTACTTCCGGTATTGTCATTCAGCAGATTAAACAATAGTTCCTTTTCGTCCAGAATGTGCAAAAATTCCCTCGCCTTGACAATATCTCTGAACTCCGGAAAATTAAATATATTTATAGCCCCTTCATGGTAAACGTTAGGGCTGTCAATCTGCTTAATGCAGTCATGAATGCCGGTCAATATGGGTGACACCTGGTCATCCGGCAATCCGAGCAGATGTGAAAAATCGTTCAACAAAGGCAAATTGATTTCTCCCACCGTCAAACCGCTGATTTTATCATTCAGCATATTTGACATTCTATTCAAAAAGTCAGGAGTTGTACTCTCCGATATCCTTATGATCTCATTCCTGACTGTGCCTGTGTTTGTAACAGCTATAACCAGCGCCTTGCCGGACTCAATTGGAACAACCTGTACAGCTTTTATCATGCTTTTCTTCTTGTGAGAGGTGACAGCTACCGACGTATATTTTGTCAGTTGGGACATAGCTGCGGCAGCCTGCCTTATAAGCTGACTTAATTCATTTATTCTTACCTCCATGGTGCTCCGTATGCTCTCTATCTCCGCTGGAGTAAGTTGTCTCACTTCCATCAACTGATCCACATAAAACCTGTAACCTTTATCAGAAGGTATCCTACCTGCTGACGTATGCGGCTGTGACAGATAGCCCATTTCCTCCAGATCAGCCATTTCATTTCGTATAGTGGCAGAACTCAACCCCAGCTCATGCTTTCGGGCAATTGTCCTTGAACCTACAGGTTCCGCAGTGTTGATGTAGTCGTCGATAATAGCGCGGAGAATTCGCATCTTCCTATCATCTAATAACATCATTAACACCCCTCTTGTTAGCACTCTAGCAAGCCGAGTGCTAATATACTTTAAAAATACCACCTTAGCATATCTTTGTCAAGAGATTTGTTCCTGTATTTGAAAATTTACAATTACCAGAATTCACGGATATTATTTGTTCAGGCTGGCCTATTTATGCAGGCTGCGCTTATATGAACTCCATGAAAACCTGATTTGCAAGATCGAGACCTGAATCAGTAAGTTTGATGCAATCTCCTATAACCTCAATCAATCCTTTGTTTTCCAGCATCTTAATTTTATTTCCGAATAAAGCATATACGTCGGAGCCGAACCTTTGCATGAACTCTGTTATGCTTATACCGCCAATCAGCCTGAACCCCAGCATCATGAATTCGGACATTTTTTCCTCCGCATCCAGCGGATGTTCGTCCTCCACCGGAAGGGTCCCTCGGGATATGCAATCTATATAGTCTTCGACGGAATAAACATTATTGAATCTCACCGAATCCAGGTAGGAATGGGCTCCTGCTCCCAGTCCGGCATACTCCTCCGCCTTCCAGTATGTCAGGTTGTGCAGGCATTCGAAGCCGGATTTGGCAAAATTGGATATTTCATAATGCCCATAACCATAACTGGTCAGCATATCCTTTGCCATATGGTACATTCTGCGGTCCAATTCATCATCGGCGGGTTTGAGCTCGCCGGCTTTCAGCCTATCGCCAAATACAGTATCCTCTTCAATGGACAAGCTATAGCAGGATATATGCTCCGGTTCAAGGCCGGCAACCTTATCAAGGGTTTCCTTCCAGTCCTCCAGAGTCTGGTTCGGAAGCCCGAAGATCAAATCCACATTTATATTGGAGAAGCCTGCCCTTCTAGCCTGTTGGAAGTTCTCCACAAATTCCTGGTATTTATGTATCCTGCCTATGCTCTTTAAAATATCATCCTGGCACGCCTGCAAGCCCATGCTCAGCCTGTTGATTCCCATGCTCCTGTAGGCTGCCAGCTTCTCAAAGCTCAGCGTGCCGGGATTTGCTTCAATAGTTATTTCAGCATCTTCCAGCAAATCAAAATGCTTTCTGCAAGACTCTGCAACAGCTGATATATATTCAGCATCAACAAAGCTGGGGGTTCCCCCTCCTATGAAAATCGTCTTTATGCCATAGCCCTTCAAACGCTCTCCATAGAGCTCAATTTCTCCAAGAAGGGCTTTGAAATAGGGTGCAATTCGGCCCGACATGCCTGCGAAGGAGTTAAAATCGCAATAATAGCATTTTGCCTTGCAGAAAGGCACGTGAATATATAAACTTATCTTTTTGGTTTCCGTCCCCATAAAATCTCCTTCTTAATTATAAAGGGCAACCTCATCGGGTGCCCCTTTGTGAATTTAATATTCTGCTTTAGTTGCCAATTTCATTTGCTTTCGCCATCACGTCACGTATCCAGCTTCAACACGCTCATAAAGGCCTCTTGCGGAACTTCCACGCTTCCTACCTGGCGCATTCTCTTCTTTCCTTCTTTTTGCTTTTCAAGAAGCTTCTTCTTACGGGTTATGTCACCGCCATAGCATTTAGCCAGGACATCCTTCCTGTATGCTCTTACGGTCTCTCTGGCTATAATCTTGCCTCCAATGCATGCCTGTATCGGGATTTCAAACTGCTGCCTCGGTATTGAATCCTTAAGCTTTTCTGCTATTCTCCTTCCCCTGGAGTAGGCCTTTTCAGAATGCACTACAAAGGAAAGAGCGTCAACCGGTTCTCCGTTTATTAGAATATCCAGTTTTACAAGATCAGATTCCTTGTATCCTATGAGCTCATAGTCGAGGGAAGCATAACCCCTCGTCCTCGATTTCAGGGTGTCAAAGAAATCATATATAATCTCATTCAAAGGTATCTCATAAGTGAGCATTACCCTTTTCTCATCGATGTATTTCATATCCTTGAATACGCCCCGGCGTTCCTGGGATAAATCCATGATATTGCCGACATACTCCGTAGGGGTCATTATGCTGGCCTTTACCACAGGCTCTTCCATTTTATCTATCTCAACAGCAGGTGGAAGATTGGTGGGATTGTCTATCATCAACACATCTCCGTTGGTCTTGGTTATCCTGTAGACAACACTTGGTGCCGTAGTCACCAGATCAAGATTGTACTCCCTTTCCAATCTCTCCTGTATTATTTCCATATGGAGCAGTCCCAGGAAGCCGCATCTGAAGCCGAAACCCAGCGCTACCGACGTTTCGGGTTCAAAAGTAAGGGAAGCGTCGTTCAACTGCAGTTTCTCCAGAGCATCCCTCAAATCATCGTATTTTGCTCCGTCAGCAGGATATATGCCGCAGAAAACCATGGAATTCGCTTTTTTATAGCCAGGCAGGGGCTCTTTTGCCGGGTTGTCCGCAAGAGTGATGGTGTCTCCCACCCTTGTATCCCTTACATTCTTGATGCTGGCTGCTATATAGCCGACATCGCCTGCCAGCAGTTCGTCACAACGCATAAGGGAACCCGGTCTGAAATAACCGACTTCGGTTACCTGGAATTCCCTTCCGGTGGACATCATTCTTATCCTGTCATCAGTCTTTACTCTGCCTTCCTTTATTCTCACAAAGGCGATAACACCCTTGTAACTGTCGTAATAGGAGTCAAATATCAGCGCCTTCAAAGGAGCATCCTCGTCCCCTTCAGGGCATGGAATCTTGTATACAATGTTTTCCAGGACGCTTTCTATATTTATTCCGTTTTTGGCCGATATCAATGGTGCGTCGCTGGCATCGAGGCCTATGACATCCTCTATTTCCTTCTTTACAACTTCAGGCTGTGCACTGGGCAGGTCTATCTTATTTATCACCGGCATTATCTCCAGATTGTGCTCCAACGCGAGATATACGTTTGCCAGTGTCTGGGCTTCAATTCCCTGGGCAGCGTCAACCACCAGTATTGCTCCTTCGCAGGCTGCAATGCTTCTTGACACCTCATAATTGAAATCGACATGCCCGGGGGTATCAATAAGATTGAATATATATTCCTCCCCGTCCTCCGCTTTGTACCGCATACGCACAGACTGGGCCTTTATGGTGATTCCCCGCTCCCTTTCGATATCCATATTATCCAGAACCTGTTCTTCCATCTCCCGGTCCGACAGGACTCCCGTCATCTGTATAAGCCTGTCAGCCAGGGTTGATTTGCCGTGATCAATATGCGCTATGATGCAAAAATTCCTTATCTTCCTTTGTCTTTCACTTGCCATTCAAATATCCTCCGCTGCAAAACGTATATTAAATCAGTAAAAATTCAATAAACATATAATGAATCAATTTGTTGTGCCAGTTAATTCATCAATGGTGATTGTATCTATTATAACCGATAATTATTCTGGAGCTTGATATTTTATCATCGATATATTATAACATACCCATCCATTTGTGAATAGAATATTTTTCTCAGGCAGTAAAAAGCGGCTTGAGCCGGCTACTGTCATCCGGTTCAAACCGCCTTTGAATTCCTTTGATATTTGCTAAAGGATACCGTTATTTGTTTTCCATTCTATCGATTTTTGCCGCGCCTTCAACCAGGAATACACCGCTGAGCTGAGTGGAAAGGTCGAGGGGCATCGGGCGCCGCTTATCCCAAGAGGTTCCGAACAAACCGTCGGAATAGGATATGTTTACCAGAGAATCGGTATTATGATATATCATTTCTTTTATGGCTTCATCCCTGTTTACTTCATACAAGTTCACCAGATATCTTATCAGTATTCCTTTAAACAAGCCTCCATCTCCCTGGCCTTCATCCTTCAATATACCTGACGAGAAATTGACGAGCTTGTCTAAAGCGGCGGCAGCCGTTTTTTCCGCATCCCTAAGATACTGCTCTTCACCGGTTGCCTTATAAAGCTCCACCCCTGCTCCCAAATAAGTACCCTGGCCGTAAGTGAACAGCCAGCTTTTATTTACTTCCACAGTGCCGTCCTGCTTTACCGCCAGGCCGTCCCATACTATTCCACTCTCAGGGTCCACAAGGTTTTTCTTGAGCCATGCATGGATTTTCCTGGCCCATTCCAGGTTTTCCTCATCCCCAAACCGGGTATACAATCTTGCGGCAAGAATGGCCGCAGGACCATTTGAGCAGGTATTCCTGTTGTCATCATTCTTTTTCCAGGCCATACCGCCCAATTCATCCTCCCACCACGCCTTCTTGATTTCTTCCCACAGCTTCAAAACATAATTCTTTATCGTTTCGTCGCCGGTAGCATCATAAAGCCTTAGCGCCGACAATGCCAGCCATTCCATGTCATCGTAAAATTCATTGTAAAGGGAACCGTTCCTCCATATAATGCCTTTCACAATTTGCTCAGCCATGTCGGTATATCTCTTTTCCCCGGTTCTCTCATACCCATCCATCATGGCATCAACCGCATGGGCCTTCCACCAGTAGTTTAGATGACCGTTATCCTTGTCAGAAGGATAGGTGTTGTTCATAAACCTTTCGGATTCATTCCAGTAGTACTTTTTGAGCATCTCTTGCGCCCATTCAGCTTGTTCGCTATAGCTTTTGTTTCTGATATCCATCGGCATTCCTGCCCCTTTCTCATCATTTTCTTCTTTTATAATATAATCACTATTCCCAACCTTTTCGCCGTTTTCGTCAACAGAGCTTGTACCTGTTTCACTTTTCGGATTTTCACCGGCACTTAAAGTCCCATTTCCGGCATTACCGTTCCTTCCGCCGTCGGTCTGCATGCTGCAGCCCATGACAAATACGGCTGATGCCAGCAGTACAATTACAGCATTTTTTAATTTCAAGCTTTTACCTCCATCTCATCATTACTTGCATTATCCCACTATGCCGCTTCGCTCGATACCCTCCACAAGCCTCCTCTGGGCGAATATGTAGATTATGAGCAAGGGTGCTATGACCATCAGGGACATGGTATTGGTCAGCGTTGATGTCAATGGCTGACCCGTCTTGAGTCCCAAAGTCCTGCCCGGCAGCATCATTCCTTCAAAGCCTACCATCAGGGCATTGGACAAAAGGTTTATACGGCTGAAGAACATGGAGGAATAGAAAATATCCGTCCATTGCCATGAAAAGGCAAACAGGAAAATGGTCACCATCATGGATAAAGACAGCGGCAGGATGATGGTGGTAAAGGTGCGGAACAAACCGGATCCATCCACATAAGCAGCTTCCTCCAGCTCCTTGGGCATGCCTTTGAAATATTGCCTCATTATCAGTATGTATAAACCGTTCTTAAATCCAAAGCCAGTCAGAGACAGAATTGCCATAGGCCAGTAAGTATCCAGCAGCCGGACCGTATTGCCGGTTATTGCTTTTACTATTCCAAATACATCAAAGAATCGGAACTTCATATAAAGAGAAATCATGTAGGTCTGAGGAGGTACCAATATCGTAAATACCACCAAAGCAAACACAATGTTCCTTCCTTTAAACTTGAACCTCGCCAGGCCATACCCGATAACCGTGCAAACAAACATCTGAAGCACACCGCAGAGGAAGGACACTAAAAATGTATTCTTAAGCCCTTCAAAGAATTTCGTATGCTCTATTGCTTTCTGATAATTGAACAGGGTGAAGTTCCTGGGTATGAAGCGGACCGTACCATCAATCAGGTCATGCTCACTCATAAAGGTGTTGGTCAGTTTGACTATCAACGGATACAATATGAGAAAGGAAAGCCCTATAAGAAGGAGGTACCGCATTACCATCCCCACAAGCCTTCTTAAGAAAAACTGATTGAAGTATTTATGAATAAGCTTACGGCTGACTTTTTTCATCCGGGATAGATCCCCTTTAATTACAGCTGGCCTGGAAGTTTGTACTACGCGCATATCCTCACTCCTTATTCTGATAAAATACAAACCGGCTTACAACGAAGCTGATCAAAGTTATGAAAACCGCCGCTACCAGGAAATACATCCACGCTTTGGCTGCAGCTTCCCCATACTGTCCACCCCTCATCGATGCTGTTATGCTGTTCATTACCTGATTGCTGCTTCCGGTGAAGGAATCGACGATGGAATAAATGACATTGACCAGTATTAGAGGACTGATCATCGGAAAAGTTATTTTCCAGAAGCACTCCCAGCCTGAGCATCCCTCCATGTAGGCAGCCTCATATATGGAAGGAGAAATAGCCTGCAGCCCGGCCAGGAAAATCAAAATTTGCACCCCGGAATTATTAACCACGCTGTAAATGTTGCTTGCCGCGCCAACAGTCATATTCATCAGCGTTGGGCTGAAATCGAAAATCCTCTGCATATAGAATACCAGCTCTCGCCTGGAAAACAGCTCGGTCGTTGCTTCATGCAGCTGTGCCATGCCCGTATCTATCCCCTGAATGTTCTGATATGCATTCATGATGGAATTGCTCATATCCGCCCGTTCTATAATCCCTGTGGCAAGGATAACAGGAATGAAAAACACAGCCCTGAAAAAGGTGCGCCCCTTCATCTTCTGATTTAGCACCACCGCAATAAAAAGGCTGAACATGACAATAATCGGGGTATCCAGCAGCATATCCTGTACGGAACCGATAAGCTGCCGGTTAAAATCCGGATCAATGGTCAGCATTTTAAGATAGTTTTTCCATCCGATAAAGGTGGTGGTGTAGCCGCCCTGGGATTGCAGCTGGACATTCATGAAACTGAATCTAAAGGAATCTATAAATATCCATAGGAACAATACAAGAAAACCCAATACAAACGGACTGACAAATATCCATCCTTTCAGATCCCTTTTTTGCTCCATGGAAAGCCTCCGTCTTTTCTTTTTGATTGTTTTTACGGATATCTCTTTCATATAATCTAATCCTCCTCTCCTATCAGTCCTTTATAACTGCGAAGTCCAGAGGCTGTACAGTTACCCCTTTAAAAGACGCCTTTTGGCTGCTATAGTTTACGATGATCGATTTGCCGTTTTCGTAGGTTGTCACAAACACCTGGTCGGCAACTTCTTTATGATCCGTGATCGCCTGGTCCTGCACATCCCTTAACGCCTCGTTCATCCGGGCATAGATGTCGGCAGCTTCTTCCTCCCAGTAGCTGAAATTCATGGATCCCTGCTGGTTGTATACTCCGGCTGCCTTAAGGATGCTGTCTTCTCCATGGTTCAGCACAAAATATGCACCATTTCCGTATTCTATGGCTTTAAGCATCGCCGGCCTTACTTCGTTGGCAAGGTTCAATGCCTGGCCTGCATACGGAATGTAGCCATGCAAAGCAATCTGTATGAAAGGCACCTGCTTATCGGATATGAGGAAGGAGCTGTCCTCCTCCGGAAGGTTCAGCAGATGGTCGGCATAGGGATAAATGTAAGCATTCCCATAATCCGATATGATATTTTCATATTTTTCGGAAGCTGCCTTCAACACTTTCACAAAATAATCCTTGGCCTCCTGGCGGTTTATCTGGTTATTGCTCTTGAAATCGGAATACAGGCTCTTTCCCAGCGTAGACAATGAGAAGGAGCGGATGTTCAGCTTATCGTAAGCCTTTGAAAATCTATTAAAGTATTCCGGTATCCTGTTTGGGGTGATACACCACATAATGTTCATATAAGCCTGTTCCACCGGGTCCAATTCAGCGTAGAAGGCTGTCTTCTGAAACAGGTTTCTTATGGAATCCTTTCTCGGAGAAAATCCATCAAACATCGAAGAGGAAGGCACATGTACGAAATCCACGTCCGGATATACTTCCGCCCCCATAGCCTGAGCTTTTTTCGACAGTTCAGATAATCCTCCGGCTCCGCCTATGACCTTCTCCACCTTCATTTTTGAAGGGGCGGTATAATAGTAGCCTCCATTATACCAGGCTTTGTACCTCAGCTTTATATTATCCACACCTCTCTGGGAGAGACGGTTTATCATGCCTTCCGCCTGCTCAAAGGTGGTGATAGGCACCTGGGTTGATATCGGCAGTCCCAGCTTTCTTACTATCATATCTATAGACCCTAATGTTTCCAGATAAAAAGGTATATTGTCACCGGCGGTTATTTTTTTCAGAGCGCCCTTTTCAATCAAATAATTGCGGTAAGCCTTTGCCATCCCGGGATAATCGGCGTCGTCACCCACCAGGAAATAGTATTTCAATGTAATGTTTCCTTTGTAAGGCTTTTTTTCATAGATGATCCAGGGAGCCTGTTCAAAGGCATTTTCTTCAATAAATTTGTCCTTGTTCCTAATCGTAAAATTGGCATAGGCCGTGTTCCAGGAGTGGTTAATTCCTCCCATCATTCCATTTATATCCGCCACCGCATCGCCATCATCTATTATAGCCAGCAGCGTGGAATCTCCTCTGTGAATCCCAAAAACAGGGAAGCGGAAATCCTGCTTGATGCTGCCCCTCTCAAACCTGGTAACGGCACTGTCGTCTCCATATACCTTGCCGGTGGTTAATAAAGTCTTTTTGGTGCCGTCATTGTTGAATCCTATCAGAGTTCCCGAGCCGTCCGGGAGGAAAATCCAGCCTTTTTCCCTCGTCTCTCCGGCCCCGAAATATTTCAGGAGGGAAAGGCTTACAAGATTGAAGGTGTCCTCATCATACACAATATTACCCGCATCCAGTTGGACCGTCAGAGAATTGCCTTGGAGGATATAGTCAATATCCATGGAAAAGGACGGAAAAACAGCCTTCTCAGGCTCATAACCAATCGCCTCATAGTCCTGTTCCAGCATTTCATAAGTATAGCCGGTGGACTTTACAATTTCCTCCAGCACCCGTTTATCCCTGTCGTTAGCAGATGTTTTTAAGGTATATACATCCTCGACAGCTCCTGGCATTTCTTCCTTGGGATTTAAGATATAAAAAGCTTGCATCTGCTTTTTTTGCCGCTCCGATTTGATCTTTCCCAGTATATTTTCCTCAAAGCTGGTTTTCCCGATCTGTTTCGGCAGCAGAAGCCGTTGTTCCGCGCGTCCTATTGTCATGGAAACCCTTATCCCGTTCTCGATCTTTCCCCAGCTCACCTGCTCCAGAAGCAAGGCCTGGGAATAGCTGTTTAAGCTGAAGTCCCCTTCCTTTCCTTTTATATTATATACCAGCTCCACCTGGGACATCAGCTGCTGTTTCGTTTCATCACTGGTCTTCTGGTCTTCCTTGGCTGTCGGGGGATTGGAATAGAACATTTTCCCTGAAGCTTTATCGCGGACAGCGATACCCCCCGTGGTGTTATCGAAGTACAAAACCAGATGCTCATTTTCAGCACCGGCTGCAAGACCCAATTCAGGATTGGCTTTTTGCATGGAGATTTCCTTTTCCTCATCACCACCGCCCGTCTTGTGGTCTGTGCCTTCCCCTGGGCTATCGTTTTGCTGTGTCGCGTTCCCTTCCGATAGTGTGATGTAAGACAGAGCCGGGCTGAATGCGATTACTATCATAATAACAAGAGCCAAAGCCAGTATCAGTTTGTATTTCATTCAAGCTGCCCTCCTTTTAAAAAGTGTCAATAAGTCTCTCGCTTCCTGCGCGGGAGCAGAAATTGACACAAGCTGCAATATTGAGCTTGTTCGCGGAGACTGCAAAACTCGCGCTTAAACCTTCCAGCGAAGTAAACTTAATTGTTAAAGAAGCCTTTCTAAAAAGCACCTGGAAGGTATCAACCACATCCTGCGTCCCTTTTACATCTGTAAAACACGTTTTACAAGCGGAAAGCTATTTCATGGTAAAGGGTTGTA